>JAOPWP010000177.1 GCA_025965615.1 Frankiales bacterium
GGAAGCTGGAGCAGACCTCGGCCATGGCCAGCCCGACGAACAGCGTCATCAGGCCGACGATCGGCCACCCCCAGACGATGACCGCCGGCCCGCCGGTGTTGAGGCCGAACCCGTACAGGGTCAGGCACCCCGACAGGATCGAGATGATCGTGAAGGAGACGGCGAAGTTGGAGAACGCCGACATGTTCCGCTTGAGCTCCTGGGCGTAGCCCAGCTCGTTGAGCCGCCTGGCGTCCTCGTCGACCGCGGCCGAGGGGCCTCCGACCTGCTGTGCGGCGGTGCTGCTGCTGGGGTGAGCGGACTCCGACATGCTGCGTCCTTCCGGGAGGAGGAGCTGCTGCGCTCGGCGACGCGGAGCGGTCGGGGAGCGGGAGAGCGGGGGTCACACGGCGGGGCGGGGCGAGCGCGACGACACATCAATGGTCTGGGAGCGGACCATAAGGCCGGGGACACCGAACAGGCAAGGGAGGCGGGCCCGGTCGCTCAGCGGCCAGTCAGCCCGGGAGAGCCCCGCCCGCCGTCGGTCGCCGTGCGGCCGCGCTGACGAACCGCTCGAACAACCGGCGGTCTGCCGACTCCTCGGGGTGCGACTGGACGGCGAGCAGGAAAGCCGCGGCCCCCTCGAGCTCGAGCGCCTCGACCAGCCCGTCCTCGCTCCAGGCCACGGCCCGCAACCCCGTGCCGAGGCGTCCGACTGCCTGGTGGTGGTAGCAGTGCACGTCGAGCTCGGCACCGACGACGGCCCCCAGCAGGCTGGCCGGATCGACGTCGAGCGAGCGCTCGACGAAGACGCCGTCCGACCCGCGGTGTGCCGCTGCCCCCTCGACGTCGGGGAGGTGCTGCACCAGGTCGCCGCCGAGCGCGACGTTGAGCACCTGCATGCCGCGGCAGATCGCCAGCAGGGGGATGCCGCCGTCGAGACAGGCTGCTGCCAGGCGCAACTCGGTCGCGTCACGGTCGGGCCGAGGGGCACCGGTGGAGGGCTCCGGGGCCGCGTCGTAGCGCGAGGGGTCGAGATCGGCCCCGCCCGCGAGGACCAGCCCCTCGAGGGCGCCGAGCACGTCCAGGGCCGACTCCGCGAGCGGCGGGACCAGCACCGGGGCGCCGCCGGCAGCAAGGACGGCGTCGGCGTAGCCAGCGCCGAGCAGGTCCGCGGGTCGCCGCCACACCCCCCAGGAGGCAGGCTCCCGGTAGGTCGTGATCCCGATGACCGGCCGCCTCATGTGACGGGCCCTTCGGCGAGGGCCCGGCGCAGGAAGGCGGCCACGTCGCGGTCCAGCTGCGCGTGGAAGGCAGGTCGGTCGAAGCCCGGCGGGTCCTGGGCCGGTGGGAGGCGCAGGGTCGCCATGGCTGGCGGGAAGGGGGTGAGGAACGAGTAGTGCCCGGCTCCCTCGATGACCCGGTGGTCGACGGGAGTGTCGGTGGGCACGCCGTCGACGACGAGTTGCGCGTGCCACGGCGGGGTGATCTGGTCTCGCGAGCCGGAGAGCAGCAGGATCGGCACGCGCACCTCGTCGAGCGCTCCGGCAGCCATGAACCACGGGGTGGCGGGGGCGAGCAGCACGAGCGCGCGGATGCGGTCGTCGCGCTGCACCGGTACGAGAGCGGGCTGCCCGTCGGCAGTCTCGTGCGGGAAGGCGCTCGGTCGGCCCCCCGCGCAGGCGAGTCCGGTGTAGCCGCCCAAGGAGTGCCCGAGGACGGCGACGGCCCGGGCGTCGAGGACCGGGCCCACCTGCTCGTCTGCGAGCACCGCGTCGACGACGGCCCGCAGCTGCCTCGGGCGGTCAGCCAGCACTGCGGCGGTGCCCGCGAGGTCGTCCAGCGTCCGGTTGTTGCGCGGGTGCTCGGGCAGTGCCACCACGAACCCGTCGCGGGCCAGGGACGCGGCCAGTGATCGGTGGAGCAGGGGGGTGCCGCCTGAACCGTGTGACACGACGACCAGGGGCCACGGCCCGCCCAGCGCGGGGGCGTCCGCGGCCAACGACATCGGGTACGGCCCGAGCCTCATCACCTGCTCGGGGACGTCCGTCGGGTACATCAACAGGACTGGGAAGGGCTGTCCCGCAGCAGGATCGACCACGTCGAGTCGACGGAAGCCAGCGGCGGACACGACGGGACGCTATCAAGTGGCTCCACTCCCACCCTGCCCTCCGCGCAGGCGATGACCACCCTCTCCGTCCCGTGACACCTGGACGAGCGGCTCGAGGGCTTGGCGCCGGGAGCTCGTCGAGCGCTTCGTCGCGGCCTGCGGACGTCCCGGGACGGTCTAGGGGAGCCGCTCGGCGACCCACGCCTCGTCGGGCTCCAAGCCCTGCTCGCGCAGGGTGCTGTGCACTCCCTCCACCGCCAGCTCGCCGTCCACGGAGGCGACGACGAACCGTACGTCCACGGCCCAGCGCCCGTCGGGCTCCTGCGGCTCGACCTTCGCGTCGCTGAAGGCGCCGCCGAGCACCTGGAGGTCCTTGCGGACGGAGACCTCGGCGTCGTGGGCCGTCGCTGCGTCGAGGCGGAAGCGGGCGACCACCGCGAAGCTGTGGAGCGCGGCGTCGGGCCCCTCGTCGAGGGACTGGTCGAGGGTCTCGTCGACGTCGGGCTCGGCGAACGCCGCGCCCTCGTCGGTGCGGCTGTCGGCGTGGTGGCTGCGCGTCATGGGGTCATGATGGCCCCCGAGCCCCAGGTACGGCCAGAACGGCGCGAATCGGTGCGCAACGGCTCGTGGTGCAGGCGGCGGAGTGGCCGGGGGCCCCGGGCCCGTCCCTCGGTCGGACGCTGCGCCCGGGCCCGTCAGCCGGTCGCGTCGAGGCGCAGCGGCGGGAGGGCTGCGGCGATCTGCTCGCGGTCGGGCTCGAGCCACGGCGGGAGCTTCAGCGAGCGGCCCAGCTCCAGCAGCGGCTCGTCCGTGGCGAAACCCGGCTCGTCCGTGGCGATCTCGAAGAGCACGCCTCCGGGTTCCCGGAAGTAGATGCTCTTGAAGTACTGGCGGTCGCGGATGTCGGTGACGTCGATGCCGCTGTCCAGGAGCTCGGCCTGCCAGCGGGTCATGGTCGCGAGGTCGGGCGCCCGGAACGCGACGTGGTGCACGGTGCCTCCCGCTTGCAGGCCCCGGTCGCGGGGCGACGCCGCGACGTCGACGAGGGTGCCCGACTCACCGCCGGCCATCGCGAAGCGGGCCGAGGCGCCGTCCTCGCTGCGCAGGCGCATGCCGAGCAGGTCGGTGAGCATGGCCGCGGAGGCGTCGAGCACCCGTTCGGACAGGGTGATCGCGTGCAGCCCGCGCACCGCGTGCTCGCTCGGGATGCTGGCCTCGCCGTCCCATCCGCTGCGCGCGTCACCGGGTGCCGCGACCAGCTCGAGGACCATGCCGTCCGGGTCCCTCAGGACGAGCACGTCCTCGCCGTCACGGGTCCGGGGGGCGTCGGCGTCGGCGCCCCGATCGGCCAGGCGTCGCTGCCACCAGGCGAGAGAGCCCTCCGGGACGGAGAAGGACGTGACGGTCGCGAGTCCGGTGCCCTGCCGGCCGGGAGGCACCCCCGGCCACGGGAAGAAGGTGAGCAGGCTCGAGGGACGACCGGCGGCGTCGCCGTAGTAGAGGTGGTAGGTCTCAGGGGCGTCGAAGTTGACCGTCTGCTTGACCAGCCGCAGGCCCAGCACGTGGGCGTAGAAGTCGACGTTGCGCTGCGGGTCCTCGGCGATCGCCGTGACGTGGTGCAGGCCGTGGGGTGCAACCGTGCTCATGTCGAACTAGCCGAACAGCTCGCCCAGGAAGGACGAGGACTTCTTGCGGTGCGGCTGGCCGTGCGAGCCGTAGCCGCCGTGCGAGCTGGAGCTGCTCTGCTTGGCCGCGCGGGCCTGTGACATGACCTCGCCGACGATGGCGCCCAGCCCCCCGGCAGCGGCAGGCTGCGGTGCCGACGGCCGGTCCTGCGTCTCGGGCGCACCCGACCCCTGACCTGACGACCCGGCCTTCCACGCGTCCTCGGCGTCGACGAGCCTCTCGAGCTCACCGCGGTCGAGGAAGATGCCGCGGCACTCCGAGCACTGGTCGACGTGCACGCCGTTGCGCTCGTAGGTGCGCATCGACGCCTGGCACTTCGGGCAGATGAGGTCCATGGTGGCTCAACGGTCCTTCCGGCTGCGGGGTTCCTGCCCGCATCGTGCCACCGCAGGCGCCAGGACCGCTCAGCCGGCGCCGAGCGGGAGGTCGACGAGGTCTGCCAGCGCGGCCCGGTGGCGGTCCGGCGTGCCGAGCGCGATCTGGTCGGCCTTCGCGCGCTTGAGCCACAGGTGCGCCGGGTGCTCCCAGGTGAAGCCGAGGCCCCCGTGCAGCTGCACGCACTCCTCGGCGGCCAGCACGGCCACGTCGGAGCAGATCGCCGCAGCGACGGCGACCGCGACTGCCGTGTCCGGGTCCTGCGTCGCGAGGCAGCCCGCTGCGTAGCGCGCGGTGGCCCGAGCGCGGGTGACCTCGACCCACAGGGACGCGAGCCGGTGCTTGAGCGCCTGGTAGGACCCGAGCGGCCGGCCGAACTGGTAGCGCTCCTTGAGGTAGGCGATCGTCGTCTCGAGGCACTGCTCGGCGAGGCCGAGCTGCTCCGAGGCGAGGATCCCGGCGCCGACCATGAGGGCGTGCTGCAGTGCGGCCTCGGCTGCGGCGCCCTCGGCGACCCGCCGCCCGGAGCTCCCGGAGAGCGTGACGTCGCCGAGCGGACGCGTCATGTCCAGGGACGTCCGGGGGGTCACCTCGAAGGCCTCCACCGCCCACAGCGACGGGCCGTCGGGGCCGATCGCCGGGACGAGCAGCACGTCAGCTGCGCCCGCGTCCCCGACGCTCGTGACGCGGCCGGTCAGCGCGTCGCCCTCGACCGACACCGAGGTGGGGAAGGAGCTGCCCGGCCAGGTGGAAAGGGGTACGGCGAGCACGGCCGTGCGCTCGCCGCCAGCCACCTGGGGCAGCAGCTCGCTCTCGCCGGCGTGCAGGAGTGCGGCCGTGGCCAGCACGGCGCTGCCGAGGAACGGCACGACCGCCAGCGAGCGGCCGAGCTCCTCTGCGACCACGGCGGTCTCGCGCCACGACGCACCTGCGCCGCCGAGCTCCTCCGGCACCGGGAGCCCGGCTGCTCCGGTCTGGGCGGCCAGGGTGCGCCACGTGTCGGCGTCGTACGGGTCATCAGCCTCGACCCGCCTGAGGACCGAGGACCAGTCGGCCCTGGCGGCCAGCTGACGGCGCACCGTCTCGCGCAGCTGCTGCTCGTCGTCGCTGTGCAGCAGCGAGGGGAAGCCGGTCATCGGGGCAGGTCCTTCCAGGGGACGTCCTTGTCGACGCGCATCTCACCGGGGAGCCCGAGCACCCGCTCGGCCACGATGTTGAGCAGGATCTCGGTCGTACCGCCCTCGATGGAGTTGCCCTTGGCCCGCAGGTAGCTGTAGCCGGGGCGGTTGCCGTGGAAGTGCACCTCCTTGGGCCGACGCATGGTCCAGTCGTCGTAGGCGAGGCCCTGCTCGCCGAGCAGCTCGAGCAGCAGGCCGCTCAGCCTCTGGTTGAGCTCCGAGAACATCAGCTTCGCGGCCGAGCCCTCGGGGCCGGGCGTCCCGGCCGCCATCTGCTGCCGGAGCCGCTCTCCGGTGATCCGCGAGGCCTCCGCGCGTACCCACTGCTCCATCAGCTCGCTGTGGAGGCCGGGCGTGCGCAGCTCCGGCCGCTCGCGCCACACCGAGGTGACCATGCCCAGCATGCCGCCCTCACGGGGAGCCGACTGCCCGCCGATCGCCACCCGCTCGTTCATGAGGGTGCCGGTGGCGACGCGCCACCCGTTGCCGACCTCGCCGATCCGGTCGGTGTCGGGCAGGCGCACGTCGGTGAGGAAGACCTCGTTGAACTCCGCCTCGCCGGTCGCCTGCCTCAGCGGCCGGACGTCGACGCCGGGCACGTGCATGTCGCAGCCGAAGTAGGTCATGCCGGCGTGCTTCGGGACGTCAGGGTCGGTCCGCGTGACCAGGATGCCCCAGCGGGCCTCGTGGGCCATCGAGGTCCAGACCTTCTGCCCGTTGACGACCCACTCGTCGCCGTCGCGGACCGCGCGTGTCCCGAGTGCGGCGAGGTCGGAGCCGGCGCCGGGCTCGCTGAACAGCTGGCACCAGACCTCCTCGCCGGTCCACAGCGGGCGCAGCCAGCGCTGCTTCTGCTCGTCGCTGCCGTGCGCCAGGATCGTGGGAGCAGCCATGCCGAGCCCGATGCCGATGCTGCGCGGGCTGTTGTCCGGCGCACCCGCGGCAGCCAGCGCCGCGTCGACCACGGCCTGCAGCTCGCGGGGGATCCCGAGCCCACCGAGCCCCACCGGGTAGCCCACCCAGGCCAGGCCGGCGTCGAAGCGGGCCCGCAGGAAGTCGAGCCGGTCCACCTCAGCAGGTGGGTGCGAGGCGAGCAGCGACTGGACCCGGTCGAGCAGGTCGGCGGTGGTGGGGTCCGCGGCTGCGGGCGTCCGAGGGCCTGTCGTCGTCATCCCGACAGCATGCCGCGACGGGCGCCCCACCGGGCCAGAGACCCCCGTCGCACTCTGCTCGTGGGAGCCTCCGGAGGTGCTCCGCCTGCGCCAGCTCGTCCTCGCCGCCAGCGACCTGGAACCGGCCGTCTCCGGGCTGCGCGACCTGCTCCGCACGGGGGAGCCCTACCGCGATCCCGGTGTGGAGACGTTCGGCCTGGTCAACGCGGTGCTGGCGGCAGGAGGCGACTTCGTGGAAGTCGTGGCACCTCGGGCTCCCGGCACGGCCGTCGGCCGGTGGATCGAGCGCCGCGAGGGGGACGGGGGCTACATGCTCATGGTCGATGCGCCACCGCCCGTGCTGGAGCGCACCAGGCTGGGGCAGCTAGGGGTGCGCGTCGTGCACGAGGTCGTGCTGCCGGACGTGACCGACCTGCACCTGCACCCCAAGGACGTCGGCGGAGCCCTGCTCGCCCTCGACACGGTCGACCCGCCCGGGTCCTGGCGGTGGGCGGGGCCGACGTGGACGCCGCCGTTCGAGTCCGGGTTCCCACCGCCCGCCCGTGGTGGCCTGCGCTCCGTGACGATCGCCGTCGACGACCCGCTGGCCGTGGCGCAGCGCTGGGCCGCGGTCCTCGACCTGCCGCTGGCCGGCGCTGAGCTCGTCCTCGACACGGGCCAGGCCGTCCGGTTCGTCGCACCGGCACCTCGTACGGGTCGCCGTGCAGGTCTCGGCATCGTCGCTGCCACCATCAGCCTGTCCGGAACGCAGCCGGTCTCCGAGGTCGTGGCCGGGGTGGCGTTCGACGTGATCCCGCTGGAGGAAACCGCATGACGCAGATCGACACCGGTACGCAGGACCTGCTCGCCGACATCACCGACGGGGTCGCCGTCCTGACGATGAACCGCCCGGACCGCCGCAACGCCCTGTCGCTGGACATGCTCGCGGCCCTCGAGCGCCAACTCGCAGCGCTCGAGGTCGACGACTCGGTCGGAGCGGTGGTCCTCACCGGGGCCGGTGGGGCCTTCTGCGCCGGAGGCGATGTGAAGGGGTTCGCCGAACGCACCCCGGGGGCGGCGCCCGCGGGACAGGAGCAGCGGCAGCGGGCCAGTCAGCGGGGCACCAGCGCCCGGCTGTTCCGGATGGCCAAGCCGACGCTGGCGATGATCCCGGGTGCTGCGGCCGGGGCAGGGCTCTCGCTCGCCCTGGCCTGCGACCTGCGCTACGCCTCGTCGAGCGCCGTCCTCACGACGGCCTTCGCCAAGGTCGGGCTGTCCGGCGACTACGGCAGTGCCTGGTTCCTCGCCCACCTCGTCGGCACGGCCCGGGCGCGCGAGCTGCTCTACCTGTCAGAGCGGTTGACGGCCGAGCAGGCCGAGCGGTTCGGGCTGCTCACGGCGGTCGTGGCGCCGGAGCTCCTGCAGGAGCGGACGCTCGAGGTGGCACACCGGCTCGCCAACGGTCCGCGCACCGCGTTGGGCTACATGAAGGAGAACGTCGGTCTGGCGCTGCAGGCCTCCCTGGAGGACTACATGGACGTCGAGGTCACGCACCACCTGGCGGCCTACGCGACCGATGACCACGCCGAGGCTGCTCGGGCCTTCGTCGAGAAGCGGCTGCCGGTCTTCCGACGCGGGTGACGGTCCGAGCACTCAGGTCTGCGTCGAGAACCGTGGGTACGGGAGGAGGCCGCCGCGAGCAGGCGCGCCCTGCACGAGGCGCTGCAGCAGGGGGCTCGGACCGACGCCGAGCTCGGCGCTGAGCAGAGCGCAGCAGGTGCGGTACTGGCGCACGGCCTCGCTGATGTTGCCCTCGGCCAGGTGCACCGAGATGACCAGCCGGTGGGCGCTCTCGCGCAACGGCTCGAAGGCGACGACCTGCAGCGCCACCTGCAGGGCCGCCGCGTGCTGCCCCGACCGGCACAGCCGTTCGGCCATCGCCTCGCCGACGTGGAGCCGCAGCTGGCGCAGGCGCTCGCGTTCGACCAGCACCCAGTCGTCGTACCAGCCGGGCAGCAGCTCGTCGGCCCCTGCTGACCAGAACCAGGCGTGGGTCTCTGCGTCGACCTCGGACTGCCTGCGCTCGACGGCGGCACGGAACAGCCGGTGCACGTCGACGTCCACGTCAGGGGGCAGCGACAGGGACGGACCGCAGGCACTGAGGCGCAACCCGGCCCGGGACAGCCGCCAGAGCGTCGAGCGGAGGTTGCCGAGCGCCCGCGTCGCGACCACGTCGGGCCAGAGGGTGCCGGCGACGAGCTCGCGCTCCCTGCCGGGCTGCAGGGCGAGGTAGGCCAGCAGCCGCTGCCCTCCACGAGGCAGCGCGTGCAGCTGACCGTCGCTGGACAGCGCGAAGGCTCCGAGCAGGCGCAGCTCGTGGTGCCGGCCGGCACCTGGCGACCGCCGGTCGCTCCGAACGGCTGTGATCGTCATCGCGGCCCCCTGCCCGATGTCCGAACTTGTCCGCATGCCGGCGGCCTGTCAAGGCCGATCCGGGAACGGAAGCAGGGCTCAGGGAGGTGGTCGCGGTCCGAGCTTCTGCCCCAGCACGGCGCGCGCCTCGTCCCCCGGGTGGGCGCGTCCGAGCTTGGGCGGCTGGGCGGTGCCGTACGTGCCCGACGCGGCGCCGGCGAGGGCCCTCCGTCACCGCCGCGGGACGACCTCGCGAGCAGCCTTGACGCGGTAGAGGTCACTGTCGGCTTCCGACAGCAGCCGCTGCAGCGAGCTGCCGGCCTCGTGTGTGGCGGTGCCGGCGCTCCAGGTTGCGGGCGAGCGGTGGGCCAGGCGCTGGAGGAGCATCGCGGCACCGTGAACATCCGTGTCAGGGAGCAGCAGCACGAACTCGTCTCCGCCCAAGCGGGCGAGGATGTCGGTGGCCCGCATCTCCCCTTCCCAGGCGCGCGCCAGCGCTACCAGGAGTCGGTCGCCAGCCGCGTGGCCCTGGTCGTCGTTCACGGCCTTGAACCCGTCGAGGTCGAGCACGACGACCGTCAGGGGCGCTCCGGTCTTGGTGGCGCTCCTCAGTGCGCGCTCGCCCTGCCGGTGCAGGCCGGCCCGGTTGAGCAGGTCGGTCAACGGATCACGAAGCGCGGCGCGCCGCAGGCGACCGACCAACGAGGCGATCGCCTCGACGGCCACGAGCGAAGTCAGAGTGGTCAGCAACCACACGTGCAGCATCCCGAGGAACGGGTTCACGGTCACACCCACGCCGAAGGCAGCGGTGGCGCTGACGGCGTACGCCCGGGCCGCTGAGCGCGAGAAGAAGAACGCCGCGTAGGCGGCCGTCCAGGTGAAGCTCATGCCGAGGGCGGCCGTGCCAGCCGGGGTAGCAGCGGAAGCTGTGAGCACGGCAAGCCCGGCGATCGTCGTGATCAGCGCGATGTGCGGCAAGCCCCGCCAGTTCGACAGCCAGCACGCCCCCGCCAGGCCGAAGCCGATGACAGCCAGGGCGGCGTTCAGCCTGACCGGAGCCTGGGGCGTCATGGGGAACAAGGCCGACAGGCTCGCTGCCGAAGCGCAGACCGTGAGCAGCGCGACGATCGCGTGGTCTTCGACGGACCGGGGTCGGCGCAGGTGCCGCTTCAGGCGTGCAGCTCGGTGGCCGAACGACATGCGGCCTCCCCCCGTCGAACGCCTGCTCTCGTACGAGCATCGGTAGCGGGCTCGGCGACCCTAAGCCGTTCTGCCCATCTCGACCTTCCACGGCGAGGGCTGGTGGACGAGCACGTCTGGCTCAGCCTGACGCCTCGTTGTCCCGCGCCCGCTCGCTGCGGTCCCGCTCGGCCGCCGCACGAGCAGCGCCGAAAACCCCCGCCTGACGGCGCATCGTCTTGGGGTGAGTGACGGGGCTCGAACCCGCGACAACCGGGATCACAACCCGGTGCTCTACCAGCTGAGCTACACCCACCATGGTGCGGCAGGCAGCATAGCGGCCCCGACGACGGCTCAGCTGATCTCGTCCGAGCAGGCCCAGCCGTCGGGCCCGAGCAGCCGCCCGTCCTTGAGCCGGATGAAGTGGCCGCCGCTGTGCAGGTCGTGGTGGGTCTGCTCGCAGAGCAGGACGGTGCCGCTCAGACTGGTCGTCCGGCTGCGAGCCCAGGGGTCGGCGTGGTGGGGGACCAGGCGGCTGCCGGGCCCCCGGGTGCAGCCGGCGCCCTGGCAGTGCCCGCCTGTCTCGATCCGCTTGGCCCGGCGCTCGTGCGGCTTCAGCGTGCGTTCGGTGTGGCTGGCCTCGATGACCTTGCGCCCCAGGCTGAGCACGAACCTGGTGACGGCGCTGTCGCAGGACCAGCGGCGGACCAGGCTGCGCGGGAGCAGCGTCCCGGAGCCCGTGACCGGACCGAGCGAGCCGGGTGCTCCCGACAGCGCCTCCGCGCTGACCGTGACTGCGAGGTGCGGCGCCTGCCTGTCGCGCTGGCCGGCGATCCCAGCGTCGAGGTAGCGACGCAGTCCGTTCTTGAGGGCGTCATGTCGTCGTCGGCGCAGAGAACGCGGCCCCGCGCAGGCAGGCAGCGGCCCGCCGGGCTGCCAGCCGTCGGCCCGCGCGAGGGCGTACGCCGCCGTGTCTGCCGGGTTGTCCTCGTCGACAGCGAGCTCGGCGGTCAGGACCGTCTGGAGCAGCTCGCCGCACTCGAGGTCGAGCTCGCCGTCGGTGATCGTCCACCCCGACCCGTCGGCCTTGCGCCGGAGGCCGAAGCCGCGCTCGTCGTGGGCAGCGTCGGAACGGGCTTCCAGGTCGTTGGGCAGCAGGGCGTCGACGAGGCGGGTCAGGGCAGAGGGCAGCAGGGCGGGCTCGACCTGCCGGGCGAGGACGAGGAACGCCGCCTCGAGCCGGCTCAGCTCCGACACCCGGCGAGCGGCGATCTCGCTGAGCTGCGCCTGCAGGGTCAACACCCGCGGATCGTCCTCGGACAGACCGCCGAGGGCTTCGCAGATGCAGGTCAGCACGCCGTCGACCACCACCGCGGCCACCGTCTGCTGCCCCGGCTGCCCGTCGATCAAGCCGTCGGGCCGGTCGAGGTGCCGGCGGAGCCTCGTCAGCGCCGCCGCCACCCGGCGGCCGCACTCGACCGACACCGTCCCGGCACCGAGGGCTGCAGCGACGCCCGGCAGGCCGTCGAGCCGGCGGGCCAGCGCGACCTCGCCACGGTCCAGGCTCGTCTGCTGCCGGGCCACCCAGGTGCCGGTCGACGGGGCTCCCGCCAGCACGTGCAGCTTGCGGGTGTCCACGTCAGCGACGCGCTCCAGGACGACGGCGTGCAGCACCTCGAGCTGAGCCAGCAGGACGCCCGCCTCTGCGAGGGCCTGATCCGCCGGCAGGTCGACCGGTCGCTGCCGAGCGACCGTCTCGACCGCGGAGACCAGCGCTCGGATCGGCTCGGACAGGTCGTTCGGCCTGTGGACCACTTGCGTGGAATCCCCGCGTCGCAGGGGCAGCGTCAGGACCTCGGCCTCGACCTCGCAGGGTGCGGCGCAGCCGAGCTTGTCGCCGTCGTCGAGCACGGGCCCCACCCCCTACGCCTGCGAACACCTGTTCGAATGATCTCACGAGCAGGGGGGTCAAGCAAGGCCCGAACGGCGAAAGTTGGCTGCTACGGGGTGATTTCGTTGTGTCGATCCAACCGATCGACAGACAGCTA
>JAOPWP010000216.1 GCA_025965615.1 Frankiales bacterium
AGCCGGACGTCGGGGTTGAGCACGAGCACCGCGCCGGACCCACGCCGCTGGCCCAGGCCCTCGTTGATGGCGGCGGCGTAGCCCGCGTTGCGCCCCATCTGCACGAAGCAGGCTCGTGGCCAGGCTGCGGTGGCGACCGCCTCCGTCCCGTCGGAGGAGTCGTTGTCGACGATGACCAGCTCGAACTCGTCCACGGTGTGAGCCTCGGCCGCCAGCGCTTCGAGGCACGCGCGCAGGAGCCCGGCGCTCTGGTAGGTCACCACGACGGCCGTGATCTGGGTGCTCGTGGTTCCTGACACGTCCGCCCCCCGGCTCGCCAGCTCGCTGCACCCCAGGCAGCGATCGCCCGGCGTCGCAGGTGTACACCACAATGGGCGCGACGGCACTACCCTCCGGGCGTGGGGGCACCGGGGCCTGGGGGCGCGCGGCTGGCGCGGTCGTTCCGGTGGGGGGCCGTGCTGCTCGGCCTGGTCGTCCTCGGTTGTGCGGTCGTCCTGTTCGTCCTCCCGGCTGGTCGACCCCCCCATCACGCGGATGCCGTCGTCGTCCTCGGAGGCCCGGGTCCCCGCATCGAACGGGCAGAGCGACTCGTGCGGGACGGCTTCGTCGACGTCGTGGTGCTCGCCACCGAGACTCCTTCGTCCTGCCTGCCGGACGTGCCGGTCGAGCAGATCTGCTTCACACCCTCCCCGAGCACGACGCGAGGTGAGGCGCGGGCTGTGGCCGAGCTGGCCCGCCAGCGAGGATGGGACGACGTGCTGGTCGTCGTCCAGAACGAGCAGGCGTTCCGGGCAGGGATCCGTCTCGAGCGCTGCGTCGACGACGGCGTGCGGGTGACGCTCGTGACGGTGCGCGCGGGTCCCGCCCGGTCCCTCGCCCGGACGGGGTACGAGGTCCTGGCCCTGCCGAAGGCCGTGCTGTTCGAACGGTCCTGCTGAGCCTGCGACCCCCGGTGCGGGGTCGGTGTCCCGTCGCGGAGACCGTCGCACGGACGTACCCTGAGAGCCGGCGCCGCAGGTGCCGCACCCCCCGGTCCCCGACCGCGCGGGGTTCGTTCGCGTTGCCCTGGAAGGGTCCTCCCTTGTCGCTCGCCGGTCTGCTCGACGTCGTCTCGGGCGACCCCGCCCTGCGGCGTGCGCTCGACGCCCCGACCGCGGCGACCCTCGACCTGACGGGACCGACCGGGCTGCGCCCCTTCGTCATCGCCGGGCTCGCCAAGCAGGGGCGCACGGTCCTCGCCGTCACCGCCACCGGCCGCGAGGCCGAGGACCTGGTCGATGCGCTGAGCAGCCTGCTCGACGGGCACCGGGTCGCGCTCTACCCGAGCTGGGAGACGCTGCCGCACGAACGCCTGAGCCCTCGGGCGGACACGGTGGGACGCAGGCTCGCGGTGCTCCGTCGCCTCAACCACCCGAGCGCGGTGACCGGCCCCGACGCCGACCCGTCGACGGGTCCGCTCGACGTCGTCGTCGCCCCCGTCCGGAGCATCCTGCAGCCGCAGGTGCCCGGCCTGGGGGACCTCGAGCCGGTCGAGCTGGTCGCCGGACAGGACGTCGACGGCGGCCCGGAGGCGGTGGTCCGCCGTCTGGTCGACATCTCCTACGCCCGGGTGGAGCTGGTGGAGAAGCGGGGCGAGTTCGCCGTACGCGGCGGCATCCTGGACGTCTTCCCGCCTACCGAGGAGCACCCGGTCCGGGTCGAGTGGTGGGGCGACACGGTCGAGGAGATCCGCTCGTTCAAGGTGGCGGACCAGCGCTCGCTCGACGGAAGCGCCGACGGCACGGGCGCCGTCGTCGGGCACGGCCTGTGGGCGCCGCCCTGCCGGGAGCTCCTGCTCACCCCCGAGGTGCGGGCGCGCGCCCGGGCGCTCGCCGAGACGCACCCGGAGCTGGCTGACATCTGCAGCCGGATCGCCGACGGCACGCCCGTCGAGGGCATGGAGGCGCTCGCCCCGGTGCTGGTGGACGAGCTGCAGCTCCTGCTCGACGAGCTGCCGCCGTCGTCGACGGTCGTGGTGTGCGACCCCGAGAAGGTGCGCACCCGCGCCCACGACCTGGTGCGCACCAGCCAGGAGTTCCTCGAGGCATCCTGGGCGACGGCCGCGGTCGGCGGCGTCGCGCCCGTCGACCTCGGCGCAGCCGCGTACAAGAGCCTGGTCGAGGTCCGCGAACACGCCCAGGGCATGAGCCTGCCGTGGTGGACCCTGACGCCGTTCACGGCCGACGAGGACCTCGAGGACGACACGGTGGTCCTCGCCGCGAAGCCGCCGCCCGCCTACCGCGGCGAGGTGGAGCGCGCCATCTCCGATCTGCGGTCCTGGACCGCTGACGGGTGGCGGGTCGTCGTCACGACCGAGGGGCACGGGCCGGCCCAGCGACTGCACGAGCTGCTGCGCGACGCGGAGGTCCCGGCGCGCCTCGACGAGCACGTGACCGGTGAGCTCGACGCAGGGGTGGTCCACCTGTCGACCGGCTGCCTCGGCACCGGATTCCGCAGCGACCTGCTGCGCACCGTCCTGCTGACCGAGACGGACCTGACCGGCACCCGCGGCGCGGGCACCAAGGACGTCAGCAAGCGCATGCCGAGCCGGCGCAGGAACGCGGTCGACCCGGTGCAGCTGCGGGCAGGTGACACCGTGGTCCACGAGCAGCACGGCGTCGCGCGCTACGTCGAGATGGTGCAGCGCACCGTCCAGGGCGCCACGCGCGAGTACCTCATCCTCGAGTTCGCCCCGAGCAAGCGCGGCCAGCCGGGTGACCGCGTGTTCGTGCCGACCGACCAGCTCGACCTCGTCACCCGCTACGTCGGGGGTGAGGCGCCGGCCCTCGACAAGCTCGGCGGCGGCGACTGGGCCAAGCGCAAGGGGCGGGCCAAGAAGGCGGTCAAGGAGATCGCCGCCGGCCTGATCCAGCTCTACAGCGCACGCATGGCCGCCCCCGGGCACGCCTTCGGCCCGGACACCCCGTGGCAGCGAGAGCTCGAGGACGCCTTCCCGTACGTCGAGACGCCGGACCAGCTCGAGGCCATCTCCGAGGTGAAGCAGGACATGGAGAAGCCGGTCCCGATGGACCGGGTGATCATGGGTGACGTCGGCTACGGCAAGACCGAGATCGCCGTGCGCGCCGCCTTCAAGGCCGTGCAGGACGGCAAGCAGGTGGTCATCCTCGTCCCCACGACCCTGCTCGTGCAGCAGCACTACAACACCTTCCGCGACCGCTTCCAGCAGTTCCCCGTCACGGTGCGCGCCGTCAGCCGCTTCAACTCCGACAAGGAGCAGAAGGAGGTGATGGACGGCGTCTCGGCAGGGACCGTCGACGTCGTGATCGGCACGCACCGGCTGCTGTCCAAGAGCACGCAGTTCAAGGATCTCGGCCTCGTGATCGTCGACGAGGAGCAGCGCTTCGGGGTGGAGCACAAGGAGTTCCTCAAGCAGATGCGCACGGCGGTGGACGTGCTCACGATGAGCGCCACGCCGATCCCGCGGACGCTGGAGATGAGCCTCACCGGCATCCGCGAGATGTCCACGATCCTGACTCCGCCCGAGGAGCGGCACCCGGTGCTCACCTTCGTCGGCGTCTACGACGAGAAGCAGATCAGCGCGGCGATCCGTCGCGAGCTGCTGCGCGAGGGGCAGGTGTTCTTCCTGCACAACCGGGTCGAGTCGATCGACCGGGTGGCGGCGCGGATCCGCGACCTCGTGCCCGAGGCCCGCGTGGCCACCGGGCACGGCCAGATGAACGAGGAGACGCTCGAGCAGGTCATGGTCGGCTTCTGGGAGAAGCACTACGACGTCCTCGTCTGCACGACGATCGTCGAGTCGGGTCTCGACATCCCCAACGCCAACACCCTGATCGTCGACAAGGCCGACGCCTTCGGGCTGTCGCAGCTCCACCAGATCCGCGGCCGGGTCGGGCGCGGGCGGGAGCGTGCGTACGCCTACTTCACCTACCCGCCCGACCGCCCGTTGACCGAGCTCGCCCACGACCGGTTGGCGACGATCGCTCAGAACACCGAGATCGGCGCCGGCATGGCCGTCGCGATGAAGGACCTCGAGATCCGAGGGGCGGGCAACCTGCTCGGCGGTGAGCAGTCCGGTCACATCGCGAGCGTCGGCTTCGACCTCTACATGCGCCTCGTCGGCGACGCCGTCTCGGAGTTCAAGCGGGGCGGGTCCGCGGAGGAGGCTGAGGTCCCCGACACGCGGGTCGACCTCCCGGTGGACGCGCACCTGCCGCACGACTACATCCCGGGCGAGCGGCTGCGCCTGGAGGCCTACCGGCGCCTGGCTGCCGCCTCCGACGACACCGCCGTCCAGGCGGTCCGCGAGGAGCTGGCCGACCGCTACGGCCCGCTGCCCGACCCGGTCGAGCGCCTGCTCGCGGTCGCCTCGTTCCGCGTGCACTCCCGGCGCTACGGGCTGACCGAGATCGCGGTCCAGGGCAACTCGATCCGCTTCGCCCCGCTGCAGCTGCGCGAGTCGCAGACCATGCGCCTGCAGCGCCTCTACCCGCGCTCGATGGTCAAGCCGCAGACCGGCACCGTGCTCGTCCCGCGCCCGACGACGGCCCGCATCGGCGGTCAGCCGGTGCGCGACGTCGCCCTGCTCGACTGGTGCCGCGACCTGCTCGACGCGGTCATCGGCGACCAGCTCACGGCTGCGGCCTCTGCAGCCGGTGCCCCGGCGCTGACCACAGGCTCACGCTGACCGCACACCCGGTCTGGCAACCTGTAGACGACATCCGAATCCTCGAAGGGACCGCGTCCTCGTGACCCGCACCTCCTGCCGGCTCGCCCTTGCTGGGCTCGTCGTGCTCCTGCTCAGTGCTTGCGGCGACGGTCAGGTGCGTCCAGGTGCCGCGGCTGTCGTCGGAGAGCAGCGGATCAGCGCTGAGCAACTCCAGCAGCTCGTCGACCGCAGCCTGGCCGACCCGCAGGTGCTGTCGGCCCTCGGGATCGACCGGGAGACGTTCCAGCGGCAGGTGCTCGGACGGCTGATCGGCGGCGAGCTGCTCCAGGTGGCCGCGGATCGCAACGGCGTCGAGGCCACGGAGGGCGAGCTCGACGTCGCCCTGGGCGAGTTCGAGCAGGAGGCCGGCGGGGCCGAGACGTTCCGGGAGCAGGTCCGCACGGCGGGCGTCGCCCCCGAGGACCTGCGCGGGGTCCTGCGGGACATCGTCCTGCAGCGGGAGCTCGTCGAGGCCCTCACCCGCGACCTGCCCGTCCCGGCCGACCAGCTGCAGGCCGCCTACACGAGCAACATCACCAAGTACGACCAGGTGAGGGCACGGCACATCCTCGTCGCGGACGAGGCGCTCGCCCAGAGCACCCTGGCGCAGGTGCGCGCCGAACCGGGGCGCTTCGCCGAGCTGGCGGCCCAGCTGTCGATCGACGAGGGCAGCAAAGCGTCCGGAGGCGACCTCCCGCCGGGGGGGAGGGGCACCTACGTGCCCGAGTTCGAGCAGGTGCTGTTCTCCGCCCCTCCCGGCAGCGTCGAGCTGGCCAGGACGCAGTTCGGCTTCCACGTGATCCAGGTGCAGGAGCGCAGGACGACGAGCCTGGCGCAGGCGACCCCCGAGCTGCGCGCAAGCCTGCTGGAGGACCAGGGCACCACCCTCGTCGACGACCTGCTCAAGAGCACCGCCGCCGAGGTGGGCGTCACCGTCAACCCGCGCTTCGGGGTCTGGGACGCGGCCCTCGGTCAGGTCCGCGCGAACGAGGCCGCAGGTCTGATCTCGCCAGCACCGGTTCCGGGTCAGGGGCCGGCCCAGCCGCAGGACCCGGCCCAGCCGCAGGACCCGGCCCGGCCGCAGGAGCCGGCCCAGCCACAGCCCCCCGCCCCCTCGCGGTAGTGACGGGCCGGCTGGTCCTGGTCGTCTGCTCCCCTCGGGTGCCGGCCGGGCTGCTGTCCTCGCCCGCCTGGGAGGTCCTGCGCGCCCACCGGGTCCAGACGGCAGACCCGGACTCGCCGCAGCTGCCCTTTCTCCGCGCGGCCGGCGTCGACGTCGCCGTCGTCGGGCCCGCGCGTCCGTCCGAGCTGCACGAGCGGGCCTCGGCCGGCGAGGTGGTCGTCTGGTTCGGCCCGGACCCCGAGCTCGTGCGCGGTCTGGGCCTTCTCGCGGTCGCGGGCGGGCCGCCGCTCGAGCTGGTGCACGGGTCCTACGACCCTCCTGGAGCACGTCTTCTCGACGTCGTCGCCGTGATGGACCGGCTGCGCTCGCCCGGTGGCTGCCCGTGGGACGCCGAGCAGACGCACGCGAGCCTGCGTCAGTACCTGATCGAGGAGGCCTACGAGGCCTACCAGGCGATCGAGGACGACGACGTCGTCGGGCTGCGCGAGGAGCTGGGTGACGTCCTGCTGCAGGTCGTCTTCCACGCCCGGCTGGCCGAGGAGGCCGCGTCGCCGTGGTCGATCGACGACGTCGCCGGCGACCTCGTCGACAAGCTGGTCCGCCGCCACCCGCACGTGTTCGCCGGGGCGAGCGCCGAGGACCTCGAAGGCAGCTGGGAGGCGTCGAAGGCGGCCGAGAAGGGGCGCACGTCGGTGACCGACGGCGTGCCCCTGTCGCAGCCGGCGCTGTCGTTGGCCGCCAAGCTGCAGCGACGCGCGCTGCGTCTGGGCGCCCCGGTACCCGATGCGGACGGTCTGGGCGGGGAGCTGTGGGAGCTGGTCCGCCGGTGCGTCGAGGCCGGAGTGGACCCCGAGGAGGCGCTGCGGGCGACAGCCCGCAGCTACCGCGACTCCCTCGCCGCCGCGGAAGCCGACGTGCGAGCTGCCGGAGGCGACCCGGCAGCGCTGACCCCCGCGCAATGGGAGGCCAGGTGGAGGTGATCGGCACCGTCGTGCGCCTGCAGGTCCAGCGGTCCAGACTCAAGCCGGGTGAGCGCGGCGCACGCACGTACGACCCGGCGCCGCTGCTCGAGGTCGCCTCGCTCGACGTCGGCCCCCGAGGGGTCGTCGCACGACCTGCCGGAGGGGCGGGCGAGCCGGTCCTCGACGTGCACCACGCGGACCACCCGGACAGCCGCAACGTGAAGCTGGTCAACGGGCTGTCCCTGCTGCCTCGGGCGCACTACGCGATCATGCGGGAGCGGTTCGGTCCGCACCTCGTGGACGGTGCGGCCGGGGAGAGCCTGCTGCTCGACACGGCCGGTCCGTGGACCCTCGACGCCCTCAGCGGCGCCCTGGCCCTGGAGACGGGGTCCGGCGGGCTCCTGCCGCTGACCGGGGTCATGGTCGCTGCGCCGTGCATCGAGTTCAGCCGCTTCTGCCTCGGGGCGCCTTCGGTCGAGCCGGGGAGCCCCGAGGTGCGGGCCGCCATGGTCGACCTGTCCGACGGGGTACGGGGCTTCTACGTCCAGGTCGCCGGAGAGGGTCGGGTCGAAGCAGGGTCTCGGCTGGTCCGGCTGCACGCCTGAGCCGGCCACGGACCGGACGGGGCGGAGCGCCTCCCGGGGAAGGCCATCCCCGCCGGTAGGCTCGGCGCCGACCCCAGACCCCTGACCTGCAGGAGAACCGTGCCCTCCATCGAGGCCGTCGGCGCCCGCGAGATCCTCGACTCCCGCGGCAACCCCACCGTCGAGGTCGAGGTCGCCCTCGACGACGGCACCCTGACGCGGGCCGCCGTGCCGAGCGGTGCGAGCACCGGCGAGTTCGAGGCCGTCGAGCTGCGCGACGGCGATGACAGCCGCTACGCCGGCAAGGGCGTGTCGCAGGCCGTGACGGCCGTGCTCGACACGATCGGCCCGGAGCTGCTCGGCATCGAGGCCACGGAGCAGCGCATCGTCGACCAGACCCTGCTGGACCTGGACGGGACCCCGGACAAGAGCCGGCTCGGCGCCAACGCGATCCTCGGGGTGAGCCTGGCGGTCGCGAAGGCCGCAGCCGAGTCCAGCCGGCTGCCGCTGTTCCGCTACCTGGGCGGACCCAACGCGCACCTGCTGCCGGTGCCCATGCTCAACATCCTCAACGGCGGTGCCCACGCCGACACCAACGTCGACGTCCAGGAGTTCATGATCGCGCCGATCGGTGCGGCGACCTTCAGCGAGGCCCTGCGCTGGGGTGCCGAGACCTACCACGCGCTGAAGTCCGTGCTCAAGGCCCGCGGCCTGGTCACGAGCGTCGGTGACGAGGGCGGCTTCGCGCCCGACCTGCCCACCAACCGCGACGCCCTCGACCTCATCCTGGAGGCGATCAGCGCAGCCGGGTTCACGCCCGGTCGTGACATCGCCCTGGCGCTCGACGTGGCGGCCAGCGAGTTCCACGGCGACGACGGCTACCGGTTCGAGGGTGCGCCCAAGACCAGTGACCAGATGACCGCCTACTACGACGATCTCGTGGCCTCCTACCCGATCGTCTCCATCGAGGACCCTCTCGACGAGAGCGACTGGGACGGCTGGGCCCGGCTGACGGCCGTGCTGGGCGGTCGCGTACAGATCGTCGGCGACGACCTGTTCGTGACGAACCCGCAGCGCCTGGCCGACGGGATCGTCAAGGGCTGCGCCAACGCCCTGCTGGTCAAGGTCAACCAGATCGGCACGCTGACCGAGACCCTGGACGCCGTCGACCTGGCCCACCGCAGCGGCTTCCGCTCGATGATGAGCCACCGCTCGGGCGAGACCGAGGACACCACGATCGCCGACCTCGCCGTCGCCACGAACTGCGGGCAGATCAAGGCCGGTGCACCTGCGCG
>JAOPWP010000261.1 GCA_025965615.1 Frankiales bacterium
CGGCGGCCTCGGCGGCTTTGCCGGGCTGTTCAGGCTCGACACCAGCAAGTACGTCGAGCCCCTGCTCGCCTCCTCCACCGACGGCGTCGGCACCAAGCTCGCGATCGCCCAGGCGCTCGACAAGCACGACACCGTCGGCATCGACCTCGTCGGCATGGTGGTCGACGACCTCGTCGTCTGCGGCGCCGAGCCGCTGTTCATGCAGGACTACATCGCCTGCGGGCAGGTCGTCCCGGAGCGCATCGCCGAGATCGTCGGCGGCATCGCGGCAGGGTGCGAGTTGGCCGGGTGCGCTCTCGTCGGGGGCGAGACCGCAGAGCACCCGGGGCTCATGCCGGCCGACCACTACGACATCGCCGGCACCGGGGTGGGGGTCGTCGAGGAGGACCAGTGCCTCGGGCCCGACCGGGTCCGTGCGGGCGACGTCGTGCTCGCCATGGGCTCGAGCGGCCTGCACAGCAACGGGTTCTCGCTGGTGCGGCACGTCCTGCTGCAGGGCGCCCGCATGCGGCTCGAGGCGATCGTCGACGAGCTCGGCGGCCCGCTCGGCGAGGAGCTCCTCGTCCCGACGCGCATCTACGCCCTCGACTGCCTGTCGCTGATCGCCGAGAGCGACGTCCACGCGTTCAGCCACGTCACCGGTGGGGGCCTCGCGGGCAACCTCGCCCGCGTGCTGCCGCAGCACCTGTCCGCGACCGTCGACCGCTCGACCTGGCGCCCCCAGCCGATCTTCGAGCTGGTCCGCGCCAAGGGGCGGGTGGAGGCTGCCGAGATGGAGCGCACCTTCAACATGGGGGTCGGCATGGTCGCCCTGGTTGCGCCCGAGGACGTCGACCGCTCGCTCGCCCTGCTCACCGCCCGGCATGTCCCGGTCTGGGTCGCCGGTGAGGTCGTCGACGGAGACGGCGGCGTCACCATGACGGGCTCCCACCCGGCCTGAGCCGTCTGGGAGTCCACCCAGCCGATCTTCGGGCCGGGCACGGTGATCGGTTGGGGGACCTGCTGGGCGTACGGCTGGCTCGGGGTTCACCCAGCCGACCATCGGCCCAGACCACCCGTCGACGGTTCAGTGCCGCACCCCGGGGCATCTGCCCGGCGCCGCGCGGAGAGCCCCGCGGCCGCCCGAGCAGGAGATCCTCATGGCCGACACGCACAGCCCTGCTGACGACATCGTCTTCGACCTGGTCAGCGTCCAGTACCACGCCCTCAAGGCCGCGGCCGCCTACGACGCCTACCTGCGGGACGCGGAGGGCCACGAGGACGTCCAGGCCTTCTTCACGCAGTGTGCCGAGCAGGATGCCGAGCGGGCGCGTACCTGCCACCAGCTGCTCGGCCAGCTGACCGGCGGTGGCCTGGCCTCGTCGTGAGCACTCCCGTCCGTCCGCTCGCGCTGGTCACCGGAGCCTCGAGCGGGATCGGCTTCGAGTTGGCCCTGCGGTTCGCCGACGGTGGGTACGACCTGGTCGTCGCTGCTGAGGACGACGAGCTGTCGTCCGCGGCCGCTCAGCTGCGGACCAGGGGCGGAGGGGTCGAGGCGGTCCAGGTCGACCTGAGCACCGCCGCGGGTGTGGAGGAGCTGTACGCCCGGGTGCGCACCGCCGGGCGGCTGCTCGACGCTGCTGCGCTCAACGCAGGTGTCGGACTCGGGCACGCGTTCGTGGAGGAGGAGCTCCAGGAGGTCCTCCAGCTCATCGACCTCAACGTGCGCGGGACAGCGCACCTCGCGCACCTGGTCCTGCGCGACATGGTGGCTCGCGAGCGGGGGCGGCTGCTGCTGACCTCCTCGATCGCCTCGACCATGCCCGGGACCTACCAGGCGGTCTACAACGCGTCGAAGTCGTTCGTGCAGGCGCTGGCGCTGGCGCTCCAGGAGGAGCTGCGCGGCAGCCCCGTCACCGTCACCTCGCTCATGCCCGGGCCCACGGACACCAGGTTCTTCGCCCGGGCCGGGATGCTCGACACCAGGATCGGGCGCTCCTCGGTCAAGGACGATCCGGCCGAGGTGGCACGACAGGGCTACGAGGCGATGGTGCGAGGTGACCGCAGGGTCGTCGCCGGCTCGCTCATGACCAAGGTGATGGGAGCCGGCAACAAGGTGCTGCCCGAACAGGTCAAGGCCGTCGCCCACCGGTTGATGGCCCAGCCGAAGCGCTGAGGGACAGGCGCCGTGGAGCGACGGTGGATGCCGTCGAGCTCTCGGCGTTCGCGACGTCGGGCGGCAGGGCCCTAGCGGGCGTCGTCCTCGTCGTCATCGGCGTAGGGATCGGCGTCGACGTCGACCGTCGAGGTCGAGGGGGCGGGGGGTGACGCCGCGAGCTCGGCCTTGAGCCGGTCGGGGTCGAGGCTGCCGCTGCTGTACTTCAGCTCGCGAGCCACCTTCGTCTGCTTTGCCTTAGCACGGCCGCGCCCCATGGCTCGACCCCCTCGCGACGGCGGGGCAGCGGGCCCCGGTAGGAACTGTCATGACCAGTGGGCACGCCCCGACGCGTTCCGGTGCGTGCCAGACCCTCAAGGTACAGGGTGACGGCCGCGGGGTGGCAGGACGGTCCGCTCGCTACCGGGTGCCGCCCGGCAGCCGCAGTCCCCGGGACCCTGCTGGGTCGCTCTCGGCCTCGGCCATGCGGCGCTCGGCGATGCGGTCAGCCGCCGCCGCAGGCGTGGTCTGCTCCCGCTCGGCGGTGGCGAGCACCTCGAGGACGGTGTCGTAGATGCCCGAGGCCGCCGCCTCGGCGCGCTCGAAGCTGAACCCGCCGGAGCCGGCGTGGAGGGCCTCGTCCCCGACCTGGATGAGCCCGCCCGCGTTCGCGACGTAGTCCGGTACGAACAGGACGCCGCGGGCAGCCAGGGCGCCCGCGATGCTGGGGCTCGTGAGCTGGTTGTTGGCCGCCCCGCACACGACCCTGCTCTGGACCGCGGACACGAGCGCCTCGTCGACCGATCCGCCCAGGGCGCACGGTGCGAACACGTCGGCGTCGACCGTCGGGAGGACCTCGACGGACGCCGACTCGACCTCGGGCGCCAGGGCTCTCGCCCGCTCGACGGCCGCCGGCATGACGTCGGACACGACGACAGCCGCTCCGTCGGCCAGCAGGTGCTCGACCAGGTGGAGCCCGACCTTCCCGACCCCCTCGACCGCGACCCGTCGCCCGCGCAGGGTCGGCTCGCCCCAGGTGTGCGTCGCGGCAGCGCGCATGGCCTGGAAGACGCCGTACGCGGTGAGGACCGCGCTGTCGCCGGCGCCACCGGCCTCCGGCGAGCGCCCCGTGACGAAGACGCTCTCCGAAGCCATCACGTCCATGTCCGGGACGGAGGTTCCGACGTCGCAGGCCGTGTAGTAGCGACCGCCCAGCGACTGGACGAACCGCCCGTACGCCCGGAGCAGTTCCTCGCTCTTGTCGCGCGCGGGGTCCCCGAGGATGACGGCCTTGCCCCCACCCAGCGCGACTCCTGCGCAGGCCGCCTTGTAGGCCATCGCGCGGCTCAGTCGGAGCACGTCGGTGAGGGCGTCCGCCTCGCTCGCGTAGGGGTAGAAGCGCGTCCCGCCGAGCGCCGGCCCGAGGGCGGTCGAGTAGATCGCGATGATGGCCCGCAGGCCGCTGGCCCGGTCCTGGCAGAACACGACCTGCTCGTGGCCTGCGTCGCCGAGGTCGTCGTTCCGGTCGAAGACGCTCACGCGTCACTCCTGGCAGTCGGCGCCCTCGTGAGGCGCGGGGCGAAGGTGGGGGAGGTGTGCCCCGCCTCGAAGCGTAACGACGGGCGACGTCGTGACGACGCGGGCCCGTGCGAGCATCGGCGCATGACGGCGCATGCGGCGTTCCTGCGGGTGTACGAGCCGCTGGCCGCCTTCGAGGGCGAGGAGCGGCGTCGTTGGGACCGGGTGACGGCTCGGGACGCCCTCCCGCCTGACGCGGTCGTGGCCCTCGAGCGGGAGGCGGCTGTCCGGGCGCTGGTCGGGCGCGTGCCGTCGGTGCTCCCGGTGATCGAGGAGCACGCCCACGTCCTCGAGGTCGACGGGGTCACCCTCGTGTGCCCCTGGCGGACCCGCCTGCGTGCGCTCGAAGCGCTCGAGGACTTCGTCGCGGACCTGCCCGATCCGGTCGTGCGCTCCTTCGTGCCTCCTGCGCTGGTTGCCGCCGGCTCCGTGGAGCTGGCCCGTCGCCGTGTCGAGCGTCCGGGCGAGCGCAGTCACCAGCTGCTGAGCACCTGGCAGGTGCCGTTGCGCTGGTTCGTGCTCGTCGACCCGGAGGAGCGTGAGTACGACCCCGGTCGGGCGCCTGCCCCCGGCGCCGCACCGGGAGGCCGCCTCGTGGGTCCGGCGGCGGGCCGTCGCGCCGGGCGGACGCTCGTCTACCGCACGCCCATGTCGCGGGCCCGTCGTCGGGTCGCCCGGGCGCTGTCGGTGCTGAGACGGACCGTCGACGACGGTGTCGTCACCGAGGGCGTCGAGGACCTGGGTCGCTGGCTCGAGGAGTTCCACCCCAGGAGCCTGGTCGAGCTGGACTACGGCGGGTTGGTGCACCTGCTCGACGACGCCGAGCTCGCCCAGGACGAGTCGGCGCGGGACATCGCCGGCGCGCTGGCGGCGCTGGGGGCCGGTGAACCGGTGAAGGCGGCAGCGGCGTACGGACGGGTGACGGCGCGGATGAAGGCGCTGCAGGCGGTGGAGTCGGCCAACTGATCGCGCTGGAGGCGTGCTGGAACCGGGACTAGTCCGATATAGCCCGCAAAGGCCATTACGGTAAACGGCTGTCTCGTCCATGATCACCTTGCGCGGGTAGCTTCCCGCCCCGAGCAGAGGATGCCGACGATGACGACCCGCCCCCTGGACCCCGAGGCCCTGCTCACGCCGGCCGAGGTCGCGACGATGTTCCGGGTGGACCCGAAGACGGTCACGCGGTGGGCGAAGTCCGGCAAGCTCAGCTCGATCCGCACGCTCGGCGGGCACCGCCGCTACCGCGAGGCCGAGGTGCGCGCGCTGCTGTCCGGCATCCCCGCGCCCCGGCCCCAGGTCTGACCGTCCCGCTCGCCCACCCCGCCGGCTGACTGCACCCGCATCCGCGGCGCCGGCACGGTCGACACTTCCGCGCCTGCGGTCGTACGCTGCGCCTCGTGCCGCAGATCAAGATCGCCGAGGCCGCCGCCCTGCTCGGGGTCAGCGACGACACCGTGCGCCGGTGGGCCGACCAGGGCCGGCTGCGCCTGCGCAAGTCCGGGAGCGGCCCGCTGGTCGTCGACGGCGTCGAGCTGGCAGACCTGGCCCGTGAGCTCGCGGACCCACCGGCTCCGGTCAGGACGGGCGGCTCGGCCCGCAACAGCCTGCGTGGCATCGTCACCAAGGTCACTCGCGACACCGTGATGGCCCAGGTGGAGCTGCAGGCCGGCCCGTTCCGGGTGGTCTCCCTGATGAGCCGCGAGGCCGCCGACGAGCTGCGCCTCGAGGTGGGGACCGTGGCGGTCGCGACGATCAAGGCGACCAACGTGGTGGTCGACCTCGACGACGCCCCGGCCGGCCATGCGTCCTGAGCGCCGGACCGTGGGGCTGGCGGCCCTGCTGCTGCTCGCCGTCACCGCCTGCGGGACGGGTGCCCCCGGCCCGTTGACCCCCGCCGCCGAGGGAGCGTCCGGCCAGCCGCTGTCCGGCCGGCTGACCGTCTTCGCGGCGGCCTCGCTCACCGGCTCCTTCGAGCGGCTCCGCGACGACTTCGCAGCGGCCCACCCCGGCGTGCAGGTGCAGCTCAACCTCGGGGCCAGCTCGGCCCTCGCACGGCAGATCGTCTCCGGCGCTCCGGCGGACGTCTTCGCGGCCGCGAACCCTCCGACGATGGCCACGGTCGTGGATGCCCGCGAGGCGACTGCGCCCCAGGTGTTCGCCCGCAACCGCCTGCAGCTCGTGGTTCCCGCCGACGGCCCGGGTCGGGTCGACACCCTCGCCGACCTGGCCCGACCCGAGCTCGTCGTCGCGCTGTGCGCGGTCGCGGTCCCGTGCGGCGAGGCCTCCGCCCGCCTGCTGTCGAGCGCAGGTGTGACGGCCGCGCCGGACACCCTCGAGCAGGACGTCAAGGCGGTGCTCACCAAGGTGGCGCTCGGTGAGGTCGACGCCGGCCTGGTCTACCGGACCGACGTGCTCGCCGGTGGCGGTGCCGTGCGCGGCATCGACGTGCCGCAGGCCGACCAGGTGGTCAACGACTACCTGGTGGCGGTGACGTCCTCGACGGGCAACCCGTCCGCCGCCCGGGCCTTCGTCGCCCACCTGCTCTCGCCACGAGGACAGGCGGTCCTGCGTGAAGCAGGCTTCGAGCTCCCCTGAGCGCCCGCGGCGTCGCCCCGCGGCGCGGCGAACACGACACGGGCGGGGGACCGGGCTGCCCAGGGTGCTGCTGCTCCCAGCCGGCCTGGGGTTCGCCTTCCTCGTGCTGCCCCTGCTCGCCCTCGTCGTCCGCGCGCCCTGGCGGGCCCTGCCGTCGTTGCTCGTCAGCCCCGAGGTGGGCACCGCCCTGCGCCTGTCGCTGGTCTGCGCGACCAGCGCGACGCTGCTGTGCCTGGTTCTCGGGGTCCCCCTCGCCTGGGTGCTCGCCCGCGCGGACTTCCCGGGCCGGAGGCTGGTCCGCGCGCTGGTGACGGTGCCGCTGGTCCTCCCGCCCGTGGTCGGCGGCGTCGCGCTGCTCCTGCTGCTGGGTCGCCGCGGGCTGGTGGGCCGCTACCTCGACGCCTGGTTCGGCATCTCGATCCCGTTCACCACCGGGGCCGTGATCATCGCCGAGGCCTTCGTCGCCATGCCCTTCCTGGTGATCGCGGTCGAAGGTGCGCTGCGCAGCGCAGACCGGCGCTACGAGGACGCCGCCGCGACCCTGGGTGCCTCGCGCGGGACTGTCCTGCGCACGATCACGCTCCCGCTCATCGCCCCTGGGATCAGCGCAGGCGCCGTGCTGTGCTTCGCCCGCGCGCTCGGGGAGTTCGGCGCGACCATCTCCTTCGCGGGCAGCTTTCCCGGTGTCACCCAGACGACCCCGATCGCGGTCTACCTCGCGCTCGAGAGCGACCCTCCGGCCGCGATCGCCCTGTCGCTGGTCCTGCTCGGCGTCTCGGTGCTCGTCCTGGTGAGCCTGCGGGACCGCTGGATGACGGGGGCCTCGCGGTGACGCTCGAGCCGGGATCACCCGGTCTGGACGCCGAGCTCGTCGTGGACCGGGAGGGCTTCACCCTCGAGGTGTCGCTCGAGGTGGGCGCCGGCGAGGTCCTGGCCCTGCTCGGACCCAACGGCGCCGGCAAGTCGACCGCTCTGCAGTGCCTGGCGGGCCTGCTGCCCCTGTCGGCCGGGTCGGCGACCCTGGCGGGGCGGTGCCTCGACGACCCGGTCGCAGGCGTGTTCGTGCCTGCCCCGGAGCGCCGGGTCGGCATGGTCTTCCAGGACTACCTGCTCTTCCCCCACCTCAGCGCCGTCGACAACGTGGCCTTCGGGCTCCGGGCGCGCGGGGGCGGACGCAGACGGGCCCGCGAGCAGGCGCGGGACTGGCTCGGCCGGGTCGACCTCGCCGACCTCGCCGACGTACGCCCTGCTGCACTGTCGGGTGGGCAGGCGCAGCGCGTCGCCCTCGCGAGGGCCCTCGCGACCCGGCCGCGCCTCCTGCTGCTCGACGAGCCCCTCGCCGCGCTCGACGCCAGCACGCGCATGCAGGTGCGCTCGGACCTGCGGCGTCACCTCGACGCCTACGCGGGCTGCACGGTGCTCGTCAGCCACGACCCGCTCGACGCGATGGTGCTGGCCGACCGGCTTGTCGTCGTCGAGGGCGGTCGGGTCGTGCAGCAGGGAACCCCGGCCGACGTGGCCCGCGCACCGCGCACGGACTACACCGCCCGGCTCGTCGGCCTGAACCTCTACCGGGGGCGTGCGCAGGGCCAGTCCGTGGACGTCGAGGGGGGCGGGACGCTGACGACCGCCGCACCGGTCGTCGGAGAGGTGTTCCTCGCCTTCGCCCCCTCTGCCGTCGCCCTGCATCGCGACGAGCCCACGGGCTCGGCCCGCAACCGCTGGCGCGGCCGGGTGGCCGGGCTCGAGCAGCGCGGTGACACCGTGCGCGTCGAGCTCGACGCGAGTCCGCGCGTGCTCGCCGACGTCACCGTCGCGGCGGTCGCTGCCCTGGACCTCACCCTGGGCGCTTCCGTGTGGGCTGCCGTCAAGGCGACGGAGATCGCCTGCTACCCCGCCTGATCGACCGGGCTGATCCGTCAGGTGGCGCGCGGGGCGTACATGATCACGCTGACGCCGACGAGGCAGACGAGGGCGCCGCCGAGGTCGTAGCGGTCGGGGCGGAAGCCGTCGAGGACGACCGCCCAGGCGAGCGACCCGGCGACGAACACGCCCCCGTACGCAGCCAGGATCCGCCCGAAGTTCGCGTCGGGCTGCAGCGTGGCCACGAAGCCGTACGCGCCGAGCGCCACCACTCCGGCGCCGGCCCACCACAGGCCGCGGCTCTCACGCACGCCCTGCCAGATGAGCCAGGCACCGCCGATCTCGGCGAGCGCGGCCAGCAGGAACAGGGCGATCGAGCGCAGCACCGTCATGGCGTCAGCCTGCCTGGTCGCGAGGATGCCCCGGACGGCGGCGCCGTCGCGGGCCGACGTCACCTTCGACGGGCGCTCCTCGGAGCGGGACTGCGCTCAGGTGCGCGCGGGCTCGCGCCTGACGGGCGCGTCGT
>JAOPWP010000052.1 GCA_025965615.1 Frankiales bacterium
GGCGCCGCCGGTCACCGCGCAGCGCGACGGCCAGCGCCGCGACGACGGCAGCGAGCGCGACGCCGGGCACGCCGAGCAGCAGCACGAGCAGCAGGGAGTACAGCGCGTCCTCGCGGGCGCCGGCCAGCGCGGCCTGCAGGTTGTCACCGACGAGCGCACCGCCGGCGACGGCCACCTGCAGGGCGTTGTCCCGGCGGCTGATGACGGTCGCGGCAGCGCCGGGATCGGCGGGCAGCCGCGTGTGGTCGAAGCTGAGGTGGATCTGCTGCACGACGGGAGCGGCCCCGACGGTCTCCGCGAACTGGGCCGGCGGCACCAGCACGACGTTGTCGGGTGGTGCGGTGGCGCCTGCGTTCGCCGGCGCCCCGACCACCTGGAACAGCGCGTCGGCGGCCGGCAGCTCGACGACGCCGTCCACCCGCAGCGACGTGCTGGTGCCATCGGGCCGGGTGACGGAGAAGCTGTCGCCCGGCGCGACCGCGAGGTTCGCGGCTGTCTGTTGCGCGAGCAGCACCCCGCTCCGGGCGCCCACCAGAGGGCGGACCTCGCCGGGGAAGTCGGTGGCGTAGCCGGCGGGCAGCGCCAGGACCCGGGCCTGTCCGGTGGTGCGCGTACCGGCGGGTCCGGTGGCGGTGAGAGCCGGTACGGGGGCGCTGGCGACGGTCGCCCGTGCCCGGACGTCGGGCAGGGCACGCACGGCGGCGTCGACCGCGGCCAGGTCCGCGCCGGCCGTGAGCTGCACCTGCCAGTCGACCGGGACGCGGATGGCGGCACGCACGGTCAGGTCGGCTCGGGTGCTGACGATGAAGGAGCCCAGGGCGGCGACGAACGCGACGGCGATCGCGAGGCTCATCGCGGTCCCGACCAGGACCAGCGGGCTGCGCCGCAGCAGCCCCGCGCTCCACCGGACGGTCCTCATGGACGGCCTTCGGTGGCAGGGCCAGGGACGGCGACCGCCTCTGCGGCCCGGGTCAGGTGGCCGTCGCGGAGCTCCAAGCGGCCGGGCAGGGTCGCAGCGAGGTCGACGTCGTGGGTGGCCATCAGCAGGGCGCCTCCGACGGCCAACACGTGTGCCCGCAGGACGTCCATGACGTGCTCCGCGGTGGCCCGGTCCAGCGCGCCGGTCGGCTCGTCGGCGAGCACGACCAGGGGCCGGCCGGCGAGCACCCGCGCGAGGGCGACTCGTTGCTGTTGTCCGCCGGAGAGCTCGTCGGGCAGCGCCTCGGTGGCGTCGTCCAGGTGGAGGTCGGCCAGCGCCGCCGTCGCTGCGGCGTACGACGTCGTGCGGTCCTGCCCGCTCAGCCGCAGCGGCAGCGCGACGTTCTGCACGGCGGTGAGCTCGGCGACCAGCGACGGCGCCTGGAACACCACCGCCAGCTGCGCCCGCCGGGCGACCGGGTGGGCAGGCAGGCCAGGCCAGGTGATGGTGCCACGGTCGACCGGCAGGAGCCCGGCAAGGGCGAGCAGCAGCGTCGACTTGCCGCTGCCCGAGCGGCCGAGCAGGGCCAGCTGGTCGCCGGGGCGCACGGTGAGGTCGACGCCGTCCAGCACGGTGCTGCGGCCGAACGTGACACCGACCCCGAGAGCCTCGACCAGCCCGCTCACGCGGCCGTGCCGGCGACGAGTGTGACCACGCGCGAGGCGGCGCGGGCCACCGCGACGGAGTGCGTCACCACCACCGTCCCGGAGCCGGCCGGCCGGTGCCGGGTGAGCAGGCGCAGGACCGCGGCCTCCTCGGCGCGGCTCACCTCGGCGGTCGGCTCGTCGGCGAGCAGCACGGCCGGGTCCCCGATCATCGCGGCGGCGAGGTTGGCGCGGGCGGTCTCGCCGCCGGACAGCGTTCCCGGCCGGGCGCGCATCCGCTCCCTCAGACCGAGCCGGCCGAGCAGGTCGACGGCCTGTGCGGTCCCTGCGGCCGGCTGGCGGAACGAGCCTGCCAGCATGACGTTGCCCAGCACGTCCAAGTGGTCCAGCAGGCCGCTGGACTGGGTGAGCACGCCGATGTGCCGTCCGCGTAACCGGGCCTGCTCGGCCGGAGCCCGGTGCGACAGCCGCTCACCGGCGACCCAGACGCTCCCCCCGCTCGGATCGTCCAGGCCGGCGAGCAGACCGAGCAGAGTCGACTTCCCGGACCCGGACGGTCCGACGACCGCAACGAGTTCCCCCGGCTCGACGGTCAGGTCGACGTCGCGCAGGGCCACGACCTCGTTGTCCAGCTGGCCGCCACGCCGGTAGAACCGGTGCACGCCCCGGGCCTGCAGCACCGGGCTGGTGGGGTTCTGAGGCGGGTCGGTGGAGCGACCGGTGCCGCTCACGTCAGGCTCAGACTGCGGGTGACGGTGCGGTAGGCGTCGACGTTGTCCGAGCCCACCGGGCCGAACAGGTCCAGCCGCAAGCTCCGGCCGCCACCGGCGATCAGGTACGACTCGACCTCGTCGCGGACCTGCCGGCCGGTGACCGGGTCAGGCGCGGAGTTGCGCCGGTACACCACCCGCACGCCCGTTCCGGCGGGCACCTTCACCGCCTCGACCTTCCGCAGCTCGAACGCCGGCTGGCTCTGCTGCAGTCGTGGCACCTCCGTGGCGCGCACCGCATCGACGGTGGGAGCCGCAGGCGCGCCCGCGGTGTCGGCCTCGATCCCGTTCAGCTTGTCCGTGAACGTGACCTCCGTTCCGTTCTCGGTCCGGGCCCAGCCCTCGGGATGGGTGAAGCTGTAGCCCCCGGCGGCGTTGCGGTAGCTCACGAACGCCAGGTTGTCGGGGATGTCGCCAGGCGGGTTGCTCTCCACCGGGATGGGCGTCTGGGAGCCCCCGGCCCCGCTGTGAGACGGGGCGGGGGCCGAGGACGGGCTCGACGTGCCGGCGGCTTGGGGGGTCGCCGGGGAGCTGCCCCCGCAGCCCGTGGCCAGGGTCACCAGGCTCAGGCCGCCCGCCGTGAGTGCCAGTCGTCGACGTGCAGCAGTTGTCATGGGCGGAGTCTGCGGCGGGCGCGCTGTGAGCGTCCTGAACCGTCCGAAGCGACTCTGGTGCACGTGCTTTCGCAGCGAGCTCCCTGCAGCGGCACTGAGGACGTCGACGCGCCAAGGCCCAGGAGGTCGGAGGTGGAGTCGCTGACGCGTGAAGAGGCCCGGCGGCTGCCAGAGGAGGCTGCCGGGCCGGGCGCCGGAGGTCGCGGAGCAGGACCTGCTGGTCAGAGGCGGTCTGACGGGGTGGTCAGGGGCGGGCTCGAACCGCCGACCCCACGCTTTTCAGGCGTGTGCTCTACCAGCTGAGCTACCTGACCAGGTATTGCTGCGACCCCGACGGGACTCGAACCCGCGACCTCCGCCGTGACAGGGCGGCGCGCTAACCAACTGCGCTACGGGGCCTGGTGTGGGACCAGACCGTGGTGCTGTGCCCCCAACGGGATTCGAACCCGCGTAGCCACCTTGAAAGGGTGGAGTCCTGGGCCGCTGGACGATGGGGACGTTCCCTGCCGACCGGATGGCTTCCGGCACCTGGGATGCCTCCGCCGAGTGGCCGTCGGGGACCGGGGAAGCATAGCGGACGCCCCGGGGAGGGCGTCCCTGATCATGTGGCGATCCGCCGCCCGACGCGTCCCGGTCCGGGCGCCACAGGATCAGGGAGGGGGTGAGGGGCTCGGGGCTGGGGCCGGGGAGGGGCTCGGGGAGGGGCTCGGGCTGGGGCTCGGGCTGGGGCTCGACGTCGGGCTCGAGGTGGGGCTCGGCGAGGCCTCTGGCGCCGGGCTCGCAACCACTCGCCGGCTGATCCTCGCGTCGTTGAGGCCCAACCCGCCCAGCGTGATGTCGTCGTACGCCTGGAGCGCCTTGGTGCGCGGGTCGAAGTAGAGGACCGACAGGCTGATGTCGGTCGGCTCCTCGCCCTCGAGCGCCCGGAGCCCGGCGCCGCCGGTCGAGCCCTGGACGAACACGGTCGTCCCCTCGGCGGTCCGCACGGACCTGCGGTGGGTGTGCCCGGCGAGCACCAGCCGCGCCGTGCCGATCAGCGGTCCAGCGGTGAGCGGGTCGTGCGTGATCACGATGTCCACCGGGCCCTCGGAGGCCCGGTAGGCGTCGCGCAGCTGCTGGCCGACCGCCTCGAGCACCGCGGCGGGGGCGTCGTCGTCGCGGGTGCTCTTGTCCGGGGTGAAGCGGGGGTCGCCCCGCCCGAGCACCGCCAGACCGGCGACCGAGACGACCTCGGGACCGTCCAGCACGATCGCACCGCGCTGCGCCGCGACGGCGGCCTCTGTCAGCTCGCTGTCGTGGTTGCCCCTCACGTAGACGTAGGGCACTCCGAGGTCGCTGATCGACGACACGTAGCGGGTCTCCGGGTCGCTGCCGAAGTCGGTGATGTCACCGCTGTCGATGACGACGTCGATGTCGAACTGGTCGACGACCGAGCCGATCACCTCGTACGCGGTCGGGCTGAGGTGCAGGTCGCTCACGTGGAGCACGCGGATGCTGTCGTCGCCGGGCGCGACAGGAAGGGAGCTGGCGGCGTCGTAGAGCTGGCTGACGTTGGACACGAGGCGACCGAGCTGCAGGCGGTAGGCGTCGAACCTCGCGACGATGTCGCGCACGTCTCCGACCGCGGTCGGGGCCGAGGCCAGGAGGCCGGTGAACCTCGGTTCAGCCAGGGAGCGCTCGTCGATCGTGACGAAGGTGGTGCCGGCCACGACGGCGAGGGCGACGCACCCCGCCCCCGCGGAGGCCGCCGTGGCCCTCCACCTGCGGAAGACGAGCAGTCCCAGCAGGGTCGCCCCGAGCGCGGTCACGAGGACGGTGCGGATGATCAGTGACACGAGGCCGGCGCGCAGGTCTCGGTTGACCTCTGCGCCGAGGCCCCTCAGCTGCTCCGGATCGGCGACGATCGCCCTCGCGGCGTCGCTGCGCAGCTGGGTGATCCGCACCTCGAGGCTGACCGGCCCCGAGTGGGTGTCCAGCATCAGCTCCCCGAGCGGAGGGACCTGCACCGTCGTGCTCCCCGAGAGCGAGGGCTGCAGGGACATCTCGGCCTCGAAGGGACCGACCCCCGTGGTCACCCGACCGGCGATGAGCATGCCGAGGATCGCGCCGAGCAGCCCGACGGCGATGAGCTCGGCGGCGACCAGCACGCGGCGGGTCACCCGCCCTCGCCGGGTGGCGGGGGGCTCGGTCTCGGTCACCCTCGGCCTCCGCCGGTCTGGCGGGCGAGCTCGAGCGCGAACCGGCCGCCAGGGGCGAGGGCGGCCGCCGCGTGGGCGTCGGCGATCGTGTCGACGTCGCGCAGCTCGGGCAGCCGCCAGGCGGTGAGGCCCTGCTCGGCCAGGCGGGACAGCTGGAGGGAGCCGGTGTCGTCCTGCGAGGTGGGGATCCCGAGCAGCAGGCCGCCGTCGGGCCGCTGGAGGCCGAGCGCCCACCAGCCCCCGTCCGGGGCGGTGCCGATCACGGCTTCGGAGCGTACGAGGGCCTCGACGGCGGCGGCGAGCAGCGCCGGCGTGAGCTGGGGCGTGTCCATGCCGATGAGCAGGGCCGGCAGGGGTCCCGCGTCGTCGAAGGCCGCTGCCAGGCGCTCGTGCATCGGTCCGCCCCGCTGCGGCTGCACGTCGAACCCCTCCGCGCCGTAGACGCCGTCGAGGACGAGCACGCGGCGGGCGACAGGCACGGCGCGGACGACGTCGAGGGTGTCGGCGAGGGCTGCGGCCGCCAGCCGGGCCGCGCCCTCGGGGGTCAGCGGCGGGCAGAGCCGGGTCTTGACCCGGCCAGCGACCGGCTCCTTGGCGAGGACCAGCACCTGGACCTGCGGCGGGGCGCTCACGGGATCGCCCGGAGCACCCTGGACATGTCGCGGACGGCCTTCACCGTGCCGCCGACGGTGCCGGTGACCTTGGACCGGCCGGTCCGCGGCAGGTAGTCGACGTCGACCTCGACCACGCGCCACCCCGCCTGCACCGCCCGGGTGACCATCTCGAGGGGATAGCCGAAGCGGACGTCCTTCAGGTCGAGCTCGCGCAGGGCGTCGCGGCGGCAGGCCCGCATCGGCCCGAGGTCGCTCAGCTGCAGGCCGGTCCGCCGGCGCAGCTGCCGGGCGATCTCGGCGTTGCCCCACCGGGCGTGCACGGGCCAGGCTCCCCGCTCGGTCGGACGCCGACGCCCGAGCACCAGGTCCGCCTCGCCGTCGAGGACCGGCTGCGCCACGCGAGGAAGCTGTTGCGGGTCGAGCGATCCGTCGGCGTCGATGAAGCAGACGACCCCGTCGTGAGCGTCGCAGGCGGCGAGGCCTGCGTGGCAGGCGGCGCCGAAGCCGCGCGGCCGGGCCTGGACGACCAGAGCGCCGTGCTGCTCGGCGATCTCAGCAGAGCCGTCGCTCGAGTCGTTGTCCGCCACGATCGGCCGGTAGCCCTCGGGCATGCGCCCCAGCACCCAGGGCAGGGCACCGGCCTCGTCGAGGCAGGGGAGGACGACGTCGGGCATGCACTCAGCCTTGCAGAGGACCGGCCGAGCAGGGTCAGCCGCGCAGGGGAGCGGTGGCGAACTCGCGGATGCCGTCCTCGAACGAGACCTCGGCCGTGAAGCCGAGCTCGGCCCGGGCCAGGTCGGCGGAGGCGACGACGTGCCGGACGTCGCCGAGGCGGTACTGCCCCGTCACGACCGGCTCCGGCCCGCCGGCCGAGCGGGCCAGCTCGCGGGCGAGGTCGCCGACGGTGTGCGGCACCCCGCTCGCGATGTTGTACGCCGTGAGCTCCCCGGGCCGCGGCTCGGCCTCGAGGGCGAGCCGGTTGGCCCGCGCCACGTCGCGCACGTGCACGAAGTCGCGGCGCTGACCGCCGTCCTCGAAGACCCGGGGCTGCTCCCCGCGCGCCAGGGCGCTGCGGAACAAGCTGGCGACACCGGCGTACGGCGTGTCCCTGGGCATGTGGGGGCCGTAGACGTTGTGGTAGCGAAGCGCCACCGCGCTGCCGCCGCTGCCGCGGGCCCAGCTGGCGGCCAGGTGCTCCTGCGCCGTCTTGGTCGCGGCGTAGACGTTGCGCGGGTCGAGCGGTGCGTCCTCCGGGACGGTGCCGGGCTCCAGCGACGACCCGCACGTGGGGCAGGAGGGCTCGAAACGCCCTTCCAGCAGGTCTTTCTCGTCACGCGGCCCGGGACGGACGACCCCGTGCTCGCCGCAGACGTACCTCCCCTC
>JAOPWP010000154.1 GCA_025965615.1 Frankiales bacterium
CTCGGAGGTGTCCTGCGCCTTGAGGCCCACCTTCTCCAGGTTGCGGCCGCGCTCGAAGCCTGCCATCCCCCGCTCGACCACCAGCAGGGAGGTGCCGGAGCTGGCCTTGTTGTCCGGGTTGGTGCGCGCGACGACGATGACCAGGTCGGCGTTGATGCCGTTGGTGATGAAGGTCTTGGAGCCGTTGAGGACGTAGTCGTCGCCGTCGCGGCTGCGAGCAAGGTCTTCGACCTCACGCTCGAGTACTGCAAGGGGCGCACCGCGTTCGGCAAGCCGATCGGCAGCTTCCAGCACAACAGGTTCGTCCTCGCCGAGATGGCCACCGAGATCGAGATCGCCCAGCACTTCGTCGAGAAGGCCGTCCTCGAGCACAACGCCGGGCGCTTCACCGTCCAGGACGCGGCGATGGCCAAGTGGTGGACGACCGAGCTCCAGAAGCGCGTCGTCGACTCGTGCGTCCAGCTGCACGGCGGCTACGGCTACATGCTCGAGTACCCGGTGGCCAAGGCGTTCCTCGACTCGCGCATCCAGACCATCTACGGCGGCACCACGGAGGTCATGAAGGAGATCATCGGCAGGTCGCTCGGTGTCTGACGGGCTCGGGTCCGACCTCGAACGTGCCGACCTCGCCAGTGGGCTGATGCCGCCCCACCACCGGATGTGCTTCGGCTGCGGACCCGACTCGCCGCAGGGCTTCCACCTGCAGGTGCACCGCGACGGGGACGAGATGGTCACCGAGCACGTCTTCGAGGAGCGGCACAGCAGCGTCCCCGGGATCGCGCACGGCGGCTCCGTCGCGACCGTCGTGGACGACGTGCTGGGCTTCCTGCTCTACGTGGCGCAGGTGCCGGGGGTGACGCGGACCCTCGAGGTGGAGTACCTCAAGCCGACCCGGACCGGCGTGGCGTACGTCGTGCGCTCCAGGCTCGACGACCGCGACGGGCGCAAGCTCTGGGTGTCGTGCACCGGCACCGACCCGGAGGGCGCTGTCGCCTTCCGCGGCAAGGCCTTGTTCCTCGCGGTCGACCGGTCCCACTTCGAGCGCATCCAGCCCGCCGGGACCACCGTGGCCGCCGCCCCGGTCGCTCCCTGAGCTGCCTCACCGTCAGCGTCCGGACAGGTCCTCGCGGGTCAGCAGAGCGGCCAGGGCCATCCGGCGGAGCAGCGTGGCCAGCTCGTCCGGCGTGAGCCGGGCGGTGCCGGTGAAGGCGAATCCGTTGAGCATGGCGAGGGTCGCACCCGTCAGGACCGAGACCTGGGCCGGCTCGAGGTCCTCCCGCAGCTGTGACAGGACGACGTGCCAGGGCTCTTCGTACGCCCGCATGCGACGGCGCAGCGACCGGCAGACGTCCTCGGACAGGGCCCGCATCTCCCGGACCCAGACACTGATCAGGGCTCGCTCCTCGACGGCGAACGAGACGTGCAGGTCCACCAGGGCGGACAGCGAGTCGAGCGGGTCGCCGGAGGTCGAGGAGATGGAGCGCGCGCCCTCGAGCATGCGGGTCATCGCCCGGTCGCACAGCGACTCGAGCAGTGCCTGCTTGCTCGCGAAGTGCCGGTAGACGCCTGGACCGCTGATCCCTGCTGCGCTGCCGATGTCGTCGATGCCCACGTCGTGGAACCCGCGTTCGGCGAACAGGGCAGCAGCCGCCTCGAGCAGCTGCTCGCGTCGGGGGAGGGCGGACGTGGCGGTCACCGTCTCATCGTAGGCGCCTGCTGTTAGCGTCCGTTCACACAACAGACCCGGAGGTGGACCGTCGCTGCCGTCCTGACGCCACTGCTGGACGACCTCCGCGACGAGCACGCCGAGCTGGGCGGCCTGGTCGAGAGGGCAGACCTGGACCTGCCGACACCTGCCGAGGGATGGGACGTCCGCGACACGGTCGCCCACCTCGCAGGCACCGACCTCGAGGCGGTGCGCGCGCTTCACGACCCCGCCGGCTTCGTCGCAGGGCTGAGCCGCACGGGCGAGGTGGCCGACCTGCTCGCCCGTCAGCTGGCGAGCCGCCGGGAGCTGAGCCGTGCAGAGCTGCTCGACCAGTGGCAGGACGGGTTCGCCGGGTTGGTACGGGCGCTGGCCGCGACCGCGCCGGGCACGCGGATCCCCTGGTACGGCCCGCCGATGGGGGCGGCCTCCTTCGCCACAGCGCGGCTCATGGAGTACTGGGCGCACGGGCAGGACGTGGCGGACGCGATGCACGTCGAGGGCGCTCCTACAGCCCGGCTCCGCCACATCTGCCACCTGGGCCAGCGCCGTCACCGTGCCGACACCGGGCTGGTGGCGACGGGAGCTGCTGCCGACGACTGGCTCGACGTGGCCCAGTGCTTCGCCGGGCCCCCCGGAGCCGGCCGGGCCCGTCGGGCCACGTCGTCATGACCGACCCCTGGGCGACGCCCGAACGGCTCGCTCTGCGCGTACTGGCCGGCGACCTCGTGGCTCGTGAGGTGGCGCCGCACGTCGCGGAATGGGAGCGCCAGGGTGAGCTGCCTCGGTCGCTGCACCGGACCTTCGCCGACGCGGGCCTGCTCGGCGTCTCGTTTCCCGAGGAGGTCGGCGGGGGCGGTGGTGACCCGATCGACGCGGCCATCGTCACCGAGGAGGTCCTGCTCGGTGGCGGGTCCGGTGGTGTGGTGGCGTCCCTGTTCACCCACGGCATCGCCGTGCCGCACATGGCCAGCAGCGGCTCTGAGCACCTCCTCGAGACGTACGTGCGACCGGCGCTGCGAGGGGAGCTCATCGGTGCGCTGGCCGTGACCGAGCCAGGGGGTGGCTCGGACGTCGCAGGGCTGCGCACCCGCGCCGTCCTGGACGGGGACGAGTGGGTCGTCAACGGGAGCAAGACCTTCATCACGTCGGGCGTCAGGGCGGACTTCGTGACGACCGCCGTCCGGACCGGGGGCGAGGGGTACGGCGGGATCTCGCTGCTGGTGGTGGACAAGGGCGCGCCGGGCTTCAGCGTCGACCGGCGGCTCGACAAGATGGGCTGGCTCTGCTCCGACACCGCTGAGCTGGGGTTCGCGGACGTGCGCGTCCCGGCGGCCAACCTCGTCGGGGAGGCGGGAACCGGGTTCGTCCAGATCCTGCAGCAGTTCCAGGCGGAGCGGCTCGGGCTCGCGGTCCAGGCGTACGCGACCGCGCAGCGCTGCGTCGACCTCACGCTGGCCTGGGTGAAGCAGCGCGAGACCTTCGGCCGCCCGCTGGCGAGCCGGCAGGTGGTGCGTCACAAACTCGCCGACATGGCACGCGCGGCCTACGTCGCGAAGGCCGTCACCCGTTCCGCGATGGCGGCCTGGCAGGCGACGGGCGACGCGGTGCTGGAGGTGTCCATGGCGAAGAACACCGCGTGCGAGGCCTGTGACGCCGTGGTGGACGAGGCGGTCCAGTTGCACGGCGGGGCTGGCTACCTGCGCGACAGCGAGGTGGAGCGTCACTACCGCGACAGCCGCATCCTGCGGATCGGCGGCGGGACAGACGAGATCATGAACGAGGTCATCGCCAGGCAGCTGGGGCTGTAGCGCGGGCACAGCCCGCTCCCGGGCCGAACGCGTCCGCAGGTCGCACGCGGTCGGCCGGGCCCCGTGTGGGCGACCCGGCCGACCTGCGCTGCGTTGCCGACTACTTCAGCTCGTCGCCGCTCGCCTTGGCCGCCTCGGTGTCGCTGGCTGCGCCGTCGCTCTCGCGCTCGAACGCACCCTCGACCTCGAGGTTGCTGTCGGTCTGCTCCCCGACCTGCTCGGCCAGGGTCTCGTCGTCGACGCCCTCGCCGGCGGGACGGGTGGTTCCGGCGTCGGTAGCGGGCTGCTCGCTCATGGGGTTCCTCTCGCGGTGGGACGGTCGCAGGGCCCCTACCCCGGTCGCGGCTCGGCACCCGTGACGATGATCGCGAGAGGCGCCACGCGCGGGGCGATCGTGGAGGTCCGCCGGTACCGTGGACCCGTGCGCGCGTTCGTCACCCCCCGGTGGTTGATCCGGCACGCCCTGCTGCTCCTCTCCCTGGCGGTCCTGGGCCGGATCGGGTGGTGGCAGTTCGAAACCGCACGGGCCGAAGACGACTGGCAGAACTACGGCTACGCGCTCCAGTGGTGGCTGTTCGGCGGGTTCGCCGTCTTCCTGTGGGCCAAGCTCGTCCTCGACGAGCTCGACCCTGCCCGCGTCGAGCCGGCCCCCGAGGTGACCTCCGAGCTCCCCGCCGTGGCGCGGCAGCAGGAGCCGGTCGAGGCGGTCGAGGCTGACGGCGACGGGAGCGACCCCGAGCTCGCGGCCTACAACCGGCACCTCGCGTGGCTCGCGGAGAACGGCCGCCGGTGACAGAACTCCCGGGGGTCCCGGGCGCGCTCCGGCGCTTCTCGGTCCTCGCGCTGCTGGTCGGGATCGGCCTGCTCGTCCTCGTCTTCGTCGCCATGCCGCTGCGCTACCTCGGTGACCGGCCCGGGTTCTCGCACGCGTTCAGCCCGGTGCACGGGTTCGTGTTCATGGGCTACCTGGTGACCGTGGCCGACCTGGCTCGTCGCGTGGGCTGGTCCGTACGGCGGACCGTCCTCGTGATGCTCGCCGGCACGGTGCCGTTCCTGTCCTTCGTCGTCGAGCGGCGCGTGGCCGCGGACGTGCGCGCCGCGGGCTGACGGGGCCTCAGCGCAGGAACGCCTCGCGTGCCTCGTCCACCCCGGCCCCGGCGCGGAGCAGCTTGCGGGCGCGGCCGACCTGCCGCCGGGCGTCGAGGGCCACCACACCGAGCAGCCGGTCCCGGTCGGCGTGCAGAGCCAGCAAACCGTCCCCGATCGGGTGGACCTCGACCTCGGTGTGCGGACCGACCTCGCCGACGACCTGCAGCGTCGAGGCGTACTGGTCGCTCCACGAGTAGGGCAGTCCCCGGGGCGTCGGAGTTCCTGTCAGCTCGCCGGCCACCGTCGCGGCCTGGTCGACGGCGCTCGTCCAGTGCTCGATCCGGCGGTGCCGGCCCGTCTGGTCCTGCCACCCGGCAGCATCGCCGACCGCCCAGACGCCGGGCGCGGAGGTCCGGCCCGACGCGTCGCAGCGGACAGCCCCGTCGGGGAGCAGCTCGACGCCGGACCCGTCGAGCCACGACGTGCTCGGGACGACACCGAGGGCCAGCAGGACGACCGGCGCTTCGAGGGTCGTGCCGTCGGTCAGGGCCAGGCCGGACACCCGGTCGGTGCCGAGTACGCCAGCGACGCCGGTCGCGAGGTGCAGGCTGATCCCGGCCGCCACGTGCAGCGCGGTCACGGCGGCGACGAGCCGGGGACCGAGGACCGCTGCCATCGGGCCGGCGAGCTGCTCGACGAGGTCGACGCGGGCACCGGTCATCCGGGCGCTCGCGGCCGCCTCCAGGCCGAGCGGCCCCCCGCCCACGACGGCGAGGGAGCCGGCAGCGCGGACGGCGTCGTGCAGGCGCACGCCGTCGTCGTAGGTCCGCAGCACGTGGACGCCCTGTCGTCCCTCCGCTCCAGGGAGCCAGCGCGGAGCGGCGCCCACCGCGAGGACCAGGACGTCGTACGGCAGCGCGGTGCCGTCGTCCAGGTGGACCACCCGTCGACCGGTGTCGAGCCCGGTCGCGCGCCGGCCCAGCAGGAGCTCGAGATCCAGCTCGTCGTAGTCCGCAGGCGGTCGCAGGTAGGCCGGCCCGGCCGCCGATCCCTGCAGCACCTGCTTGGACAGCGGCGGACGGTCGTACGGGTGGAGCTGCTCCTGGCCGAGCAGCGTGACCGGGCCCGGGAAGCCGGAGCGCCGCAGGGCCTCCACCGCGTTCAGCCCGGCCAGCCCGGCACCGACGACGACCACGCGGTCGGTCTGCTCCAGCGCTGTCATCGCGGCTGATCGTGCCAGAGCGCGCGGAAGGCGGCTGCCAGGGAACTCCCAGGCAGCTCACAGCCCGGGGACACGGCCGTCGGCGAGACTGGCCACCCGGCACGAGGCGAGGAGCCGACATGAGCGAGGCACGGCTGCTCGTCGTCGACGACGAGCCCAACATCCTGGAGCTGCTCTCGGCCAGCCTGCGCTTTGCAGGCTTCGACGTGGTCACCGCGACCAACGGCAAGGACGCGCTCCTGCAGGCGCGCGCGACGGCCCCGGACCTGGTGGTCCTCGACGTCATGATGCCGGGCATGAACGGCTTCGACGTCGCCCGTGAGCTGCGTCGTGGCGGGGACCGGGTCCCGGTCGTCTTCCTGACGGCGAAGGACGCGACCGAGGACCGGGTGGAGGGCCTGACGATCGGAGGCGACGACTACGTCACCAAGCCCTTCAGCCTCGAGGAGGTCGTGGCCCGCATCCGCGCCGTGCTGAGGCGGACGGTGGGCGCGCCGCCGGCCGACCCCGCTGCGGCGCGGCTGGCCTACGACGACCTGGTCCTGGACGACGACACCCACCAGGTCTGGAAGGCCGGCGCTGAGGTCGACCTGTCGCCGACGGAGTTCAAGCTGCTGCGCTACCTCCTGCAGAACCCCGGGCGCGTGCTGTCGAAGCGCCAGATCCTGGAGCACGTGTGGCAGTACGACTTCGGCGGTGACGGCAACGTGGTCGAGTCCTACGTCTCCTACCTCAGGCGCAAGGTCGACACCGGTGAGCCGCGTCTGCTCCACACCGTGCGCGGGGTCGGCTACGTGCTGCGCCGACCACGTCCGGTCGCAGAGGGGCCCGGCCGCACGAGGGCGTCCGGCGCGTGACGCCGGCGCGGTTCCCGCTCCGCACGCAGCTGACGATCCTGCTGCTGGCCCTGCTGTGCCTCGTGCTCATGGCCACGAGCCTGGCTGCGACCGTCGTCCTGCGCGGCTACCTCGTCGACCGGGTCGACGCCCAGCTCGCCACCGCGGTGCGCGAACCGGCAGGCCAGATGCCGCCCGGGCCGCGGCGCGGCCGGCTGGAGTCGGCGCCGTCGGGCGTGGTCCTGGTGCGCTACGACCCCGCAGGGCAGCGGGTGCGGCAGGAGGGGCTGGCCGCCGATGACGCCTCGGGGCCAGACCTCGCGGGGTGGCCCGCTCGCAGCACCGGGACGGCGACGGTCGACGCCGTCGACGGCAGCCAGAGATGGCGCGTGCTCAGCCGACGGGGGGTGGGGGGCGCGACCGTCCTGGCGGCTGCGCCGCTCGAGGACGTGGACGACACCGTGACCCGGCTGCTCCGGATCAACGCCCTGGTCGGTGTCCTCGCGCTGGCGCTCGGCGGCGTGCTCGCGTGGCTCGCCGTCCGGCGCAGCCTGCGCCCGCTGCGCCAGGTGGAGGGGACGGCAGAGGCCATCGCGTCCGGGGACCTGACCCGCCGCCTGCCGCCGGCCGACCCCCGGACCGAGGTGGGGAGCCTGTCTGCCTCGTTCAACTCCATGGTCGACCGCTTCGAGTCCGCCTACTCCGCCCAGCAGCACTCCGAGACGGAGGCCCGCGCCTCCGAGGAGCGCATGCGCCGCTTCGTCGCCGACGCGAGTCACGAGCTGCGCACCCCCCTCACCTCCATCCGCGGCTTCGCCGAGCTGTTCCGGCAGGGAGCGGTCGAGCCCGAGCAGACCGGGCGGGTACTGCGCCGGATCGAGGACGAGGCCGCGCGCATGGGGCTGCTCGTCGAGGACCTGCTCCTGCTGGCCCGGCTGGACCAGCAGCGACCGCTGAAGCGCACCCCGGTCGACGTCCTGGCCGTCGCCACCGACGTCGTCCACGACGCGGCGACACTGCACGCGCAGCACGTCGTGCGCCTCGGACCGACGACCGGATCGGAGCTCCCGGTCGTCCTCGGCGACGACGCGCGCCTGCGCCAGGTGCTGGGCAACCTGGTCACCAACGCCGTGACCCACACCGGCGCGGGCACCACCGTCGAGGTGTCGGTCGCTGCCCTGCCCGGCTCGGTGGTCGTGGAGGTGGCCGACGACGGGGAGGGCATGCCGCCCGAGGTCGCGGCGCGGGTCTTCGAGCGCTTCTACCGGGCCGACGAGTCCCGCGCCCGGTCGGTCTCCTCGACGAGCGGGAGCGGGCTGGGCCTCGCGATCGTGGCCGCCCTCGTCGCGGCGCACGAGGGCACCGTCACCATCGACAGCGAACCCGGCCGCGGGACCACCGTGACGGTGGCCCTGCCGGCCCCGTCGCCGGAAGCCGCGTCAGCCTGAGAACAGGGTCGCAGCCGCGCGGCGCCCGTCGAGTGGCACGCTGCACCCCATGGACTTCGCCCTCAGCCCCGCCGCCCAGGACGCCCTCACCCGCCTGCGGTCCTTCATGGACGAGCACGTCTACCCGGCCGAGCCGGTCTACGCCGCGCAACGGCGGGAGTCGACCCAGGCGGGCCGGCCGCACGACCTGCCGCCCGTCATCGAGGAGCTCAAGCTCGAGGCCCGCAAGCGCGGGCTGTGGAACTTCTTCCTGCCCGAGGTCTCCGGCTTGAGCAACCTGGAGTACGCCGTGCTCGCCGAGGAGATGGGCCGCAGCGGGAGCATCGCGCCCGAGGCGATGAACTGCGCCGCCCCCGACACCGGCAACATGGAGACGATCCACCTGTTCGGCACGCCCGAGCAGAAGTCCCGTTGGCTCGAGCCGCTGCTCGAGGGGCACATCCGCTCCGGCTTCAGCATGACCGAGCCGGCGGTCGCCTCCTCCGACGCCACGAACATCGAGACCCGCATCGAGCGGGACGGCGACGACTACGTCATCAACGGCACCAAGTGGTGGACCAGCGGTGCGGCCGACCCGCGCTGCGCCATCTTCATCGTGATGGGCAAGACCGACCCCTCGGCCTCCGCGCACCGGCAGCAGTCGATGGTGCTGGTCCCGCGGGACACCCCCGGGGTGACCGTGGTGCGGGACCTCCCGGTCTTCGGCTACACCGACCAGCACGGCCACTGCGAGGTGCGGTACGAGGACGTCCGGGTGCCGGTCACCAACCTGCTGGGGGAGGAGGGCGGCGGCTTCGCCATCGCGCAGGCGCGGCTCGGCCCGGGGCGCATCCACCACTGCATGCGGGCCATCGGGGTGGCCGAGCGGGCGCTCGACATGATGTGCGAGCGGGCGCTGTCCCGTACGGCCTTCGGGCAGCCCCTGGCCGAGCAGGGTGTGGTCCGCGAGCAGATCGCCGAGTCGCGCATGGCGATCGACATGTCGCGGCTCTACGTGCTCAAGACGGCCTGGCTGATCGACCAGGTCGGGGCCAAGGGCGCTCGCAGCGAGATCTCCGGGATCAAGGTGATGGTCCCCCGAGCGGTCCTCGAGGTCATCGACCGGGCGATCCAGGTCCACGGCGGCGCCGGGGTGTCCGACGACTTCGGCCTCGCGAGCATGTGGGCGCACGCGCGCACGCTGCGCATCGTCGACGGCCCGGATGCCGTGCACGTGCGCACGGTGGCCAAGCAGGAGCTGGGCAAGCACCGGACGTGACCGGCCCGGTCTCCATCGCCGCGTGCATCGCCGAGCTGGCACGGCGGGACCCGGACCGGCTTGCCGTCGTCGACGAGCAGGGCACGCTCACCCGCCGCGAGCTCGACCGGACGACCAACGCGCTGGCCCGTGCCTACGCGCAGCTCGGGGTCGTTCCGGGCCGCATGGTGACGATCGCGCTGCCCAACGGGCGGGCGTTCGCCCAGGCCTGCGTCGCCACCTGGAAGCTCGGCGCGACCCCGCAGCCGGTGTCGGCCAGGCTGCCGGCGGCCGAGCTGGCAGCGGTGATCGAGCTCGCCGACCCCGTCCTGGTCGTGGGGGCGGAGGTGACGGGCCGCCGCTGCGTGGACGCCGACATCGACCTGCCCGACGACGACTCGCCGCTGCCCGACGCCGTCTCGCCGGAGTGGAAGGCGCCCACCTCGGGAGGGTCGACCGGGCGACCGAAGCTCATCGTCGCGACGGTCCCCGGTGTGTTCGACCCTGACGAGCCTGCCGTCCCGTACCTGCGGTGCGACGACGTGCAGCTGGTGGCCGGTCCGCTGTTCCACAACGGCCCGTTCCTGTACTGCTTCCGCGGGCTGTTCTGCGGCCACACCGTCGTCCTGCTCCGGCGGTTCGACGCCGAGCGTGCCCTGGCGGCGGTCCAGGAGCACCGCGTCGGCTTCGCGATGGTCGTCCCCACGATGATGCAGCGGATCTGGCGCCTGCCCGGACGCGAGCAGTACGACGTCAGCTCGCTGCGCACGGTCCTGCACCTCGGCGCCCCGTGCCCGGGATGGCTCAAGCAGGCGTGGCTCGACTGGCTCGGGCCGGAACGGGTCCTGGAGCTCTACGCCGGGACGGAGGGGAACGGCATCACGCTGATCTCCGGCGACGAGTGGCTCGAGCACCCCGGCTCGGTCGGCAGACCTGCGCTCGGCTCAGCAGTGCGCGTTCTGCGGCCCGACGGCAGCGACTGCGCCCCGGGCGAGGTCGGGGAGGTCTTCCTGATGCCTGCGGACGGGCCCGGGACCACCTACCGCTACGTCGGCGCGACCGCCCGCTCGGTGGACGGCTGGGAGACCCTCGGGGACCTCGGCCACCTCGACGCGGCCGGCTACCTCTACCTCGCCGACCGCAGCGCCGACCTGATCCTGTCCGGCGGCTCGAACGTCTACCCGGCGGAGGTCGAGGCAGCCCTCGACAGCCACCCCTCCGTGCGCTCCTCGTGCGTGATCGGCCTGCCTGACGACGATCTCGGTGAGCGGGTGCACGCCCTGGTGGACGCCACGGAGCCCGTCACCGCCACCGAGCTGTTGGACCACGTCGCGAGCCGGCTCGTCCGCTACAAGGTGCCGCGCACGGTGGAGCTCGTGGACGGGGTCCTGCGCGACGACGCGGGCAAGGTGCGACGCTCGGCCCTGCGCGCCGAGCGGCTGTCCGCCACAGACGACGCGGGCCCCCCGCTCCAGCGCTAGCGCGCAGACCGAGAGGCCCTGGTCGAGCTCGGAAGAGCTAGGCGCGGTCGAAGAAGGCCGCGCTCTTCTTGTCGACCAGCATCGCCACGATGGCGATGTCGATGACGAGGATGAGCACGGAGAGCAGCTTGCTGATGGCCGGGGCGTCGCCGAACAGGCCGAACAGGCCGAACAGGATCGACAGACCTGCGATGACCAGCGTGACGATGCGGGCCCAGCTCTTGCCCTTGCGGACCTGCAGGGCCAGCAGGACGTAGAGCACCGCGAGGATCAGGCCGATGACGGCCGCGACGGTGAGGGCGGCCGTGACGAGCGTGTCGACGTCGACGTTGGACGTCGTCGCCTCCGGCTGCAGCTGCTCGGTGAGGGCGTCCTTGGTCGCGAACGCCGTCACGATCCCGACCAGGCTGAGTGCGGCACGCGCCAGCATGAGCTTGAAGGCGTTCTCGACCCGCGCAGGAGCAGGGCCGGCAGAGGCGGGTCCTGAGTAGGGCTGTCCGGGCATGGGGGGATAGGGGTTGTCGAACTGGTCGCTCATCAGGTCTCCGAGGTGTCGCTGGTGGACGGTCGACGGTCGACGGCACCCTAGGGGGAACGGCCTGCTCCTGGTGGGAGGCCGCAGGAGCGGGGGAGGTCAGTCCCGGACGACCGTCGCCGGGCCCGTCCCGGGCACGGGAGTGCGGGTGGGTGGCCGCACTCCCTCGCCCAGACCTCTCGGACCCGGCACCCCGCGGAAGGCGTAGGCCGTGGGCTCTCGTCCCGGTTGGCAGATCACGCAGGCGCCGGGCTCCCCGGAACGGGCGAGCTCGACCGCCGCCGCCGCCACGTCATCGGCAGTGAGCAGCGGGAAGCCCGACTCGTGGAACCTCTCGACCATGCCGCTCAGCAGGGGCGTCTCCACGAAGCCCGGGCACAGGGCGGTCAGCCGGATCCCCTCGACCGCGAGCGGCGGCGCCATCGAGCGGACGAACTGCACGACCGCCCCCTTGGTGAGGGCGTAGACGGGAGTGGCCGACGCGGGCGCGAGACCGGCCAGCGACGCGGTCGCCACCAGGGCGCCGCCCCCACGTCTGCGCAGGGCGGGCAGCGCCGCCCGGACGCCGAACACGACGCCGTCGACGTTGACGCCCACCATCGTCCGGTAGCGGTCGAGGTCGAGGTCGTCCCAGCTCGCGAAACCACCGGCGACGCCGGCGTTGAGCAGGGCGACGTCGAGCCCGCCGTACGCCTGCTCGGCCAGGGCGACGGCCCGCTCGCTGTCGAGCGGGTCGCGGACGTCGCACCGCACGGCCGTTCCCCCGACCTCCGCGGCCAGGGCCTCCGCCGCGGCCAGGTCGAGGTCCGCGATCACGACACGCGCGCCACCGGCCGACAGCTGCCGCACCGCGGCGGCGCCGATCCCGCTGGCGCCACCGGTGACGAGAGCGACCGCCCCCGTCAGGTCCGGGAGCACGGGGTCAGCGCTTCACGGTGGTGCCGCCGTCGACGACGAGCGTCTCGCCGGTGATCCACGAGGCGTCGCCGGACAGCAGGAAGGCGGCGGCCTTGGCGGTGTCCTCGGGAGTGCCCAGCCTGCCCATCGGGTAGTTCGCCGCCACCTCGGCCTCGCGACCCTCGTACAGCGCCTCCGCGAAGCGGGTCTTCACGACGGCCGGGGCGATGGCGTTCACGCGCACCGTCGGCCCCATCTCGGCGCCGAGCTGGCGCACGAGGTGGATGACGGCGGCCTTGCTCGCGTTGTAGGCGCCGATCGGTGCGCCGCTGCGCAGCCCCCCGACCGAGGCGACGACCAGGATGCTGCCGCCGTGCACGTGCATCGACTGGCGCCAGGCCTGCTGCACCCAGCCGAGCACGCCGGTGACGTTCACCTCGAACACCTTGCGGACCGCTGAGAGGTCGGCATCGACCAGCGGGCCGTACTGCGGGTTGACCGCGGCGTTCGGGACGAGCACGTCCAGGCGCCCGTAGCGCTCGACGGCCTGCCCGACGGCATCGGCCTGGTGGGCCTCGTCGTCCGCACTCCCGCGGACGGCGAGTGCCCGTCCCGTGCCCTCGGGGTCCAGCGTCCTCACGGCTGCCTCGAGCTCGTCGGGCTTGCGCGCCGTGATCACGACGTTGGCGCCGCGCGAGACCAGCTCCTCGGCGATGCCGAGGCCGATGCCGCGCGTCCCACCGGTGATGAGCGCGGTCCGACCGGCGAAGTCCTGCTCCATGGGTCTCCTCGTGGTGTCGCTGAACCGGAGGAAGGAAGTGTTGCACCCGCCAGATCGGTGGCTCCACGGGCTACAGCCCTCCTGGGGTACCTGCCGACGCGGAACAGGAGCGACAGCCGCTCAGACGGGAGGGAAGCGGCCATGTGGTTCGTCGTGTGCGCCTCGTCCACCCTCATCTGCGCTGTCGCCGGCCTGCTGTCCTGGCGCCGCCGGCACCGGAGGCCGAGCGCTGGCTGGCTGGCGCTGGGCATGGCAGGCCAGACCTGGTGGTCCGCTGTCGCCGCGACGGCGGCGGTGCCGTCGGTCAACGAGTCCCTCGGCGGGCACGTCACGCTGGCCATCTACCCGGGCGTCGGTGCGACGGTGGCCGGATTCGCGTGCATGTGCTGGGCGCTCGGCGACCCCGACTGGCGACCCACGCGCTGGACCCTGCTCCTGGTCGTCGAGCCGATCCTCATCAGTGTCGCCGCCCTCACCAACCCCTGGCACGAGCTGGTGAGCTCCCGAGGCCCCGACCCATCGGTCCGGGCCGAGCTCGGTCCCCTGTTCCTCGCACACGCCGCCTACAGCTACCTGATCCTCGGCACGGGTCTGATCCACGTCTGGCGCAAGCGCCGGCACGCCGCGGCCCTGCGGACGCGCCAGCTGACGACGGTGCTCGTCAGCTCGATGGTCCCCACGACCTTCAACGTGGTCGGGCTGCTCGGGCTGTCGTCGCGGCAGGACATCAGCGCGATCGGCTTCGCGATCTTCGGTCTGATCTGCTGCTACGCGGTCTTCCGTCAGGACCTGTTCGAGGTGATCCCCGTCGCGCGGGCTCACGTGCTGGAGGAGCTGCGTGACGCGGTGCTGGTGCTGGACGAGCAGCACCGCCTCGGTGACGTGAACGCCGCCGCCGTCGCCCTGCTCAAGCGCGCCGACCCCCCGGGCAGAGCCGTGCCCGGGACACGCGCGGAGCAGGCGCTCGGCGGCCTGGTCCAGGTCTTGACCGTCCAGGGCGGCGAGCACTCGGTGCAGCTGCTCGACGGCCCGGCGGACGTGGACGTCCAGATCGACCCGCTGCACGACCGGCAGGGTCGCTTCCTGGGGACGGTGATCGTGGTCCGGGACGTCACGGCCGCGACCGCGCAGCGTGCGTTGCTCGCCGAGGCCAACAGCATGTTGAAGCGCGAGGTCGCGACGGTCGAGCGCTTGCGCGCCGAGGTGGCCGAGCAGGCCGTCCGGGACCCCCTGACCGGGTGCTACAACCGTCGTCACCTGTCGCACGTGCTGGCCGAGCAGTTCGTGGGCGGGGAGCGGGGCCCCGACGAGGTCAGCGTCCTGATGCTGGACGTCGACCTGTTCAAGTCGATCAACGACCAGCACGGTCACGCGGTAGGTGACGCGCTGCTGCTGGCTCTGGCCGACTGCATGCGCTCGTCGGTGCGGGCCACGGACACGGTCGCCCGGTACGGCGGGGAGGAGTTCGTGATCGTGCTCCCGGGCAGTGGTGCGGCAGATGCGCTGCGCAAGGCCGAGCGGATCCGGGCCCGGTGCGCGCTGGTGCGCGTGCCGGTGCCGGGAGGTGTGGTCGGGGTGACGCTGAGCGCGGGCGTCAGCACGGTCGGACCACTCATCCGTACGCCGGAGCAGCTGCTCGAGGCCGCCGACCAGGCGCTCTACCGCGCCAAGGCGGAAGGCCGCGACCGGGCGCTCGGCGAGCTCCTGCCGGCCTGATCGCCGCGCGGGGGAGAGCTAGGCCCGGGCGCCGTTCAGCTGCAGCGCGAGGTGCACCTGGAGCGCGCCGTCGCCGCTCCGCCATCCGTTTCCCAGTAGCTGGGTCACGCGCTCGAGGCGCTGGTAGAGCGTGTTCACGTGCACGAACAGCTCCTGCGCCGTCCGGGTGAGGCTCCCGCCTGAGCCGTAGTAGGCCAGCAGCGTGCGCACCAGCTCGCTCCCGCGGTCCCGGTCGTAGTCCAGCAGCGGCCCGACCGTGCGGGAGACGAAGCGGTCGACCTCGCCCTGGCCGGAGGCGCTGAGCAGCAGGCCGTAGACCCCGAGCTCCTCGCGGGAGGCGGCCTGTCCGGCGCGTCCGAGCGACACGAGCACGTCGCAGCAGCGGCACGCCTCGCGGTAGAGCTCGGCCAGTTCGCGCGCACCGCTCCCCGGACCGGCCGCACCCACGGTGACGGGACCGTCGGCCACGCCCTGCAACTGCTCCGAGACCCGGACCGCCACCTGGGAGGCGGTGGCCGTCGCGGACCCGGACTCCGGCGCCGCCTCGAGCGCGACCAGCAGCACGAGGTCGCCTCGGTGCTGGGCTGCCGTACCCCCCGGCCCGCAGGCGGAGCGAACGGCGCGCCAGGCGGCGGCGGTGGGCGTCTCGTCGCGCATGCGGGCCACCACGACCACGTAGGAGCCGGACAGGTCGAGGCCCACGTGCGACGCCCGCCGGTGCAGGCCCTCCGAGTCCCGCTGGGGAAGCGCGAGCAGGTCGTCGAACAGTTCCCCCCGTACGCGGTGCTCGGCCAGCGCGATCGAGCGCTCCTGCAGCAGCAGCAGCGCGGTCACGACCGCGGCGCGCTCGAGGGTGCGCACCCCCGGCTCCTCGAGGTCGGCACCGACGGACACCAGCGCGCCGAGGGTCTCCGTGCCGGCGAAGACCGGGACGACCGTCGCCGCCCGGCCCGACCTGCTGCCCGACGTCACCGGGCGCCGGCTGCGCACGGCGGGCACGGCCCCCGCCACGATGTCCCGGGCGTCCGGGACCTCCGGCCCGGCCTCGGCGAGCAGGGTGCCGTCGGCGTCGGCGACCAGCAGCGAGCCGCCGACGACGTCGAGGGTCGCGGCGGCCACCTCGGTCAGGCCTCCGCCCGAGAGGAGCACAGCCGACAGCCGCTCGTGCTCCGCGACCGTGCGCTCCACCAGGTCGCTGTGCACCTGGAGCTGGCCGCTCGCACGCTGCAGGTCGGCCAGGGCTGCGCCCAGCTCCTCGAACAGCGAGGCGTTCTCGATGGCGATGGCGGCGTGGTCGGCGAGCGACAGCAGCAGCGCCACCTCGTCGGCATCGAAGGGGCGCTCGCGGCGGTTGGCCGCGTAGAGCACCCCGATCACCTTGTCGCCGAGCCGGAGGGGCACGCCGAGGATGGCCACCAGCCCCTCGCCCGAGACGGTGTCGTCGATGCGGTGGACCAGCCGGGAGTCGTGGGCGTAGTCGGCGGTGGCGTAGGGCGTGCACGTCGCCGCGACCAGACCGCCGAGCCCGGCGCCGAAGGGCAGCAGCACCTGCTTGAACGCCTCGGTGCGGATGCCGTCGGTCACCCGCATGTACGTGACGGCGCGCCCCTCGTCGGACAGCGTCAGGTAGGCCGCGTCCGTTCCGAGCAGGGAACGGGCGCGGCGCACGATCGCCTGCAGGACCTGCTCGAGCTCGTGGAGGGACGACAGGTCGCTGGCGCTCGCGTAGAGGGCTGCGAGCTGCTCCTCGCGTCGCCGCTGGCCGTCCAGCCGGGCCCGGACCTGCAACGCGGAGGCGAGCGCCGGATCGAGGCGGCCGTCCGTCGGGGCGGCGAGGTCGAACAGCCGGGCCAGCTCGCTGGCGGGGGCGTCGCGGGCGAGCAGCAGGAGCAGGGCGGCGCCGGCCTCGCCCGCCTCGGCGAGGGCGTCCTCGGCAGCGGTCTGCGCCCTGCCTGCCGGGTCCTGCTGGTCCTGTCCGCCGCGTCGCGGCTCGCCCCTCACCCGCGGGGAGGGGGGCAGGAGCGGAGCGCCCAGGGCATGGAGCATTCCTACACCCGGCCGGGCCCGTGCGCCCGCGGGCGGACGGAGGTCATCGGGCGCTCCAGCCGCCGTCGAGCACGAACGCGGAGCCGTTCGCGTAGGAGGCCGCCTCGCTGCACAGGTAGGCCGCGAGCTCAGCGACCTCGGACGGTTCGATGAGGCGCTTGATCGAGGACGCGCCCAGCATCACCGTGCGGACCACCTCCGACTCGGGCAGGCCGTGAGCCTGTGCCTGCGCGGCGATCTGCCCCTCCACGAGAGGGGTGCGCACGTACCCGGGGCAGACCGTGTTCGAGGTGACGCCACGGCCTCCACCTTCGAGCGCGAGCACCTTGGACAGCCCCTCGATCGCGTGCTTGGCGGCGACGTAGGCCGACTTGTGCGCCGAGGCGCGGAGCCCGTGCACGGAGGACACGTGGACCAGGCGGCCCCAGCCCTGTGCGTACATGTGGGGAACCGCCGCTCGGGCCAGCTCGAAGGGTGCCTGCACCATCACCTGGAGGATCAGGGCGAAGCGGTCGGGCGGGAACTGCTCGACGGGTGCGACGTGCTGGAGCCCGGCGTTGTTCACGAGCACGTCCACGTCCGAGACCGGCCCGCCGGGCTCGCACAGCGAAGCCAGTGCCTGCCGGTCGCCGAGGTCGACGACCAGCGGCACGCCACCTACCTCGTCGGCCACCGCCTCCGCAGCTCCCTCGTCCCGGTCCAGGACGAGGAGCGTGCCGCCGGCTGCTGCGAGTCGCAGCACGCAGGCACGGCCGATGCCGCTTCCACCTCCGGTCACGAGGACTCGGCGTCCGGAGAGGTCGAGACCGCTGCCGGCTCCGCGTGCAGGTGGGTTCATGGATCTCCTTCCGCCGTCGGGGCGCATTGTGCGAGTCGTCACACGACGGGGGCTAGGGGCGGAACCTCCACCACGGTGCGTGGTCGGTGGAGCGAACGTCCGCCCCGTGGCTCAGAGCCGGTGGATCGACGGGTTGGACCGTACGGTGTGACGTACGACACTCTGAATCACCGGTTCGGGGTTGACCCGGTGGAGCTTTGTGCCACCTTTCAGGGAGGGGTGCTGGTGGGAGTGCACAGTGACCGGCGTCACGTGTCGTGGTTCAGTCCCGACGACACAACGACGAGGAGGCATCCGGGTGCTCGAGGTCGATGACCTGAGAGTCACGTACGGGGGGGCCGTCCGAGCACTGCGCGGCGTGACGCTGCAGGTGCCGGACGGAAAGGTCGTCGCCGTCCTCGGCAGCAACGGGGCGGGCAAGACCACCCTGCTGCGGACGATCTCCAACACGCTCAAGCTGCACCGGGGCAAGATCGAGACCGGCAGCATCTCCTTCGACGGCGCCCCACTTGCCGGGCGCGACGCTGCCGCCGTGGTGGCGACCGGCCTCGTCCAGGTCCCGGAAGGACGGCGGATCTTCAGCCGGCTGACGGTCGAGGAGAACCTGCGCGCCGGCGGTATGGGGAGCAAGGACAAGAGCGCGAAGACGGCGGCTCAGGCCCGGGTCTACGACCTGTTCCCCGTCCTCGCCGAGCGGCGCACGCAGCGCGGTGGGCTGTTGTCCGGCGGGGAACAGCAGATGCTCGCCATCGGCCGGGCGCTGATGGCCGGCCCCAAGCTGCTGCTTCTCGACGAGCCGTCGCTGGGACTGGCCCCGCGGATCATCGCCCAGATCGGCGACATCGTCCGCGAGATCAACGCGCAGGGGACGTCGGTGCTGCTCGTCGAGCAGAACGCCAACATGGCGCTGCGGGTCGCCGACTCGGCGTACGTCCTCGACGTCGGGAAGGTCTCCCTGGAGGGACCGGCCGACGAGCTGGCGGCGACCGATGCCGTGCAGCGGCTCTACCTCGGTCACGCGGCCGGCGAGGAGTCGCAGGTGCAGCAGGCGGTCGCCAAGAGCACCAAGACCCTGTCGCGGTGGACCGCGTGAGCGTCGCCGCCGAGGGCGCGGCCGGGCCCACCGCCCTCGAACGCGGGATTCCGCCGCTCGAGGTCAGGGGGGTCACGGTGCGCTTCGGCGCGCTGGCGGCGCTGGCGGACGTCAGCTTCACGGTCGCTCCCGGCAGCGTCCACGCCATCATCGGCCCGAACGGGGCCGGCAAGTCGACCCTGTTCAACGTGATGTCGGGGGTCTACCGGGCGACCGAGGGCGAGATCCTGTTCGGGGAGCACGTCCTCACGAACCTGCGACCACACAAGATCGCCAAGCTGCGCGTCGCCCGCGCCTTCCAGAACATCGCCCTGTCGGGCGGGCAGTCCGTGGCCGAGAACCTAATGCTCGGCCGGCACCACCTGACCAAGGCCGGGTTCCTGGCCGCCGGACTGCGCCTGCCGCGTGCGACCCGGGAGGCTGAGCTCCACGGGGCGCGCGTGCGCGAGATCGCCGAGTTCCTCGAGCTGGGCGACAAGCTCGACGTCCCCGTGGGCGTCCTGTCCTACGGCGACCAGAAGCGGGTCGAGGTGGCCCGGGCCCTGTGCACCGAGCCGGACCTGCTGCTGCTCGACGAACCGGTCGCCGGCATGAACTCCGAGGAGACCCGGCGTATGGCCGCGGCAGTGCTCGAGATCCGCGACGCCCTCGGCATCTCGATCGTGCTCGTCGAGCACGACATGGGCATGGTGATGGGCATCGCCGACCGCGTGACGGTGCTCGACTTCGGCCGGATGATCGCTGACGGCACGCCCGCTGAGGTCCAGGCCGACCCCGAGGTGATCCGGGCCTACCTGGGCTCAGGCGACGACGACCCGCCAGCCACCACGACGGGCGGCCCGCGCGGCGGGTCAGCCCAGGTGCAGGACCCCCCGCGCACCGGAACCTCGACCAGTGCTCCTTCGACGGACGAGGACAGTGCATGACCACGTTCCTGACCCTGCTCCTGAACGGGCTCTCCCTCGGAGCGATCTACGCGCTCATCGCGCTCGGCTTCGCGGTGATCTTCAAGGCGAGCGAGGTGGTGAGCTTCATGCACGGCTCGCTGCTGCTGTTCGGCGCCTACACGATCGCTCGGCTGAACGAGTCGATCGGGTTCTTCCCGGCCTTCGTGCTGGGGGTCCTCGCGACGGCTGCGGTGGGGCTGCTCGTCGAGCGCCTGCTGATCAACCGGTTGCGCGGCGCGCCCGTGATCAGCCTCGCGATCATCACGATCGGCGTGGACATCATCATGCTGACCGAGCTCACGCGCCGGATCGGCTCCGACATCCTCAACGTGGGTCACCCGTGGGGCGGGGAGTTCGTCCGGATCGGCGGGGTCGGCATCACCGAGAACCGGCTCTACGCGATGCTCACCGCCGGCATCCTGATCGCCCTGTTCTTCGCCGCCTTCAAGTTCTCCAGCTGGGGCGTGGCGATGAGGGCCAGCGCCGAGGACGGCGAGACCGCAGCCCTGATGGGCATCAAGCTCGGCCGGGTCTCGGCACTGGCCTGGATCATCGGCGCGGGACTCGCGGCCGTCGCCGGCCTGTTCCTGGTCGGCTCGCCCACCCCTGGCGTCGCCCCCGGCGTGCACAACGTGGCGCTGCGCGCCTTCCCCGCAGCGATCCTCGGTGGCCTCGACTCGACGGGTGGGGCCCTGGTCGGCGGCATGGTGATCGGCATCGCCGAGGCCATGGCGGCCGGCTACCAGGACCAGCTGCTGTTCCTGGGCCGCGGCTTCGGGGACGTCGTCCCGTACGTCGTGATGATCCTGGTGCTGCTCGTCCGGCCGTCCGGCCTGTTCGGCACGAAGGAGCTCACCCGTGTCTGAGACCGCCGTCGCCCGGGGGCTCGGAGACGAGCTCACGGCACCTGCGCCCGGGGCCGGCAAGTCCCGCGGTCGGGGTCCGTTCACCCTGCGCAACCTGCTGCTGCTCCTCGCGCTGGCGCTCATGCTCGTCGCCCCGATCTTCGTGCCCGAGTTCTGGCTGCGCACGGGCTTCGCGGTCTTCGGCGCGATCATCGGCGCGATCGGGCTGAACCTGCTCGTCGGCACCACCGGGCAGCTGTCCCTGGCCCACGCGTTCTTCCTGGCCGTCGGGGCGATCACGTACGTCTTCGTGTCCGGCTCGCCCGGCGGCACCGCCACGGCCGTCGACGGCCTGGGCTACCCGCCCCTGGTCGGGATGATCGCAGGTGTCGTGCTCGCAGGTCTGGCCGGGCTCGTCTTCTCGCCCATCGCCGCCCGCCTGCGCGGCATCTACCTCGGCGTCGCCTCGCTCGGGCTGGTGTTCATCGGACAGCACGTGCTGAACACCTGGACCTCGGTCACCGGCGGCTTCAACGGCCGCACAGCCCCGAGGTTCGAGCTGTTCGGCTTCTCCTTCGGCAGCGACAACCCCACGCTGTTCGTGGCCAACGTGCCCTTCCGCGGACCAGAGCGGCTCTGGTACCTCGGGCTCGTGCTCGCCATCCTCGCCTACGTCTTCGCCAAGAACCTGCTCCGCAGCCGCCCCGGCCGCGCGCTGCAGACGCTCCGCGACAGCGAGGTCGCCGCGGCGGTCATGGGCGTCGACGTCCAGCGCTACAAGGCGCGGGTCTTCCTGGTGTCCTCGATGTACGCCGGGCTCGCCGGCGTGCTGTACGCCCTGTCGATCGGCAGCGTCGCGCCCGAGTCCTTCGCGCTGGACCTGTCCATCCTCTACCTCGCCATGATCGTGCTCGGCGGGCTCGGCTCCGTCGGCGGCGCCGCCCTGGGGGCCCTGTTCGTCACGTCCCTGCCGCTGACGTTCCAGCAGTACGCCGACAAGCTCCCGCTCGTCTCCCAGCCAGGCCAGGGCGGGGTCTCAGCGGGACAGGCCGCCCGCCTGCTGTTCGGCCTCGCAATCATCATCGTCGTGCTGTTCGAGCCGGAAGGGCTCGTCGGCTTCGGCAACCGGATCAAGCGCCTCGGTCGACGAGGAGCCCGACGCACGACATCGCACCGCCCCGATCCGACCGCAGAGCCCACCCCGTCACCCACACCAGCACAAGGGAGCACCACATGAAGCTCGGCCAACGCACGGGCGTCCTGCTCGCAGCCACGATCCTGGCCGCGGCCACCGGCTGCAGCACCAAGGCCGAGGACGGCGGTGGGGACACCGCTGCGTCGGGTGGCGGTGAGATCAAGACGGGGCGCGGCGTCACGGGCGACACCATCAAGCTGGGTGTGCTCACCGACCTCACCGGCGCCTTCGCCGCCCTCGGCGCCGACATCACCAACGCGAACACCCTGTACTGGGAGAAGCAGAACGCCGGTGCGAAGGTCTGCGGCGGCAAGTACAAGGTCGAGCTCGACATCAAGGACACCGGCTACGTGCCGCAGCAGGGCGTGCAGCTCTACAGCACGATGAAGGACAGCATCCTCGCCATGCAGCAGACGATCGGCTCGCCGATCAACACGGCGCTGGCCGACCAGTACCTCGCCGACAGCCTGGTGAACTTCCCGTCGGCGTGGGCCAAGAACCTCACCGACCTGCCGGGCAACGGCGTCGTGGGCGCGACGTACGACGTCGAGATGACCAACGCCCTCGGCTACGCACTCGAGAAGGGCCTGATCAAGGAGGGCGCCACGATCGGCCACATCTACTTCGAGGGCGAGTACGGCGCGAACGGCCTGGCGGGCTCGAAGTACATGGCGACCAAGCACGGCTTCAAGATCGTGGAGGCCAAGATCAAGGCGACTGACACCGACATGAGCTCGCAGATCACCCAGTTCAAGGCCGCCGGCGTCAACGCGATCGCGCTGACGACGAACCCGGCCGTGACCGCCTCGGCTGCCGGCGTGGCGACGACCCAGGGCCTCGACGTCCCGATCATCGGCAGCAACCCGGTCTACGCCCCCGGCCTGCTCAAGGGCCCGGCAGCTGCCGTGCTGAAGAAGAACCTCATCATCTCCTCGCCCACCAACACCTTCGAGAAGCACCAGACGCTGCTCAAGGACTACAAGGCGAAGTACCCGAACGCCACCCCCAGCCTGGGTGTCGTGTTCGGTACCGGGATGTCCGACATCATGAAGCAGGTCATCGAGAAGGCCTGCTCCGACGGCGATCTCACCCCCGAAGGCATGATCAAGGCGAAGGCGTCGCTGACCGACATCGACACCGGCGAGCTGATCACCGAGCTCAACTTCTCCAAGACCAAGACCAGCCCGAGCCTGAAGAACTTCATCCTGCAGCCGGCTGACACCGACGGTGGCGTGAAGGCCCTCATCCCCAACGCCTACGAGAGCCCCGA
>JAOPWP010000199.1 GCA_025965615.1 Frankiales bacterium
AGGCGCTGATCCACCACAACGTCCCGGGCGAGCCGGTGCACGCCCTGCTCACGGCGCTCGACGTCGCGTGGGAGCGCAGCGCGGCGTACGAGGCCTACGGCGTCCGGCAGCGGTGGGTCGCCACCTGCGAGTCGGCGGACTGGCCGGTCGAGCGATCTCCTGCCGCCCAGCGCAGGTGGCGCCTCGGCGAGCTGACCGTGCCGTGGGCGACGGTGGCTAGTCCTGGAGCAGCAGCAGGGTGAGCTCGGTGTCGAGGTCGACCACGTTCTCCTCGGCGCCGCTCGGCACGACGACGTGGGTCTGCTGCAGGAACTCCACGAGGGGGTCGCGGTCCACCTCGAAGACCGCGGATCCCGACGGTGAGGCCATCGCCAGGTTGATGACGAAGTCGAGGCCGGAGTAAGCCGGCCACACGCGTACGTCCCCGTCTCCGACCGGACCGGTGAAGCCGTCCACGAGCAGCTGCCGGGCGAAGATCCACTCGACGACCGACTCGGCCGGCCGGCCGTCGGAGGTGTCATTGACGTGGAAGGCGACCCGGATCGCCCAGGGATCATCGGTCTGGTAACGCAGGTCGGCCCTGACCGGGAGCGGAGGTCCTCCCGGCACGACGAGACGCAGCTCGAGCTCGGTGGAGACGGTGGCGGTGCGACTCATCGTCGGGCCCTCCTGCAGCGATGTCGTCCGGGGTAGCGACGCCACCTTGCGCAACGAGGCGGGCGCGAGGCAGTGACGGCCCAGCGAGCGACATCGCCCACTGGGCAGCCCGGACGCCGGACGCGGTTGGCCCCCGCGGAGCCGGGGGTAGGACGGCGTCATGTCTGACGAGCTGGTGGTCCTGCGCGGTGGTGTCCGGAACGGTGAGTCGACGACGGTCCAGGACGGCGTACGCCGGCTGCTGGCCGCCTCGGACGCGCCGGGTCTCGTAGAGGTCTACGAGGCGAACGGCGAGACCGCTCCGGTCGGGGGAAACCCCGACGAGGCGCTCGTCTTCATCCACGTCGGGCAGGAGCCCGCGGGTGACCTGGCGCCGGAGCTGCAGCACAGCCCCCGCTCCGGGTCCTGACGATCAGCCCCAGGGTCCCCGGCCGTCGCTCAGCTGCCGCAGCGCCGGTCGTACGTCGACCAGGTAGATGATCGCGGCGATCGTGCCGACGATGCCGAAGATCCCGAGGAAGTCCAGCTGCCCGAGCAGGACGGAGACGGCGAGGATGGCCACCCAGGCGGGCTTCGTCAGCTTGCCGGCAGCGGGGTAGCCCGGCGCGGGGCGGGTGATCGAGTCGACCAGTGCCCACAGCTTGAGGACGAGCGCCCCGACCCCGAGGGCCAGCAGCAGCAGGGACGAGGGGTCGGTCGACAGGTTCGGCATGCCGACATCCTCCCAGGCCCTTCGCACGCGCGCGACCCCCGGGCCGCGAAGGCTCCGGGGGTCGCACGTGCTGGGGGGCAGGTCGCAGCAGGGCCGCGGATCACCTGCCGTGCAGGCTCAGGCTGGCTCAGCCGAGCTTCTCGGCGGCCTGCTCGACGGCCTTCTCGCTGGCCTTGACGGTGCGCTTGGCGGCGTTCGCGGACGCCTCGGCCTTGCGCACGGCCTCCTTGCCCTCGGCGATGGCGGCCTGGGTGGAGGGCTGGCGGCGGATCGAGGTGACCAGGCGCTCACCGCGGACGGTCAGCTGCGCGTACAGGTCGGTCGCCTTCTTGTTGGCCTTCTCCACCTGGCTGGGGAGCGCCTTGACCTGGGCGGGGACGTCGGCCAGGCGAGCCTGGACGCGCTTGGCCTCCGCGGCGTACAGCGCGGGGACGTCCTTGACCTGCTCGATCGCGAGGTCAGCGACCCCGACGACGGCGAGCAGCGGCTTGCGGGTCTCCGCGGCGTCGAACGTCGGCAGGTTCTTGAGGGTGAAGCGGCCGGTGACCGTGTTGCCGGTCTTGGTGACGGTCGCGGTGGTGGCCGACGTGCTGGCGGTGGCGGTCTTCGGCTTGGTGGCGGTGCTGGTGGCCATGCTGTGCCTCCTGAGGCGTGGATGGACGTTCGGGACGGGCTGCCTCGGGTCGGCAGTCCTTCGGACGATCAGCGCCTAGGGGCGCAGTGCTGCGGCGGTGCTGAGATCCGTGCTGGGGGCGGCGCTCGGGGCGCTCGCCTTCTTGGTCCGGGCCTTGGTCTGGGTGGCCTTGGCGGGGGTCGTGGAACGGGCTGCCTTCACCGGGGACGGCGAGGCCTTCTTGCGCGGGGCCCGCGCCGGGGTGTTCGCCGCGGCGCTGCTCAGCTCCTCCGGCAGACCCTTGGAAGTGGCGACCAGGGAGACGGCAGCGGCTTCGGCGACGTCGCCGGCGGCCAGCGCTGCGGCTGCGTTCTCCTTGCGGAAGCTCTCGTAGATCTCGAGCAGGACCTGCTTCTGGCGCTCGGTGAGCCCGTCGTCGGCGTGCACCGCGTCGGAGAGCAGGCCGTCGCCGACCCGCTCGTCGAGGATGCCGGCCTGGACGTACATCGCCTCGGCCGAGATGCGCAGCCCCTTGGCGATCTGCTGCAGGATCTCGGCGCTCGGCTTGCGCAGCCCCCGCTCGATCTGGCTGAGGTAGGGGTTGCTGACACCGGCGAGCTTGGCCAACTGGCGGAGCGAGATGTCGCTGGCGCCGCGCTGCTCGCGGATGTAGTTCCCGAGGTGGCGGACGTCGATGCTGGCCATGGGCCTCCTTCCGCGTGCTCCGTGGGACGTGACCTCAGGCTAGAGGACTGTGCTAGCAACTGCAAGCACTCTTGCTAGCAGGAGGCGTGAACCCCGTCACAGGTGCCTCGGGCCCGCTGCAGCGCCCCAGGCGCACGTGCCGGGGGTCATGATGACGGCGGTCCACACCGGGGCGAGGAGATGGCGATGTTGCGGCTGGGGCTCATCGGCGGCCTGTCCTGGGAGAGCAGTGCGCTCTACTACAGGCTCATCAACGAGGGCGTCCGCGGGGCCCTGGGCGGCCTGCACTCCGCCGAATGCCTGCTGTTCTCGGTCGACTTCGCCGACGTGGAGGCCATGCAGGCAGAGGGCAGGTGGGACGACGCAGCCAAGCTCCTGGCAGACGCCGCGCGGGTCCTCGAAGGTGCGGGTGCGGATGTGCTCCTGCTCTGTACGAACACGATGCACCGGGTCGCCGACGAGATCCAGGCTGCCGTCGCTATCCCGCTGCTCCACCTCGCCGACGCAACAGCCCGAGCGGCGCTGGGCGCGGGTCTCACACGGGTCGGGCTGCTGGGTACCGCCTTCACGATGGAACAGGACTTCTACGTCGGCAGGCTGCGCGGCCATGGCCTCGACGTGATCGTTCCTGGGCAGGCAGACCGTGCGCTGGTGCACCGCGTGATCTACGAAGAGCTGTGCCTCGGCGTCATCCGGGAGGAGTCCCGCGTGCAGTACCGCCGCGTCATCGACGAACTCGTCGCGTCCGGGGCGGAAGGCGTCATCCTGGGGTGCACGGAGATCGAGCTGCTCGTGTCGCAGGAAGACTGCGCGGTCCCGGTCCTGCCCACGACCCGCCTGCACGCCGAGGCAGCCGTACGGCTCGCCGTTGCCCCGCTCGCCAGCTAGCTGCCCGTGACACGACGAGGCCGGAGCGGGAGCCCCGACGCGCCTCGCGCACTCTCGCGGGTCGGCCTGTCACGTGGGACGGGCTGCGGCAGGGCGTCCGGCTCAGACGTCGCGACGGGTCAGCGTCACCGCTGCCGCGACCCCGGTGACCAGGAGCCACCCGCCGAGGACCGCGGCCCCTGCCGTGGCGCTGAGGCTGTCTGCGGAGGGCGCGGCGCTGAAGAACGCGGCTCCGGCGTTGCTGGGCAGGTAGGGCAGCACGTGCTCCTGCCAGCTCGACGGCAGGAGCAGGCCCAGGGTCGGCAGGACGAGCAGCAGACCGCACATGGTGGCCACGCCCCCGGCGGTGCTCCGGATGAGAAACCCGAGGGCAACGGCCAGGACGCCCACGACAGTCAGGTAGCAGGCGACACCGACGATGCCGCGGACGGAGCCGGCCTCGCCGAGGGTGGCGCTGTGCTCGCCGAGCAGCTGCTGACCGCCCACGAAGGACAGCAGCGCCGCCAGCAGCATCAGCGTGAAGGTGACGCCGGCGAACAGGGCCGCCTTGGCCCACAGGACCGGCAGGCGCCGGGGGACCGCCGCGAACGTCGCCCGCACCATGCCGGTGGCGTACTCCCCGGTGACGAGCAGGACGCCGAGGACGCTGACCGCGAGCTGGGCCAGGTAGTAGCCGGCCAGGGTGATGTCGACGGGGCTGAAGGTCGCTTGCTCCTGCGGGCTCAGCTCCGCCCAGGAGTCGTTGCTCCCCCAGCCGGCCAGCCAGCCGATGCCGATCATGAGCACGACAGCTGCCAGCAGCGTCCAGGCGGTCGAGCGCAGGGAGCGGAACTTCACCCACTCGCTCAGCAGGACGCGGCGGGTGCTGACGGGGTGCGAGCGCACCGCCAGGCGTGCGGGTCCGGCAGGCCCTGCGGGCGCTGCGCGGGGGGCGGGCACGGTGGCCCCGGCCTGGGTCTCGAGGGCGCTCATGCTGCGCTCCCGGCGCTGGCGTGGAACTCCACGTCGTCGCGGGTCATGTCCATGAACGCCTCCTCGAGCGAGACCTGCTTGGGGACCAGGCCGTGGATGCTGATGCCGAGGTCTCGGGCGAGATCGCCGATGCGTCCTGCACTCGGGCCGGTCACCTCGAGCGCGTCGACGTCGGTGCGGGACACGGTCGCACCGATGCCGGCGAGCGCCTTGCCGAGCTCGTCGGCGCCGGGAGTGCGGACGAGGACGACGTCGCTGGCCGCCTGGGCGAGCAGCTCGCTCATCGGCAGGTCGGCCAGGAGCCGGCCCCGCCCCAGGACCAGGACGTGCTCGGCCGTGACGGCCATCTCGCTCATCAGGTGGCTGGACACCAGGACGGTCCGGCCCTCGGCCGCGAAGCCCTTGAGCAGGTCGCGGATCCAGCGGATGCCCTCCGGGTCGAGTCCGTTGACCGGTTCGTCGAGGATGAGCGTCTCGGGGTCGGCGAGCAGTGCGGTCGCGATGCCCAGGCGCTGTCCCATCCCGAGGCTGAAGCCTCCTGCCCGCTTGCTGGCGACCTCGGTCAAGCCCACCTGCTCCAGCACCTGTCGGACCCGCTCGGCCCCGATCCCGTGGGTCGTGGCGAGCGCCAAGAGGTGGTGGTAGGCGGTACGCGAGGTGTGGATCGCTCGGGCCTCGAGCAGCGCCCCGACGACCTGGAGCGGCCGCGGGTGGTCCCGGTAGGGCTGGCCGGCCACGGTCACGGTGCCGCTCGTGGGGGCGTCCAGGCCGAGGATCATCCGCATCGTCGTGGACTTCCCCGCCCCGTTCGGGCCGAGGAAGCCGGTGACCTGTCCGGGCCGGACGGTGAACGTCAGGTCGTCCACAGCGGTCTTGGTCCCGTACGTCTTGGTCAGGTGCTTGGCGTCGATCATCGTGTGCCCCCGAGCAGCGCTGCGGCCGTGGCGGCCTCCCGGTCGTCGCCGGCCTGCGCGGGGACACCCGTGTCGTGCCTCGCGCTGACGGAGGCGGTCGGGCTGACTGCCAGCAGCACCAGCCCCTCCCCACCGAGCACCTGCAGTGGCATGCCGGGCACCGCCGGAGTCCTGCTGGTCATGTCGGCTCCTTGATCTTCGTCGTGCGCTGGGTCGGCAGCGCGTCGGTGAGGTCGATGACCGCCGGTGCTGGACGCGCGGCCGGCGCCTCGTGCAGCCCGAACCGCTGATGGAACCGGCGCAGCGGCGCGGGCGCCCACCAGTTGCGTTCGCCGAGCAGCTTCATGGTCGCCGGGACGAGGAGCGTCCGCACGAGCGTCGCGTCGACGAACACGGCGATCGCCAGTCCCACACCGAGCTGCTTGATGGCCAGCACCTCACCAGCGGCGAACCCCGCGAACACGATGATGATCAGCACTGCGGCGGAGGTGATGATCCGACCGCTGCGCTGCAGCCCGACGGCGACGGCCTGATCGCTGTCCCCGGTCTGGTCGTGCACCTCCTTGATCCGCGACAGCAGGAAGACCTCGTAGTCCATCGACAGGCCGAACGCGAAGATCAGGATGAGGACGGGCATCCACAGGTCGACCGCACCGACGGAGTCGAACCCGAGCACACCCGCAAGGTGCCCCTGCTGGAAGATCCAGACCAGGGCGCCCAGGCTCGCGCCCAGGCTGAGCACGTTCATCAGGACGGCTTTGACCGGCACGACGAGCGACCCGGTCATCAGGAACAGCAGCACCAGCGTGCCGACGACGATGACGGTCAGGGCCAGCGGCAGGCGCGCCCCGAGGCGGTCCTTGACGTCGGTCAGCTCCGCGGCGACACCGCCGACCTGCGTCCGGAAGTCCGGACGGTCCGCGCGCAGCTGCTCGACGACGGACGTGGCCTGCTGGCCCTGCGACGTGCCCGCCGGTACGACGTCGACGACAGCGACGCCGTCCGGCGTGCCCGGTCGGATGGACGTCCCGACGACGCCGGGCAGGCCCGCGACCCGGGTGGTCCAGGCGTTGAGCTCGGGACTGCCGGCGTCGGCGTCCGCCAGGACGGTGACGGGGTCGGCGCCTCGGGACGGGAAGCGCTCGGCCAGGGTCACGGCGACGGTGCGGACCTCGGAGGACCGCGGGAGGGTGCGGGCGTCGCCGATCTCGAACTGGATGCTCAGGAAGGGCACGGCGAGCACGGCCAGCACCGCGACGCACGCACCCGCGACGAGGGCCGGGCGTCGTTGTACCCGGCGCGCAAGGGCGTAGAAGCGTCCTTCGACGTCGGGCGTGGGGGGCAGCGGCCGGATCGTGCCGCCGCCGACGGCGAGCACCGCCGGCAGGAGGGTGAGGGCCGCGGCCATGCACAGCAGCACGACGCCCAGTCCGGCAGCTCCGAACGAGGACAGCACGGGCACGCCGAACACGAACATGCCGCACATGGCGACCGCGACGGTCAGCGCCGAGAACACGACAGTCCGCCCGGCCGTCGAGACGGTCCGCTCCACGGCGGTGTGCACGTCGTGGCCCAGCCCGCGCTCCTCCCGGAAGCGGTTGACCATGAGCAGGCCGTAGTCGATGCCGAGGCCTACGCCGAGCAGGTTGGCGACGTTCAGCGCGAAGATCGACACCTCGCCGAGCTGCGTAGCGGCGGTCAGGACCGCCAGGGTGAGGATGACGCCGGCCACGGCGACCATCAGGGGCAGAGCGGCCGCCCGCAGTCCACGGAACATGAGCACCATGACGAGGAACGCGAGCGGCAGCGCGATGGCCTCGCCGATCAACAGGTCGTTGGAGGACGCGGTCTCGAACTGCTCACCGACCAGCACGCTGCCACCGACGAGGACCCGGTCGGCGTCGAGCTTGCCGGCCACGTCGCTGATCTCGTGGGCGAGGGCCAGTTCGGCCTCCTCGGTCAGGTTGCCTCTGACGGTGACGACGACCAGGGCGGCCCGTCCGTCCACGGCCCGCAGGTCCGGCGACCCGGTCGACCACGGGTCGGCCACGTCGACGACACCGGGCACAGCCGCGAGCGCAGCCAGCCCTGGCGCCAGAGCCACTGGGGTCGCGGGGTCGTCAACCCGGACGCCGTCGGCGATGACGACGATGTCACCGCCCGTCCCGCTCAGCTCGGCCAGCCGATGCGCGACCTGTCCGGACTCCGTGCTCGAGCCTGCTCCGAATTCGGAGGACAAGACGTCGAACGCTCCGCTGCCGTACGCCCCGCCGGCGACGACCAGCGCCAACCACGTCCCGATGACAGCCCGCCGGCGACGGACGACGAACGCGCCCAGCCCGCCGCTCATGACCGCGGTTCCGGCCGCGTGAAGGAGCGGACCACCAGGCTCTGGAGGAACGCGACGACGAGCGCACCGGAGATCCCGAAGACCGGCCACTGGTCCTCGACCGAGACGCCGATCGCCGTCGACACCGTCCAGCCGAGTGCCCACAGGCCGGCCGTCAGCAGCGCCCAGCCGACCTTGCGGGCTGTCGTGACGAGCAGGCGCCCCTGGCCGATCCCGACCCCCAGGCCGGACACGGCCCCCATCACGGCGAGCGCGCCGATGCCTGTGTCGTAGGAGACGAGCGCCGCACCCACCGCGAGCCCGGCGGACATGCCGAGAGTCGTGCCGGCGACCCAGCCCAGGCCGATGCCGCCACGGACGAGGCGCCCTCCGATGGGGCGCTTGAGCAGCGCCCACTGCGCCGCGCCGATGCCCGCCCCGGCGATGACGCCTGCGAGGAGGGCCGACCCGGAGCTGTCGACGGGTCCAGCGACGAGCCAGGCGGCGTAGCCCGCCGGCGGGAAGGCCAGCGCGGCCAGGAGCCACCGCCAGTCGGGAGGCCCCACCTTCGTGACGACGTCCCGCCTCGGGGTGCTGCCGAGGGCAGTCACGGTGTCGGCGACGGGACAGGTGCGACCGGGTCGCGGGGGGCGGGGACCGCGTCGGTCAGGTCGATGACGGTGCCGCGGTGCGGTCGGTCGGGATCCGTCGTGCTCGGCAGGAGCCGGTCGAGCCACGGAGGTGTCCACCAGTTCGCGTCGCCGAACAGCTTCATGAGCGCCGGGACGAGCAGGGCGCGGATGACGGTGGCGTCGAAGATGATTCCGGCGGCGACACCGACGGCCAGGGACTTGATCTCGAAGCCCGGAGTGGTGGACAGCACGATGAAGGCGAACATGAGGATCAAGGCGCTGCTCGTGACCAGCTTGGCCGTGCGTGCGAGGCCGAGCTCGATGGCCTTGTCGGTGGATCCGGTCTCGTCGTAGACCTCCCGCATCCGGCTGAGCATGAAGACCTCGAAGTCCATGCTGATCCCGTAGAGGAACGCGAAGATCATCACTGGGACGTAGGCGATGATGGAGCCGGTCCCGCCGACGTCCCACAGCTGCGAGCCGTGCCCGTCCTGGAAGATGAACACGACGACGCCGAGGGCGGCAGCCAGCGAGAGCACGTTCAGCACCACGGCCTTGAGAGCCAGCACAGGAGAGCGGAACGCGCGGGTCAGCAGGACGAACGTCAGCAGCAGGACGAGCCCGATGATGTACGGGAACGTCGAGAACAGCACGTTGAGGAAGTCCAACCCGACCGCCGCGGTGCCGGTCAGTGTCCCGTCGGTGCCCACGAGCGCGGCGTGCGCACGATCGACGATGCCCTCGATGCCGGGGGCGGACCCGTCGATCTCGGGGAACGCCTCCACGAAGGACGTCTGGCCGACCTTCCAGCCAGCGGGGGCCGAGGCGCCCACCACGCCGTCCACTCCTCGCATCACCTCGGCGACCTGCGCGGGGTCGCCCCCGTTCTCGACCAGCACGTTGAGCGGCTTCATCACACCCGGGCTGATGCCGGCGTCGGCGAGCATCTGACGGCCGGCGATCGCGGTCGCGGTGGCCTCGCCCGGGAAGCGCGACAGCTCGGTCTCGCTCGCCTTCAGCTGTGTGCCCAGGCCGGCCAGGACGACCGTGGCGACGAGACCGACCGCAGCGACGGCGACCGGCCGGCGCAGCACGAACCGGGCCCAGCGGCCCCAGACGCCGCTCTCGCCGTGGCCCCGGTCGAGCAGGCGGCGGGGCATGACGCGCACGGAGTTGACCCGCTCACCCAGCACCGCCAGAAGCGCCGGGAGCAACGTGAGCGCGGCGAGGACCGAGACGGCAGGGATCAGCATCCCGCCGACCCCCATGCCGCGAAGCAACGGCAGCGGGAGCAGGACCATGGCGAGCAGACCGATGGCGACGGTCGACCCCGACACCATGACGGACTTCCCCGCGTGCGTCATGGTCTCGACCACCGCGCTGTCGACGTCGCTGCCGTCGCGCAGCTCGTCCCGGAACCGGAACAGCATGACCAGGGCGTAGTCGATCGCGAGTCCCAGGCCGATGAGGGCGATGAGGAACGGGACGATGGCCGAGACCTCGGTGAGGTAGCTGACCGCCCAGACGAGGGTGAACGTGTTGAAGATCGCGGCGATGGCGATGACCAGCGGCGTCAGCACGGCCGGCAGCGTGCCGTAGACGAACAGCAGGATCACCAGCGCGCCCACGCCGCCGGCGACGGCTTCCACGAGAACGCCCGC
>JAOPWP010000206.1 GCA_025965615.1 Frankiales bacterium
AGCGCCGGCTGCCCGCGGCGGCCGGCGCCTCGACGCTCGCCGTCGCTGTCGGAGCGGCCACCTGCGGGCTGCGGGACCTGCAGGCTCGCGGCTGAGCGGGGGCTCGGTGCGCTCCCCGCCAGGCGCCGACGTGGCGGAGGTCACCCTGGCCGGACTCCCGGCACCACGATCGTGCGGAACAATGGACCGCGACAGGCGCGTTCACGCCTGGAGGTCAACTGTCGAGCGAGAGGTCGGTCCTGTGGTGCGCCCAGGCAGCGCGGAGGGTCGACCCCTTCGAGTCGCGATCGTCGGCGCTGGTCCGGCCGGGGTCTACGCGGCAGACGTCCTGATGAAGTCCGACACCCCGGTGTCGATCGACCTCTTCGAGCGCCAGCCCGCCCCGTTCGGCCTGATCCGCTACGGCGTGGCGCCGGACCACCCGCGGATCAAGGGCATCGTCAAGGCGCTGCACCAGGTGCTGTCCAAGCCCGAGCTGCGCCTGCTGGGCAACGTGGAGTACGGCGTCGACCTCAAGCTCGACGACCTGCGCCGGCACTACGACGCCGTGATCTTCACGACCGGCGCCGAGAAGGACCGCGACCTCGACATCCCCGGGATCGACCTGCCGGGCAGCTTCGGCGGTGCCGACTTCGTCTCCTGGTTCGACGGTCACCCCGACGTCCCGCGCGAGTGGCCGCTCGAGGCGGAGTCGATCGCCGTCGTCGGCGCCGGCAACGTCGGGCTCGACGTCGCCCGCATGCTGTCCAAGACGGCCGACGAGCTGCTGGTCACCGAGATCCCGGACAACGTCTACCAGGGCCTGAAGGCGAGCCCGGTCCGCGAGGTCCACGTCTTCGCCCGTCGCGGACCGGCCCAGGCCAAGTTCACCCCGCTCGAGCTGCGCGAGCTGGACCACTCGCCGAACGTCGAGGTGATCGTCGACCCCGAGGACATCGAGTACGACGACGGCAGCGTCGCGGCGATCAATTCCGACAACCAGACCAAGCTGGTCGTCCGCGAGCTCGAGAAGTACGCCATGCGCGACGTGGGGGACCGGCCCCGCCGGCTGCACCTGCACTTCTTCGAGTCGCCCGTCGAGGTGCTCGGCGACGGCAAGGTCGAGGCGTTCCGGACCGAGCGCACCGAACTGACGGGTGACGGCAACGTCCGGGGGACCGGCGTCTTCCACGACTGGCCGGTCCAGGCGGTCTACCGGTGCGTGGGCTACCGGAGCACCGAGCTCCCGGGGCTGCCCTGGGACAACCGCAACCACGTCGTCCCCCACGCGGCCGGCCGGGTCCTCGACCTCGACGGCACGCCGCTGCCCGGGCTGTACGTGAACGGGTGGGTCAAGCGCGGCCCCGTCGGGCTCATCGGCCACACCAAGGGTGACGCGATCGAGACCGTCGGGAGCATCCTGTCCGACCTCGACAGCCTCCCGCTCGCGAGCGAGCCCGACCCCGAGTCGATCACGGAACTCCTTGCCAGCAAGGGCATTTCGTACACGACGTGGGACGGTTGGCAGCTGCTCGACGCTCACGAGCAGTCGCTGGGTGTGGCGTACGGGCCCGTGGGGGACAAGCCCCGCGAGCGGGTCAAGGTCGTCGAGCGCGAGACCATGATCGAGGTGTCCCGGGCGGTCCAGGCCGTCCAGGACTCCGAGCCAGGAGCCGAGGAGCGCCTCGAGCAGGCGCTGGAGCGGGTCGACGCGGAGACCGCCGGTTCGTAGCTGATCGTGCGTGGATCAGTGCGCTCAGCCGACGGTTGACCGCTGCCACGACACGACGGTGTCGTACGCACCAGACGGCCCCGCAGCCTGCCTTCCCGGACCGGCGCAGGTCGTTGCGGCCCTCGCGCGACGATCAGCGCCCGCTTCGTCGGCGCCTTCTGACAGGCGACGCGGCGATGAGTGGTCGTTCTCGGTACCTGAGTTGACCCGTTGCTTGTCGCCGATAATCCACATTATGTCGGGTAGGACTCTGCGGGCTCACCGGATGACCCCGGCCGACGTCCCGCGCGACGGCTCTCCCGCAGACCATCGCCCGGACCCGAAGCGGTCGCCGACCGCTCGAGGATCGCCGGGCGGTCACGCACGGCGCAGGACCCCCCGGGCGACCAGCTCCACGGTGAGGACCACCGCGACGGCCTGGACGGCGAGCACCCCTACGAGGATCAGCACCTGCACCGCCCCGGCCTCGACCGGGGTCGCTCCCCCGAGCAGGGTGCCGACGAAAGCGCCGGGCAGTGCGACGAGCCCGACCGTACGCGTCTGGTCGAGGGCTGGGACGAGTCCTTCGGCGGCGGCCGGGCGCGACACCATGAGCGCGGCGTCCCGGCTGAGCAGCCCGATGGCGAGGGCCGCTTCGACCTCACCCCGGCGGGCACGCAGCTCGTCGAGGCCGCGCCTGCCGGCGAGGACCGTCGCCGTCATCGCTCCTCCGATCAGGATCCCGGCGACCGGGATCACGGCCACCCCCTCCGCCGGCAGCACCCCGAGCGCGAGCAGCCCCCCGACGACGACCAGCGGCCCGAGCACGATGGGAACGGCGCACACCCCTGACGACCTCCACCCGGTGAGGCGTCGTGCCGCCGTGAGGCTCGCGACGGCCGACATGGAGGCGACGAACGCGATGCTCGCGGGGAGGGAACCGACGATCGCGGCGAGCAGGAGCGCCACGAGGCTGAGCTGACCGACCGCGCGCAGCGCCGCCGTGAGCACGCCCTTCTCGTGACCGAGCCGCCCCCACCACGAGACCGCGGCCCCGACAGCCACGAGCAGCACGACGGCGACGGCCAGCTGCGGCCCGATGCGGACGAGGGTGCTCACGCGACCACTCGACCACGACGCCGGAAGCCCGCCCCTGGCGACGCCGCTCGATAGGCTGATCCGGTGCTCCCGGTCGCTGGACGACGTGCGCGGTCAGCGGTCACCGTCGTCCTCGCGCTCCTCGTCCTGGCGGGCACCTTCGTCGGGCAGGACGACGACTTCCCCTTCGGCCCGTTCCGCATGTACGCCACGCGGGACGATCCTGACGGCCTCGTCCGCTCCGCCCGGGTCGAGGCGGTGGACGGCGAGGGTCGGCTGCGCACCGTCGACGAGCGCTCGACCGGACTCAAGCGGGCCGAGGTCGAGGGTCAGGTGGACCGGTTCGTGGCGGCTCCCCAGACCCTCGGGCTGCTGGCGCAGGCCCACTCCCGGCTGCGTCCCGACGAGCCTCCCCTGGTCGAGGTCCGGGTCGTGGAACGGGCCTACGTCCTGCGCGACAGCCGTCCCACCGGGGAGCAGACCGAGACGGTGGTCGCCAGGTGGACAGCGCCGTGACCCGCACCGTCGAGCTCGAGCTGGCCGCGGAAGGTCGAGGACGACCGCCCCTTCGGAGCTGGCCGTTCCGCCCTGGACCCCTCGCGCGGATCGCCGTGCTGCGGGTGATCGTCTACCTGTTCGTGCCGGTCGACGTCCTGCTGACGACGACCTGGGTGCGGGCTCATGCCTCCGTCCCGGAAGAGCTGTACGTGCCGCTGCGGATCGGGCGCCTGCTCCCCCTGCCGACGCCGGGCCCGTGGGTCGAGGTGTTCCAGGTGGTCCTGGTCGTCGCCGCGCTCCTGGCCGCCGCCGCCGCCGTCGTCGACCGCCTCCCCCGGCTGACCGGGTGGCTCGTGGCCCTGCTCTACCTCGAGTGGATGGTCGTGGCGATGAGCTACGGCAAGGTCGACCACGACCGATTCGCCTTCCTGATCGCCCTTCTGGTCCTGCCCTCGGTCGGCCGGGCTGCTCTGCGCAGCCGCGAGCAGTCCGAGGCGGCCGGGTGGGCCCTGTCGATGATCGCGCTCGCCGTCGTCGCGACGTACACCCTCGCCGCTGTCGCGAAGATCCGCTTCGGCGGCTGGGACTGGGTGGACGGCGCGACCCTGACCCGGGCGGTCCTGCGGCGCGGAACCGGCATGGCCGAGCCGTTGCTGGACGTCCCGATGGTGCTCCACGCGGCGCAGTACGGCCTCATGGTGATGGAGCTCGCCGTCGCCCCGCTGCTCCTGGTGCGGTGGCGGGATCCCCGGTGGGGCTGGGGACTCGCCCTCGTCTTCCTCGGCTTCCACCTCATGACGTTCGCCCTGATCACCATCATCTTCCTGCCGCACTGCATCGCCCTGCTGTCCCTGCTCCCGTTGGAGCGGGCGGTGCGCCCCGCTCCATGCGCACCGGCGTGACGCGGCTCGTCGCGGTCTTCGACATCGACGGGGTCCTGGCCGACGTGAGGCACCGCGTCCACCACGTCGAGGGGCGCCGCCGGGACTGGACGGCCTTCTTCGCTGCGGCGCCGTACGACACCCCACTCGCCGAGGGGGTGGCGCTCGCCGTCGAGAGCGCGAAGGAGTGCGACGTCCTCTACGTCACGGGCCGGCCGGAGCAGTGCCGTACGGCGACGCTGCAATGGTTCGAGCGGCACGGCCTCCCGCCCGGGGAGCTGTGCATGCGTTCCGCACGGGACCGTCGTCCAGCCCGGGTGGCCAAGCCCGAGATGCTGGCCCGGGCGCTGCGGGGCCGCATCGTGGCGCTCGTCGTCGACGACGACGAGCAGGTCTGCCGGGCCTACGAACAGGCCGGGTTCCGGGTGCTGCGCGCGACCTGGATGGGCGCCTCACCGGCTCTGGAACGCGCACAGGAGCAGGACGGGCGGACCTGAGGCCGACGGGCAGCGGGGCGTGCGGCGTCAACGCCCGAGTGCCGTCATCACCGGGCCCGCCTTGGCATGTGCCTCAGCCACCTCGGCCCGGGGGTCGCTGGACCAGGTGATCCCGCCGCCAGCCCACAGGTGCACCGTGTCGTCTGTGGCGGCGATCGTGCGGATGGTCAAGCCGAGGTCGAGCCCGCCGGGCCAGATCAGACCGAGTGCCCCCATGGACGGCCCACGTCCGACCGGCTCCAGCGCCACGAGCTGGTTCCAGGCCGCCCGCTTGGGCGCCCCGGTCACCGAGCCGCCGGGCACCATCGCCCGCAGGACGTCGATCGTGGTGACCCCCGGCTCGATCCGGGCGGCCACGGTCGAGGTCGCCTGCCACAGCCCGGACCAGTCGACCAGGTGGAAGAGCTGTTCCACCTCGACGGTCCCGGTCTGAGCCACCCGCGAGAGGTCGTTGCGCTCCAGATCGACGATCATCACGTGCTCTGCCCGGTCCTTCTCACTGGACAGCAGGCGCTCCTGGGACCCGGGGCCAACCGGAAGGGTGCCCTTGATCGGGATGGTCGTCAGCCTGCCGTCGCTGAGCCGGACCAGCTGTTCCGGCGAGGCGGAACCGACGGCCCAGCCGTCCCCGGTCAGCACGCTCGCGTAGGTCGCCCCGGGCAGCCCCGCCACGCGACGGGCGAGCTCGCGGGGGTCCATCCGGTGGGCAGCGGCCCGATGGCCGACGACGTTGGCCTGGTAGAGCTCACCCCTGGCGATGGCCTGCCGGACGGCCTCGACCGCAGCCGCGTGCTCGACGTCGCTCCAGCTGGTCCGCCACGGACCGACTCCCGGGGGTGCCGACCGGACTCCCCCGCCTGGCAGCTGGTCCGGCCCCTGTGGCACAGGACGGCAGGCCACGGCGACCAGATCTGGCACGGACGGCACCGGCGATGCCGGTCCGAGGTCCAGGCCACCGAGGGCGGCGGCGCCGGCGGCTCCTGCCAGCAGGCCGACCACCGTGGTTCCACGCTGTGCGGCCGGCTCGCCGTCCAGGCCGTGGAACGACAGGAAGCTCGTCAGCCCCTCCACAGGGTCAGCGGGATCACCGGCCCGCCACTCCCAGCGCTCGAGCTCGCGCAGCGGTCTGGCCCATCGGGACGGCGCCCCGTGCGGGGGCGTGATCAGATCGGAACCTGAAAGATGGTCATCCGATCCCGTGTCGCGGTGTTCAGTCATCGGAAGAGCACGCCGACGATGAGACTGTCACGAAGAACGAAGAACACCCCTGAGACCAGGAGCACGACCATGTGCCGTGAAGCAACCCTCCGCAGCTGCGAGCACTCCCCCGCCTGCCCGTCGGCGAGCGCCGCCGACCATGACGCCGCCCGGGTCGTGAGCCGCCACCCCATGCAGGGCTGGAGCCTGCTCTGCAACGGCGTGGTCGTCTTCGAGGACACCGGTGAGCTCCTCCCCGACCGCCAGACCGTCGCACCGCACCGGCCGCTCTGCCGGCTCGTCAACGCCGCCTGATCGACGTCGTCGCTCAGCTCTCGTAGGCCTCGGGCGAGGGGCACGAGCAGACCAGGTTCCGATCGCCGTACGCCCCGTCGATGCGCCGCACCGGCGGCCAGTACTTCGAGGTCCTCGAGACGCCAGCCGGGAACACGGCCTGCTCTCGCGTGTAGGGACGGCCCCACTCCCCCGTGACGCACGATGCCGTGTGCGGCGCGTGCCGCAAGGGGTTGTCGTCTCTCGGCCAGGTCCCCGCCGCGACCTGCCCGATCTCCTTGCGGATCTCGATCATGGCGTCGCAGAACCGGTCGAGCTCGGCCAGGTCCTCGCTCTCGGTCGGCTCGATCATCAGCGTGCCGGCCACGGGGAAGCTCATGGTCGGCGCGTGGAAGCCGTAGTCGACCAGCCGCTTGGCCACGTCGTCCACCGTCACCCCGGTCGCCTTGGTGATCGCCCGCAGGTCGACGATGCACTCGTGGGCCACCAGCCCGCCCCGTCCGGTGTAGAGGACCGGGAAGTGCGGCTGCAGCCGCGCCGCGACGTAGTTGGCGGAGAGCACGGCCACCTGGGTCGCCCGGGTCAGCCCCTCGCCGCCCATCAGGCGCACGTAGGCCCAGCTGATCGGGAGGATGCCCGCGCTGCCGTAGGGGGCGGCGCTGATCGGGCCAGGGCCCGAGGCGGGTCCCGCGGCCGGGTCCAGCGGGTGGTTGGGGAGGTAGGGCGCCAGGTGGCTGCGCACCGCAACGGGGCCGACACCAGGGCCGCCACCACCGTGGGGGATGCAGAACGTCTTGTGGAGGTTGAGATGACTCACGTCCGCGCCGAACTCCCCGGGCCGGGCCAGCCCGACGAGCGCGTTGAGGTTCGCTCCGTCGACGTAGACCTGGCCTCCCGCGGCGTGCACGCTGGCGCAGACGTCGCCGATCGTGTCCTCGAAGACCCCGTGCGTACTGGGGTAGGTGACCATCAGCGCGGCCAGGCGCTCCCCGTGCTGGGCGATCTTGGCGTGGAGGTCGTCGACGTCGACGTCGCCGCTCGCAGCCGTCGCGACCACGACCACGCGCATCCCCGCCATGACGGCGCTGGCCGCGTTGGTGCCGTGAGCGCTCGCGGGGATGAGGCACACATCGCGCTGCTCGTCGCCGCGGGCGAGGTGGAAGGAGCGGATGGCGAGCAGGCCGGCGAACTCGCCCTGGGAGCCCGCGTTGGGCTGCAGGCTCACGGCGTCGTAACCCGTGATCTCGCACAGCCACTGCGAGAGGTCGTCGATCAGGCGCCGGTAGCCGCGCGTGTTGGCCGCGGGCGCGAAGGGGTGCAGGCCGCCGAACTCCGGCCAGGTGATCGGTTCCATCTCGGTCGTGGCGTTGAGCTTCATCGTGCACGAACCCAGCGGGATCATCGTTCGGTCGAGCGCGAGGTCCCGGTCTGAGAGCCGGCGCAGGTAGCGGAGCAGCCCCGTCTCGCTGCGGTGCTCCGAGAACACGGGGTGGGTCAGGAACGGCGACTGGCGGGCGAGGGCCTCCGGCAGCGCCTCGGGCAGGGTGCTGTCGAGGGCGTCCCAGTCCGGTGCGGTCGCGCCGAACGCCGTGAGTACGACGTCGAGGTGGGCCCGGGTGGTCGTCTCGTCGGTCGCCACCGCCACCGTGTCGTCGTCGACCAGCCTCAGGTCGACCCCGGCCTCGGCGGCGTTGGCGACCACCTCGCGGGCCCTGCCGGGCACCCGGACCGTGATCGTGTCGAAGTAGGCGTCGTGCACGAGCGAGATGCCGGGCAGGGCAGACAGGGCCCTGCCGAGCAGGCTGGCCGTACGCGCGGCGCGGCGGGCGATGTCCCGCAGCCCCTCGGGCCCGTGGAAGACGGCGTACATGCCGGCGATGACCGCGAGCAGCACCTGAGCGGTGCAGATGTTGCTGGTCGCCTTCTCTCGCCGGATGTGCTGCTCGCGGGTCTGCAGCGCGAGCCGGTAGGCGGGGTTGCCGGCGGCGTCGACGCTCACGCCGACCAGCCGACCCGGGAGCGTGCGCTCGAGGCCCCGGCGGACGGCCATGAAGCCGGCGTGCGGGCCGCCGTAGCCCAGCGGGACGCCGAAGCGCTGGCTGGACCCGACCGCGACGTCGGCGCCCATGTCGCCAGGGCTGGCGAGCAGGGTGAGGGCCAGCAGGTCGCAGGCGACGATGGCCAGCACCCCCTGCTCGTGCGCTCGCGCGATGACCGCAGCCGGATCGCGGACAGCGCCGCTGGCCCCCGGGTACTGCAACAGGACGCCGAAGGCCTCTACATCGTCGAAGACGCTTGTCGACACGTCGACCACGCGGACGGTGATCCCGAGGGGCTGCGCCCTCGTCTGCACCACCGCGATCGTCTGGGGGAGGCAGTCGGCGTCGACGAGGAAGACCGCCTCGGGCGCAGCCTTGCTGCTGCGTCGGGCCAGGGTCATCGCCTCCGCGGCCGCCGTGGCCTCGTCGAGCAGGGACGCTCCGGCGATCGCGAGGCCGGTCAGGTCGGTGACCACGGTCTGGAAGTTGAGCAGGGCCTCGAGCCGACCCTGGCTGATCTCGGGCTGGTAGGGCGTGTAGGCGGTGTACCAGGCAGGGTTCTCGAGGACGTTGCGCAGCACCACGGCTGGCGTGTGCGTCCCCGAGTAGCCGAGCCCGATCATCGGCACGGTCACCCGGTTGAGGTCGGCGAGGTCCCGCAGCTCGGCGATGACCTCGGCCTCGGAGCGGCCGGCCGGCAGGTCGAGCGCCCGGGTCGCGGCGATGACCTCGGGGACGGCGGCAGCTGTCAGCTCGTCGAGGCTCCCGTACCCGAGGACGGCCAGCATCTTGGCCTGCTGGTCCTCGTCCGGGCCGATGTGGCGCATCGCAAAGGGGGCAGCCCGCTCGAGGTCGGCCAGCGTGGCCCGGTCGGGGGGTGTCTGGCTCATGCTGCTCGCGTTCAAGGCGGGGGGCTCCTGGCCTGCTGCCGGGACGGCGACGCGGACGCGCACCGCTGCCCTCCCCGCTCTGTCATGGGACCTGAGAGCTTCACCCCGAGGGGCTTGCACCGTCGGTGGGTGACGCGGCGGACCAGGTCCGTGCGGCATCCGCTTTCCAGAGTCGCCTGACCCGTGCGGTCCTGTGGCCTGAGAGGTTGGGATCGGGGAGGATTGCTCCTTCGGCGCCCCCCACTGGCGGTGAGGGGACTCTCCCGCGCGGGATTGTCGGCGCGGTCAGGCTAGCAGCGGCCAGGCGCACTCGGCGCCACCAGCGTGCGCGGGGGTGTGTCAGGCGGTCGTACGACGCCGACGCCGACCAGCCAGCTCGTCTGCGCCCTCGTCGAGCGAGGCGGCAGTGCCCGCGGACCCGGAGGCGGTCGCCCGCTCCCCCGGCAGTGACGCGAGCGTGCCCTCCACCTCGCGCACGTGGCGACCCACGGCGATCCCGAAGACGGCCTGGTCGCCCTGGAGCAGGTCGACCATCTCGTCGGTCGACGTGCACTCGTAGACCGACGTCCCGTCGCTCATCAGCGTGATCTCGGCGAGGTCGGCCACCCCGCGCTCGCGCAGCGTGCCGATGGCGGTACGGATGTTGTGCAGCGAGATGCCGACGTCCAGCAGCTTCTTGACCAGCTTGAGAACCAGGATGTCCCGGAAGGAGTACAGGCGCTGCGTGCCGGACCCGGAGGCCTCGCGCACGGTCGGCTCCACCAGGCCCGTGCGCGCCCAGTAGTCGAGCTGGCGGTAGCTGATCCCGGCGACGGCGCAGGCGGTCGGACCGCGGTAGCCGATGTCGGCGGCCGAGGCCCCTGGGCGCTCGGACTCGGGCAGGTCGTCGAACAGGGTCCCCTGCAGACCGAGCTGCGCCCGCGACTCGCCTCCCGAAGGATCGTCCACCACGCCGGGCTCCTGTCTGCGGTCCTGCTCTGACGGGTCCTGCTGAACGGGCTGCTGCCCGCGCTGATCTGTACGGCTACCGGGCGGGTGGAGCGGCTGGGTCTGGGCTGCTGCCTGCGTCGTGCTCGGACCCGACGGTAAGGAGTGCGAGAGCCGGGGTCAACGACTGCTGGACCGCGCGTCGCAACCCTAGACGTGTCGTTGAGGTTCAGGACTCCTTGTCGAAGTCCTCCGGGGTGATGGTGTCGAGGAACTCGCGGAACTTCTCGACCTCGTCCTCCTGCTCGTCCGGGATGGCGATCCCGGCTTCGTCCAGGACGGACAGGGCGCTGCGGATCGTCGCACCGCTGCGCATGGCCAGGGCGATGGCGTCCGAGGGCCGGGCGCTCACCGTCACCCCGTCGGAGAAGCCGAGCTCGGCGTAGAAGATGCCCTCCTTGAGCTCGGTGATGGTCACGGTCTGCAGCGTGCGGTCGAAGGCCTGCAGCAGGTCGCGCATGAGGTCGTGCGTCATCGGGCGAGCCGTGACGACCCCCTGCTGGGCGAAGGCGATCGCTGTCGCCTCGACGGCGCCGATCCAGATCGGGAGGTAGCGATCGCCGGCCACCTCTTTCAGCAGCACGATGGGCTGCTGGCTGGGCAGTTCGACCCGCACCCCGACGACGCTCAGCTCCGACAAAGAGGTGCTGTCACCGGCCTCGTCCACAGGGCTGCTCCTCGACGATCACGGGCACGGACGGGAACGGGCACTGGCGGGAGGCCGAGCAGTCCCGGCGCGGGCTGTGCCGGGACCGTGGACCAGCGACTCCCGCGCCAGAGTCGAGCCTACCTCCCGACGGTCGCGCCAGCGGCGCCGCGGTCGGGGGCTCAGCGACGCAGACCGGGACCCAGGCCCGCCCGGACGAGCGTGGCGTGCAGCTTGACCGACAGGGCGGCCAGCTCCCGCGAGACCTCGTCGGCGCGGGCACGCGCCTCGGGTCCGCGCTGCCGCACGAGCGGGGTGACGACCTGCTCGACCAGCCCGATCTCGCGCTCAGCCGCCGCCTTGAACGGCCGGAGGTGCCGGGCCTCGATGCCGAAGCGGGCCATCTCGGCCACGGTCTTGGCGACGACGAGGGCATCGCCGTCGTAGTGGCTCGCACCTTGCCGCGGGCCGAGCAGGCCGTACTGCTCGAGCTGGTCGAGCTGCTCCGGGGTGAGCCCTGCCGCATCCATGAGCTCGCGACGTGACAGCCGGATCTCGCTGACGTCAGGCAGGAACGCGTCGGGGCCGGGCAGCCCCTCTGCGGCCACGAGGGCCCGCGGCACTCTCGGGCTGCCGCTCTGCGCCGGCGGCTCGAGCCCTCGGTCGATCGCGTCGAGGTGGTCCTTGATCACCCGGAGCGGGAGGTACTGGTCCCGCTGGGCCGACAGGACGTAGCGCAGGCGGCTCAGGTCCTCGCGCGAGAACTTGCGGTAGCCCGAGGCGGTCCGCTCGGGCTCGACGAGCCCCTCGGCCTCGAGGAAGCGGATCTTGGAGATGGTGATGTCGGAGAACTCCGGACGCAGCTGGCCGAGCACCTCGCCGATGCTCATGAACGCCCGCGCCGGAGCGCCGGAGGCACCCAGGCCTGCGCTCACGCCTCGCCGCCGCGGGTGCCCACCAGGAAGACCAGGCGGTACTTGCCGATCTGGACCTCGTCGCCCGCGGACAGGCCGGCCGCCTCGATCCGCTCCCGGTTGAGGTAGGTGCCGTTGAGGCTGCCCACGTCGCGGACGAGGAAGCCACCCCCCTCGCGGGAGAACTCGGCGTGCCGCCGCGAGACCGTGACGTCGTCCAAGAAGATGTCGGACTCGGGGTGCCGGCCCGCCGTCGTGGTGTCGGCGTCCAGCAGGAAGCGGCTCCCGGCGTTGGGGCCGCGCTTGACCACGAGCAGGGCGCTGCCGGGGGGCAGGCCCTCGAGCGCCCCGCTCTCGGCGCCCTCCGGAACAGTCTCCGAGGACGTCGTGCCGTCCCCCTCGAGAGCCCCCTCGAGGGCAGCGATCGAGATGGTCGAGGTGCTGTCGACGGCGCCCTCGGAGCCGGAGCGCGACAGAGCCGTTCCGCAGGAGGCGCAGAAGCGGCTCCCGTCAGGGTTCTGATGCCCGCACTGGTTGCAGAACACGCTCTTGCCGCCTCCCGGGATGGTGTGCCTTGGGCCGGACGACGTCCGAGGCGCCGGCAGTCACGGCCGGCTCGTCGTGGCGAACCTAGTGGGCCCGGCGCTGCAGGGTCAACCGGTGGATGAGGGCGGGCGCCTGTGCGTCACTCTGGACCAGAGATCGATACGTAAGCACGATCCGTATCCAGCCGGAGCAGGCTCAGGCCTGGTCGGTGAGCGCCGCGTACGCCGCGGCGTCCAGCCAGCCGGACTCCTGCCAGGCCTGGTCCGCGCTGCCCGCCGGGACGAGCTCGACCATCCAGCCCGCGCCGAGCGGGTCGGTGTTCACCAGGTCCGGCGAACCCTCCAGCTGGTCGTTGCTGGCGGTGACGCGCCCGGCGACGGGGGCGTAGACGTCGGACACGCTCTTGGTGCTCTCGACCTCTCCCAGCGACTGCCCGGCCGTCACCTCCGTCCCCACGGCAGGGAGCGTGACGAACACGATGTCGCCCAGCGCCGCCTGGGCGTAGTCGGTGATGCCGATGCGGAAGGCGGTCCCCGTCTCGCCCTCCACGAGCTTGATCCACTCGTGCTCGGTCGTGTAGCGCAGGTCGTCACTCAGCACGTGATGCCTCTTCCGGTGGGGTGCGCAGCCGTGCGGCTACGCAGCGGGACGAGCGTAACGAGGCTCTTCGAGGGGTCGCAAGGCACCCACCAGCACGTCGCCGCTGCGCTCGACCGTGGTCTCGCCCCCTCGGGCCTCGACATCGTCGACGACCCCACCGGGGATCACCAGCGAGGTCGCGAGGGTCGTGGGCTCGCCGACCACGAGGAACCGGAAGGGCGCCTTGAGCAGCTGGCCGTCGACCAGCACCCCCCCGCGGTCGTCGCGCAGGAACGACGTGCTCGCGACGACCCGCACCCGTGCCTGGCCGGGAGCCGGCTGCTCTCCCGGTGCGACGGGCCCTTCCAGCTGGACCGCCTCCGCCCCAGCAGCCCGCAGCTCCTCCAGAGCGTTCAGGAGCACGTCGGGCAGGGCGTCCTGGCCGATCTCGCCGCGGGGGTCGGAGATCGTCAGCATCAGGCCCGGTCCGCGTGCTGGCACGGTGCCCGCGAGCACGCCCAGCAGCTGGGTGCGCCGCCGGGCCTCGGCGAGAGCCGCTTCCGAGCGCCCGCTCCCGCTGGTGATCTCCCGTCGCGCCTGCTCCAACGAGCCGATCTCGGCCTGGAGCCGCTCGTCGCGGTTGGTCAGGTCGTCGAGGATCTGCACGAGGTCCTCCTGCCGTGCGGTGGCCAGCGGGCCCTCGACCTGCGTGGAGCGCACCTGGACGACGGCCGCGAACCCGAGGGCTGCCAGGAGCACTGCCACGGCGACGTCGACGCGACGCAGCCGGGGCGTCAGCAGGCTGCGCCAGCGGGCCCGGCCCCCTGTCGGCACGGGCTCCGGAGACACCCCTGTCTCGGCCCCCGGGTCGACGGTCATGCGTGGAACACCCGCCGCCGGATGGCGGCCGCGTTGCTGAAGATCCGGATGCCGAGGACGACGACGACGCCGGTGGACAGCTGCCCGCCGACACCCAGCTGATCGCCCAGGAAGACGACGAGCGCCGCGACGAGCACGTTGCTCACGAAGCTCACCACGAAGACCCGGTCGTCGAAGATCCCGTCGAGCTGGGCCCGGATGGCACCGAACACGGCATCGAGCGCCGCGACCACCGCGATGGGGAGGTAGGGCTGCAGTGCTGCTGGGACGGTGGGCTCGAGCGCGAGCCCGAGGACCACACCGAGCACGAGCGCGACAGCGGGGATCACGGTGAGCCCTCCTCATCGGCGCTGGGAACGTTGGCGTTGGTGCCGCGCGGGACGGCGGCGGGGAGGTCCGGAGCCGCGGCCCCCGGCAGGGACAGCCTGTCACCTCGCTCGACGGTGAAGGGGAGTCGGTAGACGGACATGTTCGTGATCAGCCGTCGCCCGCCGCGTCCGTCGAGGAACTCCACCTCGAGCTCCTTCGCGTCCCCGATGGCCTGGACGACGTACGGCGGGCTCAGCGGCCTCAGGCCCACGAGGACCGCCTCCCCGGCGCCACGGATGGCCGTGAGGGCCGTCAGGCGCTGACCGTTGACGGCGATCGCCTCGGCGCCGGCGGCCCAGAGCCCGTTGACGACGGCCTGCAGGTCGCGGTCCTGGACCCGCCCGTCCAGGGCGTTCCCCGGGCGCGCGCCGTCCGCCGTGCCGGGATCCGGGGCGTCGTCGAGCGTGACGACGATGCCGGGACCGCGCACAGCCAGAGTGCCGCTGGCCAGCCCCAAGGAGGTCAGCTGGCCCGCCAGCCGCTTGCCCAGCGCGTCGTTGCCCAGAGCCTGCTCCTGGACCACGGAGACCTCGTCACGCAGGTCCTGAGCCCGCTGGGCGAGCTCGTCGCTGGCTGCCGTGCGGTCACGGACCTGCTGGGCGAGGTCCGCCCGCAGCCCCGTGCCCTCGGCCTCGCGCGCTCGTACCTGCTTCACCGCCGTCCCCGTGAGCATCCCCAGGGCCACCAGCACCACCACGGGAAGAAGGCTGCGGCGCCAGGGTCGCGCGACGGGGGTGCGGTCGGCCGGCTCGACCGGTCCAGCGCTGCTCCGGGACCGGGCCCGTTCGGCGTACGACTCGTCGAGGGTGTTCGTCATGATGTCGACAAGGAGAGACATCGACGCATCAACTCGACGACTGCCACCCGGGTCCACGTCGGAGCGGACAGTCGGCACGTGTCCATCCTGCCTCAGCAGTGCAGTCCCAGTCGGGACCCCGGGCGGGGACGTCGCGAGGTCCGCTCCGGCACACCGGCGGGCGCGGCTCGAGGGCGCGGTCAGGCGCGAGCGCTCTCGACCACACCGACCCACCGGGCGAGCAGCGCGAGCGCCTGCTCCTCCTGGGGGGCCTCTGCCCACAGGTGGGTCACGGCCTCGGCGGGGTCCGGGAGCACGAGCGCCCACGAGGCCGCGTCCTCGAGCACCCGCACCCCGTCGGTCGTGTCGACCTCGTACGGGCCCGCCGCCTCGAGGACAGTGCGCATGACGGCTCCCTTGACCGCCCACGGCGTCGGGACCGACCTCGAGACCAGGTGAGCCTGCGGGATGCGGGCGTCGATCTGCGAGAGCGTCAGGCGGGTGCGCGCCACCAGACCCAGCAGGCGCACGAACGCCGCGACGGCGTCGAGCGACGGCGAGAGCTCCGGGATGACGAAGCCGCCCCGCCCGTCGCCGGCGAAGGCCACCCCGGCCTGGGCCGCAGCCCGTGCGAGGTCGTCGGCCGCCGTGGAGACCCACAGGACCTGGGTGCCGTGGAAGGCCGTGACCTGCTCGGCCACCCGCGTCGTCGTGACCGGCAGCGCCACCCGGCCACCCCTGCTCTCAGCAGCCACCAGGTCGAGCAGCACCAGCAGAGCGCGTTCGTCGGGGATCGGGCGGCCGGTCTCGTCGACCAGGGACAGGCGGTCGCCGGCCGAGTCGAACCGCACCCCGAAGGCTGCCCGGGAGCTCGACACCAGCTCGCCCAGCCGAGCGAGGTCGCGCTCCCGGTCGCTGGAAGTCTCAGAACCGGCTGTATCACTCAACCTGTTGTTGACGGTGAGGACATCGATGTCCAGTCGACCGAGCAGCGACGGGAGCACCAGGGAGACGGCTCCCCCGGCCGTGTCGAGGACGACGCGCATGCTGGCTCCCGCGATGCCCGAGACGTCCACCGTACGGAGCAGCTCCTGCGCGTAGGTCTCGACCGTGCGCGAGGGGAACGTCAGCTCGGCGATCTCGCCGGGGAAGGCCCGG
>JAOPWP010000207.1 GCA_025965615.1 Frankiales bacterium
ACGACCCCGTCGCCGGTGAGGTCCGGGTCAAGCTGACGGCCTCGGGCATGTGCCACTCGGACGAGCACATGCGACTCGGGGACATGGTCCCGATGGAGCCGGGCGGCTACCCCTTCATCGGAGGGCACGAGGGCGCCGGCGTGGTCGAGCAGGTCGGCCCGGGCGTCACGAGCCTCGCCGTCGGGGACCACGTCGTCCTCGGCTTCATCCCCGCCTGCGGTCGCTGCCACTCCTGTGCGAACGGCCGCTCCAACATCTGCGACAACGGGGCCACCCTGCTCACCGGGCAGATGATCTCCGACGGCGGCTACCGCAGCCGCGTCAACGGCAAGAACGCCGGGACGATGTGCCTGCTCGGCACCTTCTCCCCGTACGTCGTGGTGCACGAGTCGTCGGCGATCAAGATCGAGGACGACATCCCCCTGGACAAGGCGGCGCTGGTCGGGTGCGGTGTGACCACCGGCTGGGGTTCGGCCGTCTACGCGGCTGAGGTCCAGGCCGGCGACACGGTCGTCGTCATCGGTATCGGCGGCGTCGGTATCAACGCCGTCCAGGGGGCGGCCATGGCGGGAGCGCAGCGGGTCGTCGCCATCGACCCGGTCGAGTTCAAGCGCGAGCAGGCGATGGCCTTCGGCGCCACGCACACCTTCGCCAGCATGGCCGAGGCGATGGAGCCGCTGAACGAGGTCACCTGGGGCCGCATGGCCGACAAGGCGATCATCACGGTCGGGCGCATCGAGGGGACCATGATCGGCGAGATGATGGCGCTGGTGGGCAAGGGCGGCACCGGCGTCGTGACCAGCATGGGCGACATGATGGCCACCGACGTGACCATGAGCCTGTTCGAGCTGGCCATGCTCCAGAAGCGCCTGCAGGGCTCGATCTTCGGCAGCGCGAACCCCCGCTCCGACATCCCGAAGCTGCTCGGGCTCTACCGCGACGGCAAGCTCAAGCTCGACGAGCTCATCACGAAGACCTACACGCTCGCGGACATCAACCAGGGCTACGCCGACATGAACTCCGGCAAGAACGTCCGCGGCGTCATCATGTACGGCGAGGACGACTACTGAGCGGCGCATCCGCCGTTCCTGGCTCCCTGCTCGACCCGGACCTGCCCGACCGCCTGCGCGCGCAGGTCGTCGGGCGGGGTCGCGAGGTGGAGCTCCTGCTGGCCGCGCTGCTGGCCGGCCGGCACATGCTGCTCGAAGGGCCACCCGGAACGGGCAAGTCGACGCTGTTGCGCGGCCTGGCGCGCGGTGCCGGCCTGCCCTTCCAGTTCGTCGAGGGCAACGCCGAGCTCACCCCCGCCCGGCTCGTGGGTCACCACGACCCGTCGCGGGTCATGAGCGAGGGCTACTCCCCCGACATCTTCGTCGACGGCCCGCTGGCGGCCGCTCTGCGCGAGGGCGCCCTGCTCTACGTCGAGGAGATCAACCGCGTCCCCGAGGAGACGCTCAACGTCCTGATCACCGTCATGAGCGAGGGCGAGCTCCAGGTGCCGCGCCTGGGGCCGCTGGTCGCGGCCGAGGGCTTCCGCCTGGTGGCCGCGATGAACCCGTTCGACGCGGTCGGCACGGCCCGGATCGCCTCGGCGATCTACGACCGCACCTGCCGGTTGCGCATGGACTACCAGGACGCCGCCGACGAGATGGAGATCGTACGACGCAGCGCGCCGGAGCACGCGATCTCCGACGAGTTCCGCGCCCGGGCCGTGGAACTCGTCCGTCGGACCCGGGAACACCCTGACGTGCGGGTCGGGTCGTCGGTGCGAGGGTCGATCGACCTCGTGCTCGTCGCCGGCACACTGGCGGGCCTGCGACGGAGTCGCCCGGACGAGCCCTCGGTGTCGCTCGACGCCGCCCTGACCTCCCTGTCCGGCCGCCTGCGCATGCAGGAGGGGTCCGCCCGCACGTCGGAGGACGTCGTGCGCGAGCTCTGGTCGCAGGTCTTCGCTCCACCTCCCGAGCCCGAGCGAGGTGATCCGTCCCAGGGGGAAGCCCCGCGGCCGGACCTGGCACACCCCCGGGGCCGGCCGGCGCCGGTCCGCGCGGGCTCGACCGCCCCGGGCTGACCCTCGAGGGCGAGCACGCCGAGAACGAGCTCGCCGAAGCCGGCAGGCGGACCACGTCGCGCCGCGAGCTGTCGCGGTCACCGGCCTTCTCACAGCTGTCGCCCCAGGTGGGTGGGCTCGACGAGACCGCCTTCGAAACCGCCCTGGCCGGCGACCCGGATGCCGCGCTGAGCCTGCTGGCCGACATGGCCGGCGCTACGGACGAGCGGCTGCGGGCGCTGGCCCGTCGCCTCGCCGGCCGGGTCAGCGTGCGCCTGGCCCGCACGGGTCCGGTCCGCACGCGGGGCACCGGACGGCTGCGCCGGGTGACGCTGAGGCCTGGTGGTGACCTGGACGTCGAGGCCAGCCTCGACGCGCTGCTGGTCGCGGCTGCGACCGGGCGGCCACCCGCCCTGGAGGAGCTCCAGGGCACGGCGTGGGCGCGCCCCGATGTCGCCCTGTGCCTGCTGGTCGACCGCAGCGGTTCCGTCGGCGGGGGACGCCTGGCCTCAGCCGCCCTCGCCGCCGCCGCCGTGGCGCTGAGGGCGCCGGACGACCACAGCGTCGTGGCGTTCGGCACGAGGGCCCTGGTGCTCCGGGCGCAGGACCGACCGCGTCCGGTGGAGGACGTCGTGAACGACCTGCTGCGGCTGCGCGGGCACGGGTTGACCGACCTGGCAGCTGCTCTCGACACAGCAAGGGCCCAGCTGGAACGCTCCACCGCAGCCCGGCGCACGGTTGTCCTATTGACCGACGGGCGAGCCACCGCCGGCCCGGACCCCCTCCCCTACCTGCGCCGGCTCGACGAAGTCCTCGTCATCGCGCCGGCGGACGATGCGGTGGAAGCGCGCGCCCTCGCCCTCGCCGCCGGCGCCCGCTTCGCGACCCTGGCCGGGCCGTCAGACGTGCCCCGCGCGCTTCAGGTGCTCGCGGACGGATGACCCCTGCGCGCCCACCCGCGCAGGGTCGACGTGAGGATCTCGGTGCCGTGGGGACCGGACGCCGGCACGAGCGGGCCGGCCGGGCCCGCGCCCGCCCTCGACCCCGCCGACGGCGGCCAGCTCGAGGGCCAGGACGCGGAGCCTCGCGTCCAGGCCGGCGCCGTCCGAGGTCTCGACTGCACGAACGTGCAGATCCGGAGACCGGTCAGCGGCTCGCCACCACCACACCTCGGACCTCCCCCAGCCCCAGCCGCCCGCCAGCAGGCCCAGGGGCCGTGGCCGCGATGACCACCTCGTCACCGTCCTCCAGGAACGTGCGGGACGTGCCGTCGCTCAGCCGGAACGGCTCCGCCCCGCCCCAGGTCAGCTCGAGCAGGCAGCCGCGCTGGCCCTTCTCGGGCCCGCTCACGGTGCCCGAGGCGAACAGGTCACCCGTGCGGAGACAGGCCCCGTTGACGGTCATGTGGGCCAGCTGCTGAGGACCGGTCCAGTAGGTCGTGGCGAACGGCGGACGCGACACGACGTCGCCGTTGACGCGCAGCTCGAAGGCCAGGTCGAGCCCCCATGGTTCCAGCCCGGTGTCGTCGAGGTAGGGCAGCGGCCTGGGATCCCTGGCGGGAGGGCGGACCCGCGCCGCGTCGAGAGCGGCGAGCGGGACCACCCAGCTCGAGATGGAGGTGGCGAACGACTTTCCGAGAAAGGGACCGAGGGGGACGGTCTCCCAGGCCTGGATGTCCCGGGCCGACCAGTCGTTGACCAGGCAGACCCCGAAGACGTGCTCGGCGAAGCCGGCCATCGGCACCGGCGTGCCGAGCGCAGACGGCGTCCCGACCACGAAGCCGAGCTCGGCCTCGACGTCCAGCCGGGTGGACGCCCCGAAGACGACCTCGCCCTCCGGCGTACGGCGCTGTCCACGGGGCCGGACGATCGGCGTCCCGGACGGCACGACCGTGCCGGCCCGGCCGTGGTAGCCGCTCGGAAGGGACGTCCAGTTCGGCGGCAGCGGCGGGGAGTCGGGCCGGAAGATGCGGCCCACGTTGCTCGCGTGGTCCTTCGAGGAGTAGAAGTCGACGTAGTCGGCCACGGCGAACGGCAGCAGCATCGTCACGTCGCGAGCGGGGTGGAGCGCCGCGCGCACCCGCTCGTCCAGCTCCGGAGCGCCGAGCCACTCGCGTACCGCTGACCGCACCTCGGCCCAGACCCGGGGACCGGCCCCGAGCAGGCCACCGAGGTCGCCCTGCTGGAACAAGCCGGCCCGCCCGGGGAGCAGGTCCGCCGCGGCGGCGCCGAGGTCGAGCACCGAGTCGCCGATCGCGACGCCGACCCGTGGCCGGGGGTCGTCGCCCCGGCGGAACGAGCCGTACGGCAGGGTGTCGAGGCCGAACAGGTGGCCGGGTGGCACGAGCGGGCCCGTCATCGCGCTGGACCCCGACCCGACCAGGACCACGCGTAGGCGCCGTCGTCGCAGGCCGTCCCCGCCTCGCCCAGCTCGAGCGGCCGGAAGGTGTCGACCATGACGGCCGTCTCGTCGAAGCGCTCGGCACCGAGGCTGCCCTCGATCGCGCTGGGCTGCGGACCGTGGCTGTGCCCGCCCGGGTGCAGCGACACCGACCCCTTGCCGATGCCACTGCCCTTGCGCGCCTCGTAGGCGCCGTCCACGTAGAGCATGACCTCGTCGCTGTCGACGTTGGAGTGGTAGTAGGGCACCGGCACGGCCAGCGGGTGGTAGTCGACCTTGCGCGGGACGAAGTTGCAGATGACGAAGCCGTTCCCCTCGAAGACCTGGTGCACAGGGGGTGGCTGGTGGACCCGTCCGGTGATCGGCTCGAAGTCCGCGAGGTTGAAGGCGTACGGGTAGAGGCAGCCGTCCCAGCCGACGACGTCGAAGGGGTGCTCGGGCACGACGTGAACCGTGCCGGCCAGGCCACCGGGGCCGGTGCCCCGGTGCTTCACGTAGACCTCGACGTCGGTGCCGTCGACCACCTCCGGGCCGGCGGGCGGACGCAGGTCCCGCTCGCAGTACGGGGCGGACTCGAGGAACTGGCCGTAGCGCGAGAGGTAGCGCTTCGGCGCAGCGATGTGACTGCTGGCCTCGATGGCGTAGAGCCGCAGGGTGCTGCTCGGACGCCACCGGTGCGTCGTCGCCCGGGGCAGCACGACGTAGTCCCCCGGGCCGACCTCGAGCGACCCGAACGTCGTCTCCACCACGGCGGTCCCGGCCTCGACGAAGACGCACTCGTCGCCGGTCGCGTTGCGGTAGAGGGGCGAGTCCTTCGCGGTGACGACGTAGGACAGCCGCACGTCGGCGTTGGCGAGCACCAGGCGGCGGCCCGTGACCGCGTCCACCGTGGACGGGTCGCTGGAGGCGAACAGGTCGTGCAGCCGCAGGTGGCGCGGCAGCAGCGGCACGTTCGGCGTGGTCGTGCTGTCGGGCAGCTCCCAGGGGCGGGCGTCGACCAGCGCCGAGGGGACGCCGCGGTGGTAGACGAGCGAGGAGTCGGAGGAGAAGCCCTCCTCCCCGACGAGCTCCTCGTAGTAGAGGCTGCCGTCAGCGCGCCGGTGCTGCGTGTGGCGCTTGTGCGGGACCGAGCCGGCACTGCGGTAGTGGGGCACGACCGCCTCCCTAGGACGACTCGGGCCGGGCGCGGCGTGGGCGCAGCGGCGAGGTGGTGCGACCGGTCCAGCATCCTCGCCACACGCCCGTGGCGTAAGCCAGGTCGTCGAGCACGCGCAGGACCGTCCAGGTCACCGGGTCGATCCGCGGGCGGCGGGCGAGGGCTTCGACCAGGGGTGGGGCGATCAGCAGCAGAGCCGCCGCGGGCCGGGTCCGGCGTACGGCGAGTGCCAGGCAGAGCACCGGCAGGGTCGTCACAGCGCCGCCGCCTCCCACCCCCGCGGCGGTCCGCACGACGTTGCGCGTCGACGTCTGCACCGAGACGGCCGCGCTCGCCCGCGCGGGCAGCCCTGCCCGCCGCAGCCGTCGGTGCAGCCGCACTGCCGGCACGGCGCACAGAGCGCCAGCCGCGAGCGGTCGGCCGGCCACCAGCAGCGCCAGGGCAGCAGTGGGCCACGAAGCCAACACCATCGGGGCCAGCCGGTCGGGGTGCCGCACGGACAGGGGCGCCGCCGACGTGCCGTAGCGGTGCTTGCGGACCCACCAGCTGAGCCACCGCCCGGGCTCGCTGTGCTCGACCACGGTCCTCGGGTCGTAGCGGACGCTCCAGCCGGCGTCGTGCAGCCGCCACACCAGATCGACGTCCTCGCCGTAGCGCAGGCTCGCGTCGAACGGCTGCCCCGCGCAGCGCACCTGGTCGAGGGCGGCCCGGCGCACGACCAGAGCAGCCGTCGGGACGTACGGCACGCGCCCGCCGGGACGGACCCGCGCCTCGCGGGGCCCGAGGTCGAGAGGCCCACGAGCCCGGGCATAGCGCTCCAGCAGGGTGGTCCCTTGCGCCGCTCGGACCCGGGGCGCCACGGCCGCCACAGCCGGGTCGCGGAAGTGCCCGACCAGTCCCTCGAGCCAGCCGGCGGTCACGACGCAGTCGCTGTCGAGGAACGCCACCAGGCCGGAGCTGCTTGCGGCCAGCCCGGCGTTGCGGGCAGCAGCCGGCCCTCGGTTCTCGCCCTCGGCGACGACGGCGGCCCCGTGCCGCGCACACACGGCCAGGACCGCTGCTGGGTCGCAGGACCCGTCGTCGACGACCACGACCGGGACGTCACCACCGAGAGAGGCCAGGCAGCGCTCCAGCTCGTGCGTCCGATCCCGGACGGGGATGATCACCGTCAGGTCCTGGACCGGCTCCGGGTGCGGACGCGGGTGGGCCACGCCGCCGTCGACGAGGGTCCGGACGAGCCGCCGGGCCGGGAGCTCGGCCGGGCTCGCGGAGGGGTTCAGGTCGAGGCCCCGGGACGGACGCAGCCGCAGCAGCCGCCGCGGGTCCCCCCCGAGCAGGACCGTGTCTGCCGCGAAGCGCTGCACCGCCGAGTCGAGCACGACCGGCAGGCCGACCGGAAGCTGGAGCGGTCGTGTCACAGAGCCAGGCCGCCGTCGACGGGCAGCACCGCCCCGGTCACGGCCGCGGCGTGCGGGCCGGCGAGCCAGAGCAGGGCGGCGGCCACCTCCTCGGGCTGGACGAGCCGGTCGAGAGGCTGCTGGCGCGCGAAGCTCTCAGCGCTCGGCAGGCCGTAGAGCCGCGCGCTCTCGGTCAGCACGGCGGTGTCGGTCGAGCCAGGGCTGACCGCGTTGACGGTGATGCCGGTGCCGGCCAGCTCGACCGCGAGCGCCCGGACCAGACCGGTGGTCCCGGCCTTCGCCGCGCAGTAGGCGGCGAGCAGCGGCAGCCCCCGGACGGCCGCGGCGGAGGCGACGACGAGCAGGCGGCCCTGCCGCGGTACGGGCCTGCGCAGGAGGGCCGGCACGGCAGCCCGGGCCAGGTGCACGACCCCTCTGAGGTTGACGTCCAGCACGGCTTCGACCTGCTCAGGGGGCTGCTCCCACAGCGGGACGCCCCCCGCGACGACCCCGGCCACGGCGATCGCGACGTCGAGCCCGCCGAAGACGCGCTCGGCCTCAGCGACCGCCGCCACCAGCACCTCCGGGTCGCAGACGTCGGCGACGAAGGGCAGCACCGTCGGCGACCGCAGAGCCTCGAGCTCCTCGACAGTGCCGAGCGGGTACGGCAGTCGGGGGTCGTCGGCCCCCCGGTCGACAGCGACGACGTGCCAGCCCTGGCTGGAGAGGGCAGCGACCGTCGCGGCTCCGATGCCGCGTGCAGCGCCGGTGACGAGCGCGACGCGGGGCGCCTCACCCCCGGGCTCGCTCACCCCGTGGCCAGCGATCCCGCGGACCACCCGTCCAGCACCAGGGCCAGGGCCCGCACGCCGGCCTGCAGCAGCCGCTCGCCCTCCTCGGCGCTCGCTCCCGCCGGGTCACCCAGGACGCCGTTGGGGCTCACCCCGCGCACCCCCGACCGGCGCAGCTCGGGGAGCAGCTCACGCAGCCCGGCCGTGGTGCCGGCTTCGGCGAGCTCGAGCCGGACGAGGCCCGGGTGCAGGGCCAGCTGGAGCGAGGTCTCGGTACGTCCGGCATGCGCATCACCGCCCCACGACGGCGACCAGGAGCGGACGTCGCGGCCCTCAGCGCGCAGCAGGGCCGTCGCCCGGGCCAGCGGCTCGGCGTTGCCGCCGTGCCCCGACAGGAACAGCACCCGGGCGAAGCTGTCGCAGGCCGAGCGGCCCAGCTCGACGAGCACGAGCTCGAGCGCAGCCTGCCCCAGGGACAGCGTGCCGGGGAAGCCGGCGTGCTCACCGCTCGCGCCGTACGGCAGGGCCGGGGCGACGACGACGTCGTCCCGAGCCGCCACCCCCTCGGCGAGTGCCACGGCGACGGCGGTGTCGGTCGAGAGCGGCAGGTGGGGGCCGTGCTGCTCGGTGGAGCCGAGCGGGACGACCAGTACCGCGCCGGACCGGACCCCGGCCCCGGCCGAGGTCAGGTCGCTGAGCGCCGCTGCGGGGCCCGCCGGGGACGGGCACCGGCTCACGGGTCGACCGGCAGCTCGGCAGGCACTCCGAGCCGTCGCTCGAACCCGTCGGGGATGAGCAGGTCGTCCTTGGTGAGGTCGAGGACGCTCGACTTGCCCAGGCCGAGCAGGCCGGAGTCGATGCCGCTGCGCATGATGTCGAGGACGTTCTCCACCCCGGCTTGCCCGTTGGCTGCGAGCCCCCAGAGGTAGGCCCGCCCGAGCAGGACCGCCTTGGCCCCGAGGGCGACGGCCTTGACGACGTCGCTGCCCCGGCGGACACCGCCGTCGAGCAGGACGTCGACCTGCGAGCCGACGGCCTCGGCGATGACCGGGATCGCCCGCACCGAAGCCTTTGTGGCGTCGATTTTGTTGCCGCCGTGGTTGGACACCGAGATCGCGTCGAAGCCCACGTCGACTGCCTGGAGGGCGTCGTCGAGCCGCATGATGCCCTTGAGCATCAAGGGGCCCGCGTAGTGGCTGCGGAGCCAGGCGAGGTCGTCCCAGGTCGGCAGCGGAGTGCTCATCCACTCCGAGTAGGCACCGAAGAAGGTGGGCGCCGGCTGGCCGGGCAGCTGCATGTTGGGCGTCGTGAGGTCGGGCAGGGCTCCGCTCCGGGCCCACTGAGCCGCCCACCTGGGACGACGCAGGACCTCCGGCGCGAACCGCACCATGGTGCGAAGGTCGAGGTGCTCGGGGATGTTGGGGCTCCCCCAGTCGCGGCCCTGGGAGAACGACCAGTCCAGCGTCACGATGATGCCGGCAGCGCCCGCGGCCCGCGCCCGCTCGACCCGCGCCAGGATCTGGTCACGGGTGCCGGACCAGTAGAGCTGGAAGAAGGTCTTCGGGTTGACGGCCACGACCTGCTCGATCGTCTTGCTGCCGAACGAGGACAACCCGATCGCCGTGCCTCTCGCAGCGGCCGCGCGAGCGACCGCGAGCTCACCGTCGGGGTGCACCGCCTGCACGCCGGTGGGCGAGATCATCACCGGAAGGTCCAGGTGCAGGCCCATCACCGTGGTCGCGAGATCGCGCTTGGGCGCGAGGTTCGCCACGTGCGGGGCGAACCCCAGCTCGCTGTAGGCGTCGATGTTGTCCTCGAGGGTCTTTCCCCGCTCGGAGCCGGCGACCAGCGCCATGTAGACCGAGGGCGGCAGGGACTTCTTCGCCCGCCGCTGGGCCTCGGCGACGGTCTCGAACCAGGCGTTCCGCATCAGGCCGGGAGACCCGTCAGCGACATCCCGGTCAGGGGATCCTCGTCGCAGGCCCGGTCGGGCCTGCGCATCGAGATCTGCACGGGGACCGGCCCGCCTCGCACCCCGCCTCGGTGGGAGTGGTCGAGCGAGGGCGCCGGCTTGGTCACGACCGCTGCGAGCGCCGCCTCGCCGTGACCCTTCACGCACTCCGGGTCGGGACCGTCGAGCGGGAGCCCGGTGAAGAACTTGGCCGCCATGCAGCCACCGCGGCACGCGTCGTACTGGTCGCAGCCCTTGCAGGAGCCGCCGGACTGCGGTTCGCGCAGCTCGAGGAACAGCTCACTCTCGCGCCACACCCCGGCGAAACCGCCCGTGCTGCGGACATTGCCGGCGAGGAACTGGTCGTGGATCGCGAACGGGCACGCGTAGACGTCACCGACGGGATCGATCAGGCAGACGACCCGGCCGGCCCCGCACAGGTTCAGCCCGGGCAGCGCCTCGCCGTACGCCGCCAGGTGGAAGAACGAGTCACCGGTCAGCACCCCGTCGCCGTGCGCGACCAGCCAGTCGTAGAGCTCCCGCTGCTGCGCCTGGGTCGGGTGCAGGTCGTCCCACACGTCGGCTCCCCGCCCTGACGGGCGGAGCCGGGTCAGGCGGAGCTGTGCCCCGAAGCGGTCCGCGATCTCCTTGAACTCGTCGAGCTGGGGGATGTTGTAGCGGGTGCAGACCACGGACAGCTTCGGGCTGACCCCGGCGTCCGCGAGGTGCTGCAGTGCCTGCACCGCCGTGGCGTACGAGCCCTCGCCACGGACGCTGTCGTTGACCTCGGCGGTGGCGCCGTCGATCGAGATCTGCACGTCGACGTAGGAGTTGGCCGCGATGCGCCGCGCCGCCTCCGCGTCGATCTTGATGCCGTTGGTCGAGAACTTGACGCCGACGTCGTGCGAGGTGGCGTAGTCGAGCAGCTCCCAGAAGTCGCTGCGGACCGTCGGCTCCCCGCCGCCGATGTTGACGTAGAAGACCTGCATGCGCTGCAGCTCGTCGATCACCGCCTTGCACTCGGCGGTGCTGAGCTCGTCCGGATCGCGGCGACCGCTGCTCGACAGGCAGTGACTGCACGCGAGGTTGCACGCGTAGGTCAGCTCCCACGTCAGGCAGATCGGAGCATCGAGCCCGAGGGCGAAATGCTCCACCAGCGGCAGGGCGGTGGCGGTCACAGGTGCTCCTTCGAGCAGTCACGTTCGACGATCATGGAGGTGTCGACCAGCGTCGAGAGAGCGCGGCCGTAGGCGGGCAGCTCGTCTGGCTCGAGACCGGCTGACAGGCACGCCTCACGGGCGCTGGCGCAGTCGGGCAGGCGCTGGACGACGTCGAGCAGGCGCCGGTCCTTGAGGAAGGACAGGCGGCGGGTGCCGAAGTGGTAGAGCAGGGCACCGAAGGATTCGGGGCGCACCGAGACGCCCGGGCTGAGGTCCCAGGCGCGGTCGAGGACGCCGACGTCGGCTGTCACAGGTCGGACTAGTAGACGCCGCACATGCCGTCGATGGAGACGTCCTCGACGAGGAGCTCCTCGACGACGAGGTCGGTGGCCGCCTCGGGGGCGTCAGCCGGGACGTCGACGGGAGCGGGGGCGTCGGAGACAGCTGTCATGAGTTCCTCCTCGAGGACCCGGCCGTTGTGACCGGCGTCTCACGAAAGGTAGCGGCACCCGGTGCCACGCGCTACCTTCTCGGCTGGATCTGTCCGCAGGGAAAGCCTTCGGCACCTTGCGCGAGGAGGTGGGTCGCTCGTGAGCGTCCTCCCTGACGGCCCAGGAGCGGGAGACCTTGCCCCCTCCGTCCGGGCCGGGCGCCCGACCGTCACGACGCGGCTCCAGCTCGAGAAGGTCGCCTTGACCCTGTTCACCGAGCGGGGCTTCGACGCCACGACCGTCGACGACGTCGCGGTGGCCGCCGGCATCGGGAGGCGGACCTTCTTCCGCTACTTCGCCTCGAAGAACGACGTGGTGTGGGGCGACTTCGAGCAGGGGCTGGTCGCGCTGCGCTCGCACCTGGCCACGATCCCCCCGGAACGCCCACTGCTCGACGCCCTGCGCGACGCCGTCCTCGGCTTCAACCGCTTCGACCCGAGCGAGCTGCCCCGGCACCGGGAGCGGATGGAACTCATCCTGCGCGTGCCCGCCCTCCAGGCGCACAGCACGCTGCGCTACGCGGACTGGCGGGCCGTGGTCGCGGAGTTCGCCGCGCGCCGCCTCGGCGAGCCGCCGCACGCGCTCCTCCCGCAGGTGATCGCCCACAGCTGCCTGGGCGCAGCGATGGCGGCGTACGAGCAGTGGCTCGACCGGCCGGGGAGCGAGCTCGAGGTGCTCCTGGAGTCCTCCCTTGGAGCTCTCGACGGCGCCTGGGCAGTTCAGCGCGGCTGAGCCTGCGGCCGAGCCCCTGCCGGGCCGGGTCCGAACCTCCAGGAGGGACGCCCTTCTGCCGAAAGGAGGTCACGGCCGCGATGCGGCCGCAGCGCTTGAGCCGGGAGGACGACACCAGGATGAGCGTCAAGACGCAGGGGATCGCCCGGCCCGGCATCCTCGCCGCTGCCGCGGCCATGCCCCTGATCGGTGCGACGCTCGACCAGGTCGTCCCCGGTGGCCCCGCCCGGTCCGGCCTGGCCTACGCCCTCGCGATGGGTGTCGTCGTCGTCGCGGCTGCCCTCTTCCAGGGCGTCGCCCTCTGGGCCGAGCGCAGCGCCGCCGTCGCGCGCAACCGGCGCTCCTTCCAGGTCCTGTACCTGGGCTCGGCCATCCCCTTCCAGGCCGTCGTGTCGCAGCTGCTCGGAGGCGTCGAGCACGCCTACTGGGCCGGCCTGCTCGTCCTGGTGATCGCGGCGGCCCTCGGTCTGCCCTGGTCCTGCGCGCTGCCGGTCGCCGCGCTGGCCTCGATCGCCCTGCTCGGGGGGGCCCTGGTCGACGGCTCGCTGGACGCCGCCAACGTGGGGTCGCTGGCCTTCATCTGCCTGCTGTTCTTCTTCAGCAGCTTCTTCATCAGCACCAGCACCAGCGTCGTGCGGTCGTACGCCCGGGGGGCCGTCGAGGAGCGCCGTGACCTGCGTGCCGAGGTGAGTCGCCTGTCGGCTCAGCTGGCCCGCGCTGCGGAGGGGGACCTGGCGGTCAGCGTGGCCGAGGACGGCAAGCGGCACGCCGAGCTGGCCGAGCTCGGTGACGCCTTCAACAGCACCCTGGTGAGCCTGCAGCAGCTGGTCGTGCAGATCCGCAACAGCGGGGAGCAGATCGGGGCCTCCGCCGGGGAGCTCCTGTCGACGGCCGAGGACCACGCCGCCTCCGCGAGCCAGCAGAGCTCGGCGGTGTCGCAGACGACGAGCACGATCGAGGAGCTCGCGGCGACCGCGGCCCAGATCGCCGAGACCAGTGAAGCCGTGGCGCGGTTCGCGGCCGAGACGCTGCAGTACGCCGAGGAGGGCCGCGCAGCGGTGAACGCCTCGGTCGACTCGATGGACACCATCGCCGAGCGCGTCGACTCGATCGCGGCGCGAGCCCTGTCGCTGGGCGAGAAGTCGCACGAGATCGGTCGCATCCTCGACGTGATCGACGACCTCGCCGACCAGACGAACCTGCTGGCCCTGAACGCCGCCATCGAGGCCGCGCGCGCCGGTGAGCACGGCCGGGGGTTCGCCGTCGTCGCCAGCGAGGTCCGCAAGCTGGCCGAGCGCTCGCAGGAGTCCGCGGGTCAGATCCAGGCGATCGTCTCAGAGATCCAGGCCGAGACCAACAGCACCATCATCGCGTCCGAGGAGGGCGCCAAGGAGGTCCGCGAGGGCACGACCCTGGCGCGTGGCGTGGTGGAGGCACTGGAGCGCATCAGCGGCATGGTCGACGAGACGACGACGGCAGCCCGGGAGATCTCGATCGCCACGCAGCAGCAACGGTCGGCCTCGGACCAGGTGGTCTCGGCCATGACGCAGGTCTCCGACGTCTCACGTCAGTACGCCGTCGGCTCACGCCAGTCGGCTGCCGCAGCTGCCCAGCTGAACGTGCTGGCCGCTGAGCTACGGGACTCGATCTCCCGCTTCAAGACGTCCTAGGCCCGCCCCTCAGGGGTCTCGGTCCGTGGAGGTCAGACGAAGGCGCCGACCCCGGTGATCTCCCGGCCCACCAGAAGCGTCTGGATGGTCTCGGTGCCTTCGTAGGTGTGGATGGCCTCCACGTCAGCGAGGTGCCGCATCACGTGGTTCTCCAGCAGGATGCCGTTGCCCCCGAGCATGTCCCGCGCGTCCAGGCAGATCTGACGGGCCTTGCTCGTGTTGTTGAGCTTCGCGAGCGACGCGATGGTGTCATCGAGCTCACCGCGCTCGCCGAGCTGGGCGAGCCGCATGCAGTACAGCTGCATGCCGACGACCTCGCGGAGCATCCCGACCAGACGCGCCTGGACCAGCTGGAACTCCACCAGCCGCTTGCCGAACTGCTTGCGCTCCATGGCGTAGGTGAGGGCCGCGTCATAGGCGGCGACGGCGTGCCCCAGGGCGCTGAACGCGCACTGGCTGCGGGTGCCGGCGAGGACGCGCCCGGTGTCCTTGAAGTTCTTCGCCCCGGGCAGCTTGTTGGCCAGGGGCACCCGGACGTCCTTGAGCTCGATGTCGGCCTGCCAGACAGCCCGGACCGACCCCTTGCCGGTGATCACCGTCGCCTCGTAGCCGGGGGTCCCCTTCTCGACCAGGTAGCCGCCGACCTCGCCGTCCTCGCCGCGGGCCCACACCACCGTGATGTCGGCGATGCTGCCGTTGCCGATCCACCGCTTGGAGCCGTTCAGGACGTACTCGTCGCCGTCCTGCACGGCAGCGGTCTCGAGCAGCAGGGAGTCCGAGCCGTGGTCGGGCTCGGTGAGGGCGAACGCGCCGAAGACCTCGACCCGGGCCAGCGGACCCAGCCAGCGCTGCTTGTGCTCCTCGGAGCCGAAGGTGTGGATCGAGCGCATGGTGAGCCCGGCCTGCACTCCCGCGAAGGTCGCGAGGCTGCCGTCACCGCGCGAGAGCTCCATGGCGACCAGCCCCGAGCTGGCGTGGCTCATCGGCGGCACGCCCGGGTAGTCGATGCCGTCCCCGACGAGGCCGAGCTCGCCCATGCGCCGGACCAGCTCGAACGGGAAGTCAGCCCGCTCCCAGAAGTCGCCGATGACCGGGAGCACCTCGTCGTCGACGAAGGCCCGGGTCCGTTCCAGGTAGTGGCGCTCCTGGTCGCCGAACTCGCTGGCGAGGCGCAGGAAGTCGGTCGAGCGGGCGACGCTCACGTCCGTCACGGTCATCGTGCGCTCTCCTCGGTCCCGTCGTCGAGGCTGCGCGCAGCCCCCCTGTCGGCACGCTCCCCCTCTGGACGGTCGGCCAACCACGTCCGAATGGCCGCGTAGACGTCCGGGTGGTTCAGGAGCTCGAAGTGGTGAAGTCCGGTCAGCCGGCAGACGGCGTCGCTCGGGAACTCCAGGCTCGGCCCCCTCCCGGCCCCGACGGCGCTGTCGGGCATCACCAGCAGGTCACCGAACAGCTTCCCGGCCGGGCTGTCATGGCGACGAGCGAGGGTCGACAGGACGACGAAGTGGCGGGCGCCCGGGTGCAGCGGGACGTGAGCGCGCTGTGGTGACGGCCGCCCTCGCCCCTCTGCCGTCGCGGACGCCCAGTCGGCCTCCACGACGTTGCCGCGCCCCATGTCCTGGATCCCGACGCTGCGCGCGTCGAGCTGGTTGGCGATCCACCGGGTCTCCCCCACCTTGCGCAGCAGGCGGGACAGGGTCTCCACGCCTCTGGCGAGGGGGGCGCCGGAGTGGGGCGTCCCCAAGGTGACCGTGTCGCGCACGAGAGCGGGCCAGCGCCGCTCACCGCGTGCCGTGCCGTCCCCCGCCTGGGCCAGGGCGCTGCGCGCCACGAGCCCGCCCATCGAGTGCCCGATGAGCACGAGGTCCTTCACGGGAACCGGCCACTGGTCGACCAACCGGTCGAGAAGCAGGTCGAGGTCGTGGCCGTTCTCCGACACGCGCAGGCCGCTGTTGAACCGCACCCAGACGGGGGTGTAGCCCAGGTCGCGCCGGAGCAGCGAGCCGTAGGTCACCCCGCGCTCCCCGTAGTGCTTCTCGGAGTAGAGCCGCCAGGCGTCGTCGGTCTCGACCAGGCCGTGCAGGAACACGACCAGGCGGTTCGTGGCGTCGGGGTGGGCCGCCTCGAGCGCGGACCGCACCGGTTCCAGGTCCGATCCCCGGTGGCGCAGCGCCATCGGGAGGGCCAGTGCGGCCGCGCGCTCGCGCACGAGGTCGCCGTGGGCCCCGTTGAGGATCCCGAGGGCCACCCGGGCCCCAGGGACGTCCCCCAACGAGATCCCGTCGGTCGGCACGCGCTTGGAGTAGGCGGTGCCGGCGAGCCGGGCACCCCTGCCGAGCGCGCCCTGGACCGCGCCGTACGCCGCGCGCGCGACCCCGTCGTGGACCGCGCGGACGGGCTTCACGGCGGGGCCGAGCCCCAGGGCCGCAGAGGAGAAGACCCTGCTCGCCACGCCGGCGTGCATCTCCGAGATCCGCTGAACTCCTCCCGAGAGGGCCAGCCCGGTCAGGACACCGAGGTCCTTCGACTCATCCGTTCGCACGAGGCGGGCTCCGCTTCTTCGAGGTCGGGACCTGTCCGACCGTGGCGAACCGGCCGGTGTCCGGAGCCTTGCCCGCCCGAGCCCTCAACGCAACACCCTGCCCGCGTGTCGCAGAGACCGTCTGAAGACGACGGCAGGGCGCCCGATCCCTGCGGGCGCCCTGCCGTCGTCGCGGTGTGTCCTAGCGGGGCGGGCGGGCCGCCCCACCGCCGCGCTTGGCCTGCATCTGCTGGAACAGCTGCTTGGCCTTGGCCTGGTTGGCCGGCTTGCGCCCCTCGTCGATGACGCGCTTGGCGACGCCGGCCTTGATGATCCCGCTGAGCAGTCCCACAGTGCGTCTCCTCGTTCGTCGGTCGTCCCTACGACGGTTCCCCTACCCCGGGGAGGGTCGGTCAGACCTGCTGCCGGCGCTCGGGCCAGGGTCAGCTGGCCGGCCCGTCCTGGTCCTCGTCATCAGCACCGTTCCCGCCGCTGAGCCGGCCGGCTCCCGCCCCGCCGCGCAGCACGGTCGAGGTGCGGTCGGACGTCCGAGGGAGTCCTTCGGAAGGAGGCCGGCAGGCGTCGGCAGGGGGACCGTCCGTACCGGCGATCAGGACCGCTCAGGGGTTGATGCGGATGCGGTCGGTCGCCGGAGGTGCGATCGGCGCGGTCCGCGACTCCAGGTAGGCCGTGAAGGCATCGAGGTCGATGCCACCGACGAGCGTGTCCGTCCCGAGCGTGAACACCGAGAACCCGTCCCCGCCGTCGGCGAGAAAGCTGTTCATCGTGATCCGGTAGCGGGCTGCCAGGTCCAGGGGCTTTCCTGCGATCACGACGCCGGCGGGGTTGACGGTGGTGCCTGCGGGGCCGTAGGCCCAGGTGATCCCAGCGGGCTGGAGGAAGCGCCTGAGAGTGACCTGCTGGTTCAGCAGGTCCAGGACCTGCTGTCCCGTAAGGGTCTTGGTCACCAGCAGGTTGGCGAACGGCTGCACCGTGAACGCCTCGCCGTAGGTCACCACGCCGGGGGCGTCGGTGCCGCCGGGGACGGGGACGTAGCTGAGGTCGGCCCGTACGCCGCCCGGGTTCATGAACGCCGCCACGGCTCCACCCGTGGCCGCGGTCGAGGTCGCAGCCAGTTGCGAGTCGGCGATGAGGTTGCCGAGCGGCGTGTCGTCGGTCCCGGTCCGCGTGATGCTCTCGGTGATCTGGCCGACCTGGCGGTCCGCGAGCGGGGCCGCCTTGGCCTTGTAGTAGTCGACCAGCTCCTGGAGCTCGGGGTCGGCCGAGTCACGTGAGACGACGACGTTCTCGGCGCGGGCGACGAGAACGTCCTTCGTGCGCCGGTCGAGCGTCAGCCGGAGGTCCGTGACGATGCGTCCGAACGAGGCAGCACTGGTCACGAGCTTGCCGTCGATCTCGGAGGCTCCTGAGCAGTTGTACGCCTGGTGGGTGTGCCCGGAGATGACGACGTCGATCTCGTCGTCGAAGGCCTTGACGATGTCGACGAGCGGGCCGTTGAGGTTGTCGCAGTCGTCGTAGAGGCTGTTCTGGAACGTCGGGTCGGGTGCCTGGGTCGCCCCCTCGTGGAGCAGGACGACGATCGACTCGACCCCCTTGCTCTTGAGCTCGGCGACGTAGCGGTTCGCCGTCTCGGCCTCGTCGAGGAACCTGACGTTCGCGATGCCCGAAGGCGACACGATCTGGTCCGTGCCCTCGAGGGTCATGCCGATGAAGCCGACCTTGACCCCCTTGACCTTCTGGATCTCGTACGGCGGGAGGATCGGCCTGCCGGTGACCCGGTCCACGACGTTGGCTGCCAGGTAGGGGAAGTCGGCGCCGCGGAACCGGTGGCCGGTCTGGCAGCCGTCGATCGGGTGGCACCCGCCCTCCTGCAGGCGGAGGAGCTCCTCGACGCCCTCGTCGAACTCGTGGTTCCCGACTGCCGTGACGTCGAGCCCGAGCAGGTCCAGAGCCTCGATCGTCGGCTCGTCGTGGAACAGCGCGGACGTGAGCGGACTGGCCCCGACCATGTCCCCGGCCGCGACGGTCAACGAGTGGCGCGCGTCGTCCCGGAGCCGGTCCAGGTGGTCCGCGAGGTAGGCCACACCACCCGCGGCGACGGCGACCGGTCCACCTGAGTCCGTGGCACCCGTGACGACACGGCCGCTCGACCCCGACGGGGGCTCGAGGTTGCCGTGCAGGTCGTTGATCGCCAGCAGCTGGAGCTCGACGGTCTTCGGGACCTTCGGACCCGTGGAGGCCGGGCTCGACTGGTCGAGGGTCGACCCGGCGTACGAGGCGGGCGCTCCGATCACGGTGAGCAAGGCGAGCCCGAGCAGACCGGCGACGCCGGCGGCAAGGGTCCGAGGGCTGCGGGACGTACGCGACATGGTGCTCCTGGGCAGAAGGGGGTGTTCCAGGCCAGAGCGCTCGCCGAGGTCGTCGGCGCCCCATGAGTACAGGCCGGGAGGAAGCAGGGCAAGCACCGCGGTGAGGACGGGCTCAGGCAAGCAGTCCCACGTGACCGGGCGGCAGCGACGGGACGAACACCGCGCAGCCATGAGCCGGCGCGGGACGCTCGGTCCCTCGGCCGGCGCGCTGCGCACTGGCTGTGGTCCCGGTCGGGGTCAGGCGTGCCGCTCTGCGGTGCGCGGAAGCGCGCAGGCCCTCGCCTGGGGACCCTCATCCGCGCCTGTGGACAAGGTCATCTGGCCCTGCTGCCGCTGGTAGACCCGGACCTGCAGGCGATCGCCTCGCGCGGCCCGGACGGGGAGGTGCAGTCGGTGGAGCTACCCCTCACCCTGCTCGCGCCCGACACCGGGGCACGGGTCGACGTGCTGGTCGACGCCGAGAACGGCACCGGACTGGGCGAGGTCGCCGGGGCCCTCCTGGACCGCGTCCTGCCGGGCGGGAGGGACGGTCACGAGGGGTGGCGCGTCTGGGTCGACGGCGCCCCCGTCCCTTCGCAGGCCCTGCTCGGCGCCGCTCCCCTCGTCCGGGGGGCACTGCTCGTCGTGAGCGGACCGCAGGAGGACGTCCCACCCACCCGCCGTGCGGGCGCGGACACCATCGCCCCCGGCCGCGAGCTCACGGGCGGCCCCGTGCGGCTCCACGTGGTCGGCGGACCGGACGCCGGCGCCGTGCACGCCATGGCGTCCGCCCTGACCGCGCTCGGCCGGGGCGAAGGGGTGGACCTCTGCCTCGACGACGACCAGGTCAGCCGGCTCCACTGCCGGCTCGTCGACACCCCAGCCGGTGTCCGGGTGCACGACACGGGTTCGGCGAACGGCACCACGGTCGACGGCGACCCCGTGGGGGAAGAGGGGACGGTGCTCGCACCCGGCGCACTCCTGCGCGTCGGGACCTCGACCCTGACCGTCGGCACCCCACCGCCGCTCCGAGCCCCGCTGGAGCCGACGGGGGACGGCCGGCTGTCGTTCAACCGCCCACCCCGGCTGCGCTCCCGGCACGCTCCCGTCCAGGTCGTCGTCCCCGCTCCCCCGAAGGCCCCGGAGCGGCCTCCCGTGCCGTTGCTGGCCGTCCTGGCTCCGCTCGTGCTCGGCATCGTGATGTGGCGCGTCACCGGCAGCACCACGTTCCTGCTGTTCACCCTGCTCTCTCCCGTCCTGGTCGTGGGCGGCTTCATCACCGAGCGCCGCACCGGCCGAAGGGCAAGCCGGGCGAGCCGGGCCCTCTGGCGGGCGCAGCGCGAGGTCGCGGAGCAGACGTTGGCCGCTGCCGTCCGTGAGGACGAGCTGGGGCGACGCCGGGACCACCCCGACGCGGTCGAGGCGATCGCCGCGGCGACCGGGCCAGGAGTCCGCCTCTGGGAGCGGCGCAGGTCCGACGACGACCTGCTGGACCTGCGCCTGGGACTCGCCGACCAGGCGGCGAGGGTCGAGGCCGAGGGTGATCTCGACGAGGGCGACATCACGGCCAGGGCCGTGCCCGTCGTCGTGCCCCTCGCCTCAGCCGGGGTTCTCGGCATCGCCGGGCCCCGGCACGCGGGGCTGGGGCTCGCCCGGTGGGTGGTGGCTCAGTCAGCGGTGTGGCACAGCCCACGAGACCTGTCGATCGTGGTCCTCGCGTCACCCGCCACGGCGCCGGACTGGGAGTGGGCGGGCCCGCTGCCGCACTGCGTCCCCGACGACGGGCAGGGCTGCCGCGCCCTGCTGGGACTGTCGGCCGGGCAGAGGGCCGCCCGCGTCCGTGAGCTCACGGCCCTTCTCGAGCAGCGCCAGCGGACCGCGGCGAGCAGGAGCACGCCCGTGCGCCGGGTGCTGCTCGTGGTGGACGGCGCGCGGGCGCTGCGCAACCTGCCGGGTCTGGCCCACCTGCTCGCCGAGGGTCCGGCCGTCGGCATCCACGGCGTCTGCGTGGAGTCCGACGTCCGGCTCCTGCCCGAGGCCTGCTCGGCCACGGCGGTCCTCGGGACCGGCGCAGAGCTCGAGGTGCGGCAGCCCGGCCAGCCGGGACCGACGGCGGCCGTCGCGGACCTGCTCTCCGAGCCGCGGGCCCGGCTGGTGGCCCGCGCGCTCGCCCCCCTGCGCGACGACACGAGGGATGCCCACGGCGGTGGCGCGCTGCCAGTCGCTGCCCGCTGGACCGAGGCGGTCGGGATCGCGCTGTCCGGAGGGGCGTCGGACGTCGAGCAGGTGCTCGCGCACTGGGGCGCCTCGGACGGGGGATCCACCCGGGTGGTCCTCGGGCAGGGCAGTGACGGCGTGCTCGCCGTCGACCTGTGCGACGACGGCCCGCACGCACTCGTGGCCGGGACGACCGGATCGGGCAAGAGCGAGCTGCTGCAGACCTTGCTGGCGTCGCTCGCCCTGGGCAACCGGCCGGACGAGCTGACCTTCGTGCTCGTGGACTACAAGGGCGGCGCCGCATTCGGGCCCTGCGCCCGCCTGCCGCACACCGTCGGCCTGGTCACCGACCTGGACGGCAGCCTCGTCGAGCGCGCGCTGTCCTCGCTCACGGCGGAGCTCACCCGTCGGGAGGCGTTGCTCAAGGCCCACGGGGCCAAGGACCTGGAGGACTACCGCCTCATCTGGGCGGTGCCACCCGGCGCGTCGGGTCACCCACCGCGGGGTGTGGCGCCGCTCGCCAGTCCCCCGACGCTCCCGCGGCTCGTGCTGGTCGTCGACGAGTTCGCCTCCCTGGCCGAAGAGCTCCCGGACTTCGTGCGCGGACTCGTCGGCATCGCCATGCGCGGCCGCTCGCTCGGGGTCCACCTCGTGCTCGCGACGCAACGTCCGGAGGGGGTCGTGTCGGCGGACATCCGGGCGAACACCAACCTCAGGATCTGCCTCGCGGTGACCCGCGACAGCGAGTCACGCGACGTCCTCGACTCCCCGGTCGCGGCGACGATCAGCCGGTCGACGCCGGGGCGTGGCTTCGTGCGCACCGGGCACAGCACCCTGTCCGCCTTCCAGGCCGGCCGGGTCGGGGGACGACGACCAGCCAAGGGACCCGCGCCCGCCGTGCCCACGGTGGAGGTCCTGCCGGCGGCAGAGCTCGGCGACGCCCCGCCGAGGCCGGCCGGCGACAGCGAGGTGGAGGGCGAGGGCGAGGCCGACACCGACCTCACCCTGCTCGTCGAGGCCTGCGCGGGGGCGGCGGTCCGGCTCGGACTGGAGCCTCAGCCCTCCCCGTGGCTCCCGCCCCTGCCGGACCTGGTGCTGATCGGCGACCTCCCGCCCGTGGAGGACCCTCTCGCGGGCGCTCCCGGCCGGGTGCCCCCGCTGGCCTACGGCCTGCTCGACCTGCCGGCGGAGCAGCGCCGGGCATCCCTCGTCCTGGACCTCGACCGGTCCTCCCACCTCATGGTGATCGGGTCCCCGCGGGCGGGGCGTACGACGACGCTGAGGGCCATCGCCGCCGCGGTCGCGGCCGCGGCGTCCGCCGACGACGTCCACCTCCACGCGCTCGACTTCGGCGGAGGCGGGCTCGCTGCACTGGCCGCCCTGCCGCACACCGGCGCAGTCGTGACGCCCGACCAGCCGGAACGGGTCGACCGGCTGCTGACCTGGCTCGGAGCCGAGGTCGTGCGCAGACAGCGCGTCCTCGCCGAGGCAGGCTGCTCCGGGCTACTGGAGCAGCGGTCGCGAGCGGCCCCGGAGGACCGGATGCCCCACCTGCTGGTCCTGCTCGACCGCTGGGAGGCCTTCCTCGCCGCCTACCAGGACCTCGACGCCGGGCGCCTGGTCGACCTGGTCCTGCGGGTGGTGCGCGAGGGGCCGTCCGCCGGCATCCAGCTGGTCATCACCGCGGACCGCAGCGGCGCGATCGGCCGGATGGGCTCCCTCGTGGAGGAGCGGCTGCTCCTGCGCCTGGCGGACCGCGGCGACTACGCCGCACTCGGTGTGCCGTCGCGGTCGGTCCCCGGCGAGCTCGGTGCCGGCAGGGGTTGGTCGCTGGGTCGTGAGCCCGTGGTGGCGCAGGTCGCCCTGATCGACGCCGACCCGGCCGGGCCCGCGCAGGCCGCGAGACTGCGGCGGGAGGCGGCTGTGCTCGGCCGTGCTGCCCGGCCACCACGGCGCTTCGAGCCCCTGCCGTCGACGGTCCGGCGGGCGGATCTGCCCCCGCACCCCGACCCCGCGGTCCTCGTCGTGGGCGTCGGCGGCGACGACCTGGGAGCGATCGGCCTCGACGCGCAGGCGACCGGCGGCGGTGTCCTCGTCGCCGGCCCACCCGGGTCTGGGCGCAGCACCGCCCTTCTCACCTTCTCCGCCGCCCTCGCACCGCTGGGGCTCCCGGTGGTGGCCGTGGCCCCACGCCCCTCACTCCTGCGGGAGCTGCCCGGCTGCCTGTCCGACCCGGCTGACCCAGGCGCTGCCGCACTGCTCGAGGCGCGGCTCGTGGGCCGGCCTGCCGTCCTGCTGGTCGACGACGCCGAGCTGCTCCTGGACACGCCGCTCGCGCCGGTGCTCGAGCGCATCGTCCGCCGGGCCCGCGACACCGGCACCGTGGTCATCGTCGCCGGGACGACCGAGGACCTGCTCGGCTGCTTCCGCGGGTTCGTCGTGGACCTGCGCCGGTCACGAACCGGACTGCTGCTGTGCCCGCAGTCAGCGGCTGACGGCGACCTGCTCGGGGTGCGGCTCTCCCGGGCCACCGGAGGCGAGGTGGTTCCGGGACGCGCGCTGCTCTCCGTCCGAGGTCAGGTCCAGCCGCTCCAGGTCGCCGCCCCCTGAGCCCGCCAGCACGACGTCAGGGGCTCAGCACGTTGTTGAACAGGAACGACACGAGGCCGAGGAAGATCAGCACGGCCAGCAGGCCGTACGCCCACTCGTAGTTGTCCCGGTGGCCTTCGTGCGTCCCGGCCGTCCCGAGCAGGTCCGGAAGGCTGGACCCCTCCCCCGGGTGGCCCTTGCCAGCGCCCAGGCCCGGCATCCGGCTCGCCACGGAGAACCGGTCCGGGTCGTAGTCCGGGTCCAGGTCCCGCGGCATCTCGGGCACGGCGCCGGGCGCGCGGCCGGCGTCGAAGCGGTCGGGGTCCCGGGACAGGTCCAGCCGCCCCGGGCGTCCGGCGCCCAGTCCGGGCACGATCGAGGCGTCGTCCACGCTCGAGGCGCGGTCCGCCCTCGCGGCGTGGCCTGTCGCATCGTGGTCCGCCTTCGAGGCGCGGTCTGCCTCGTCGCGGTCGGGGTGCGGGGCGTGCGGTCCGGGGCTCATGGCACTCCTGTTCGCCGGTCGGCCCGCTCATCCTGCTCCGCTCACCGGTCGCTGTCAGCGAGTAGGCCTCTCAAGCAGTGTGGAACAGGCGCCGGCCGGGTAGTGCGCTCGAACATGCGTTCGACAGCAGGTCGAACACGCAGCGGGAGGAGCTCGCAGATGGTGGACGACGGCGCCGTGACCAAGCCGGCCGAGAAGGACCCCTCCGACTGGGTCACCGGTGACGAGCCGGTGACCGGACCGCAGCAGAGCTACCTGTCGACCTTGGCCCAGCAGGCGGGCGAGCAGGTCGAGACCGAGAGCCTGACCAAGGCCGAGGCCTCGCAGAAGATCGAGGAACTCAAGGACCAGACGGGTCGCTGAGCGGCCCGTCGGGTGACGGGGCCGCTCCCCCGGTGGTGACCCACCCCAGCGCGCCGGGTCACGGCCCGTCGTCGAGCCTCGCGGCGATCCTCAGCCCATGTGCGGGTACTCGTGGGAGCGCGGGGGGTCGAAGGTCGTCTTGATCGTCCTCGGCGAGGTCCAGCGCAGCAGGTTGAGGACCGAGCCGGCCTTGTCGTTCGTGCCACTCTGCCGCGCACCGCCGAAGGGCTGTTGCCCCACGACGGCGCCGGTCGGCTTGTCGTTGACGTAGAAGTTCCCAGCGGTGAACCGCAGGCGGGCACTCGCCTGCGCCACGGCGTACGGGTCGTCAGCCAGCACGGCACCGGTCAGGGCGTAGGGAGCCGCCCGGTCCACCAGCTCCAGCGTGTCGTCCCAGTCCGCGTCGTCGTAGACGTGCACCCCCAGGACCGGCCCGAAGTACTCCCGCGAGAGCACCTCGTGGGCCGGGTCCTTCGTGACCAGGACGGTCGGGTCGACGAAGAAGCCCACGCTGTCGTCTGCTCCCCCTCCGGCCAGCACCTCGAGCACCGGGTCGTCCGCGGCCTGTCGTACGACGGCAGCGAGCCGGTCGAAGGCGCGCCGGTCGATGACCGCGCCGCCGAAGTGGGACAGGTCGGTGACGTCGCCGTAGGACAGCGACCGCACGCGGTCGGCGAGGCCGTCGCGCAGCCCGGACTCCCAGAGCGAGCGCGGGACGTAGGCCCGCGAGGCGGCCGAGCACTTCTGCCCCTGGTACTCGAAGGCCCCTCGGACGAGCGCGACCTGGCTCGCGAGCGGGTCGGCCGAGGGGTGCACCAGCACGAAGTCCTTGCCGCCGGTCTCGCCGACGAGGCGCGGGTAGGTGCGGTAGGACGCGATGCCCCGGCCGACCGTCTGCCACAGGTGCTGGAAGGTGGCCGTCGAGCCGGTGAAGTGGATCCCGGCGAGCCCGGGGTGCGGGACCGCCACCTCCGAGACCGCTTCGCCGTGGCCGGTCACCATGTTGATCACGCCGGGAGGGAGCCCGGCGGCCTCGAGCAGCCGCATCGTGAAGTGGGCCGACAGCTGCTGGGTGGGCGACGGCTTCCACACGACCGTGTTGCCCATGAGCGCTGGGGCGAGGGGCAGGTTTCCTGCGATGGCGGTGAAGTTGAACGGCGTGATCGCGAGCACGAACCCCTCGAGCGGGCGGTGGTCCATGCGGTTCCACACCCCGGTGCTCGACACCGGCTGCTCGGCGAGCACCCGCCGGCCGAAGGAGACGTTGAAGCGCAGGAAGTCGATGAGCTCGCAGGCCGCGTCGATCTCGGCCTGGTGGACGGTCTTGCTCTGGCCGAGCACCGTGGCCGCGTTGAGCGTGTCCCGCCAGGGACCGGCGAGCAGGTCGGCGGCGCGCAGCAGGACGGCAGCGCGGTCGTCGTAGGACGTGTCGCGCCAGGCAGGCGCCGCCGCGAGAGCAGCGTCGACCGCGGCCTGCACGTCGGCCGCAGAGGCTTCGCGGGTCGTGCCCAGGACCGCTGCGTGCCGGTGCGGTTGCACGACGTCGATCGGAGCACCGGCGCCCGGCCGCTGCTCTGCGTCGATGGTCATCGTCAGGTCGATCGGCGACGCGGCCAGCTCCGCCATCCGGGCCGTGAGGCTGGCCCGCTCCGGGCTGTCAGGGGCGTAGGTGCGGACCGGCTCGTTGACCGGCGGGGGTACGACGGTGACGGCGTCCATGCGCGTCCTCCCAGGTTCGACGGCCATGCTGTCACGAGCGGCTGTCAGGTCGCTGCGGTCGCGACACCCGTGACAGCGCACTACCGTCGGACGCCATGAGCCCCAGCCGACGACTGGTGATCGTCAGCGTGATCGGCGTCGCGTGCATCGTGGCTGCCGTCGCCCTGCTGGGCCGGGTCCTCGCGGGGCCCAGCGAGGTCCCGGTCCGGGGTGCGGAGCAGTCGGTGGAGGGTCCGGTGCTCCTCGTCCCCGGCTACGGCGGCGCGACCCGGGGGCTCGAGGTGCTGGCCTCGGCCCTGCGCGCCGCGGGCCGGACCGCGACCGTCGTGCCCCTCCCGGGTGACGGCACCGGTGACCTCGGGCTGTCGGTCGCCGCCCTCGACGCGGCGGTGGCGCTCGCCTCGGCCGGACCGGGGCCCGTCGACCTCGTCGGCTACAGCGCCGGCGGGGTGGTGGCGCGGATCTGGGCGCAGGACAACGCCTCGCAGGTCAGGCGGGTCGTGACCCTCGGCTCACCGCACCACGGCACGAAGGTGGCGGCGCTGGGGCAGGCGATCGCTCCCGGCGCCTGCCCGGTGGCCTGCCAGCAGCTGGTGCCCGGCAGCCCGCTGCTGGACCAGCTGAACGACGAGGACGAGACGCCTGACGGGCCCCGGTGGCTCGCGCTCTGGACGACGCAGGACGAGACCGTGACTCCCCCGGACTCGGCCCGCCTCGAGGGCGCCGTCAACGTCGAGCTCCAGCGGCTCTGCCCGGGCATCTCGGTCACGCACGGGGCCCTGCCGGTGGACCCGACGGTCACCCGCGTGGTGCTCGGCGCCCTGTCGGGCCCCGAGCTGGTCGCGCCTGCGAAGACCGCCTGCGCCTAGCTGGTCACGTCCTTGGTCATGAAGTTCGCCCAGGCCGCGCCGAGGAAGACCACGATGTAGACCGCTTGGAGCGCGGTGCCGCGCAGCAGGTCGCGGTAGAGCACCGGGTCGCGGAACAGGTCGACGAAGGCGAGCCAGTAGCGGGTCGGCAGGTAGGGCTGGACCGAGGCCGACGCCTCGAGCCCCACGAGGACACCAGACGTCACCAGCAGGGCGATCGCCCCGAGCGCGGCCGCCAGCGGGGAGTCGGTCAGCGTCGACAGGAACAGCGCCACCGCAGCCACCCCGAGCATCGACCAGCCGACGTAGAGGACGGCAAGGACGGTGCGCAGGGTCGCGGCGCCGGTCGAGAGCTCGGTCCCGGACACGCTCGGGAGCGGGCCGCTGCCGAACAGCTGCGTGCCCACCGCGTACGCCGTGACCGCCACGATCACGACCGCCATCAGGGCGTACGCGATGACGCTCACCAGCTTGGCCACCAGCAGTCTCGTGCGCCCGACGGGGCGGATGAGCAGGTAGCGCAACGTGCCGGCCTGGGCCTCACCGGCGAT
>JAOPWP010000251.1 GCA_025965615.1 Frankiales bacterium
GCGAACGACGCCATCTGCACCTGCATCGCCTCGACGAGCGCGCGCTTGGCGCGGATCTCCTCGATGAGGAGGTCCACGGGCACGGTGGGGGTCGGCACCTGCATCACCAGGTCGCGGACGCTCCCGAAGACGTCGGACGTGGCACTCGACAGCGCGGCCGCCAGCGACTCCCGGGAGCTGTCGCCGGACGCCACGGCGCCCCCACCCTCCCGCTGCTCGAACGGGTGCGCAGCCTGGCAGGTGGTGGCTGTGGAGGCAAGGTGGGGCCCACCCCTTGCGGTCGGGGGGCCGGTTCGGCCTAGCCTCTCGGTCGTGGACCCGCAAGAGGACGGCTTCGGCGTGAGCTACGAAGGCACGGGCGCCCGCCGCGTCCGGGCGACGGCGCTCGGACGCGGTACGCACGGGGTCTCGGACGTGGGTCGACTGGTGGCCGACCAGTTCCACGTCGCCTTCCCGCACCGCATCTGGGTCGCTGGGCAGGTGAGGGGGGTCCGTGGGAACGACGAGGGCCTCTCCTTCAGGGTGCGCAGTGCCACCGGAGAGGAGCCCTTCTCGCTGCTGTGCGAGGTTCAGGCCGAGAGCCTGCCGGCGGTGCGCGACCTGCTCTCCCGCGATCACGACGCCGACGTGGAGGACGTCGTACGCGACGGGCGGCTCGCCCGGCTCGGGGGGCTCCTGCGCTTCGACCCGGGCCTTGGCGCTCCACTGTTCACCGTCTCGGAGATCGACCCGAGCCCGACCGTCGCGCAGGTCGATGAGTCGCGCACCGAGGCGCTGAGGGTCGTGGCCGAGGCGGGCCTCGCCGAGCCGCAGCGGTCCAGGTCGACCGGCGTGGCGCCCGTGGTCGTCGCCGTCGTCGGTGATGCGCGCGACGGTGCCGTCGAGCGAGCTGTGCACCTGCTCGAGCAGTCCTCCTTCCCCGTGCATGTGCGCCCGACAGCCGTGGACGTCACTCGCGCGGACGCGGGCAGCGCCCTCGCCTCGTCGATCACGGCGTCCGGGCGGGACACCGACGTGGTGCTGCTGGTCCGCGGCGAGGGCCGTCAGCTCGGGCTCGGGTCCTACGACGAGCTGCAGGTCGCACGGGCGGTCGCCGAGGTGCAGGTCCCGGTCGTGTGCGGCCTCGGGGGACGTGGTGTGCACACCGCCAGCGACGAGGTGGCCTGCGCGACGGTGCCCACGGCCGAGGCTGCCGTCGAGTGGGTCCTCAGCCGTCTCGGACGCGCCCGTGCGCTCCTCGACGAGCTGGCGGGCGACGTCGAGACCGCCGTGACAGCGGCAGACGCGCGGTTCCGGCAGGCGCTGGAGCAGGCGAAGCAGGAGGCCGACGACGCCGGTCGGGTGGCGGTCGCGCGCACCGAGCGCTCACGGGCACGGCGCACGAAGCTGCTGTGGGCCGCCTGCCTGCTGCTGACGGTGCTGATCGTCGGCCTGGCCGTGGTGACCGCCACGCCATGGGTCGCGGCAGCGTTGGCCCTGCCCGCACTCCTGCTGGGCGGCGCACCGCTCGCTCGGCGGTACGACGCGACGAGAGGGGTAGCCCGCATGAGCCAGGCCAACGAGGACTTCACGCAGGTGCTCGACCGACTGCGGACGGTCCGCGACGAGCTCGCCACCACCGCGAACCCCGAGCGGGTCGGCGTGCTGCGCGAGATCGCAGATCAGCTGGTGGTCGAGGGTCGGGAGCTGCTCGGCCGGGCCACGGGCCTGAGCGGTCCGGAGCGACCGCTGGCCGACGAGCCGGACGCTGCACCGCCTGTCGCGCAGGAGGCCGGACCGGAGTCGCAGGAGGCCGAGCCCGCGAGCATCGACCTCGACGGAGCCTCCGAGCGGGCCGGACAGCTGTAGGCCCGCCACCCAGCCAGGGCGCGGCACGCCCAGTTCGTCACCGAGCCCAGCTGCCGAGACGGCCCCCACCGCAGGGCCCGACGCAGTGGCACGGACCTGACGTCGCTCGCTAGGCCTGCTCCGTCGCCCTGGCCGCCTCCGAGACGAGCGCCTCGGCGACGTCGCGCAGCTTGCGGTTCGACTCCTGGGACAGCCGGACGAGGATGTCGAACGCGTGCTGGGGGGTGCACCGTCGCTGACCGATGAGGATGCCCTTGGCCTGCTCGATGACCGCGCGGGACTGCATCGCCTGCTGCAACTGTTCCGCGACCTGGCCCTGCGCCTCGTACAGGTGCATGTTGGCAAGTGCCACACCGGCGTACGCGGCGAACGTCGTCGCCAGCTCCGCGGCGTCGTCGTCGAAGGCGTCCCGGTCCCTGCTGTAGATGTTGAGCGCGGCAGACACCTCGCGCTGGAGCGGCACCGGGATGCTCATGCTGCTGCCGGCACCTGCCTCAGCGGCCGATCTGGCCCAGTCCACCCAGCGCTGCTCGGTCGGCATGTCCCTGACGATCAGCGGCTGCCCGCCGTCGATGCAGTCGAGGCACGGGCCGTACCCCCGCTCGTACTGCCGCTCGTCCAGGGAGACGGCCAAGGGCCCGGTGGAGGCGACGGTGGAGGCCTTCCCCCTGTCGAGCAGGGTCACCGACACCTCGCCGTTCAGGTTCAGCGTGCTCTTGGCGAGCGTGGCGACCTTGCGCATGACCTCGTCGAGCGAGTGGTCCGCGAGGGTGATGCGCGCCAGCTCGGCGAAGGCGTCCTGCGGCTGCATGTGCGGGTCGGTCATGGTGTGCTCCTCGTGGTGCGTCACCCGTTCGAACGCGATCGGGACCGGGGAGACACGTGTTCGCCTCGTCGCAACGCGCCGGGATCTCGACGCCACCACCGCCTCGCCGGGCGGCCCAGAGCGACAACGCTACGCGGTGGGTCCAGGCCGACTCCCACTGCCTCGGCGGGTGGAGCCCGCGGCTCAGGCTCCTGGGCTGAGGAGGTCGAGGATGCCGTCGACGATGTCAGCTGGCGGGATCCGGCGCGTGAACACCGTGCACGGGCCGGTCTCGAGGAACGCCCCGATCTGCGAGTCGGTGCCGACCTGGACCACGACGCGCGTCTTCGGGGCGAAGCGACGTACCTCGGCGAGGACGTCGAGCGCCCCGAGCATCGGCAGCTTGTCCTCCACGAGCAAGACGTCCGGCTGCTCCGCGACCACGAGACCCACCGCTTCCGCACCGTTCACCAGCTCGGCGACGATGTGGATGCCGCCCTCGCGCAGGCCGCTGCTGACCTTGTCCTTGAACCAGTCGTTGCGGTGGACGATCACCACGCGAGGTGCTGTCGTCGATCGCAGCGGGCTGCCGGACTCGCGCAGCTGACGCTCGGTGGCCTGGACCAGCCCGCAGTGCTGGCGGCGCATCACGTCGAGCCGGCGGGCCCGGTCGAGCCGCATCTCCCGACTGCCCGCCTCGACGAGCTGCAACTCGCTGTCGGCGCGGGCCTGCAGCCAGGCGCTGATCCCGGCGAGCTGGTCGAGCAGGCGCTCGTTGTCGGTGCGGACCGACGGCTTCGGTCGTACGCGAGAGCTCTGAGCGAGGGTCACGGCCAGCTCACCTTCACCTGTCGGGAGGTGTCTGTGCGGCGGACCACAGGACGGTGCTTCACGCCGGAACAGACCAGGGCGGCTGCTGGCTCAACCGCGAGCAGCATACGACAGCCCGCGAGATCGTCCACTCAGGGGCCGCGTCGGCCTTGGCCAGCTACGGGCCCTCAGGTGCCGACGACGAGGATGATCATGGCGACCTCGCTGGGGCTGATGCCGGCTCTGCTCGCTGCGTAGCGGATGCGCTCTCGGGCCTGGTCTGCCTCCCCTCCGCGCAGGGACAGGAGCACGTCCACGGCCTGGTCGAGCTTCTCGCGATCCGCGAGGCGCTGGGGGAGCTCCCGCGCGAACTCCCGGGTCATGAAGGAGAGGTCGGCGTTCTCGACGAGCTGGCTGACGTGGACGCCGAACAGCGCAGCCAGCTGCGCCTGCACGCCGTGAAAGGCGTGGGGGTCGGACGCGTACAGGTTCAAGGCAGCCGCCGGGGTGTCATCCGTTGCCGGGATCGGCAGCGACATGCTCGAGCGGACGCCGAGGGCTGCGGCCGCTTGCGAGTACATCTGCCAGCGCGGTTCGTCCAGGACGTCGTCGACGACGATCGGTTCCTCCGCGGTAGCGGCATCGAGGCAGGGTCCGCCGTCGAGGTACTGGATCGCGTCCAGGCTGGCCAGGTCGGCGGGTGTCGCCGTCACCGTGAACGGGTCACCGTCGACCAGGACCGTGAGGCTGACCCCGACGCAGGAGGGCAGCAGGGTCAGGGCGAGCGCCGACACGGCCTCCAGGTGTTGCACCAGGTCGAGCGTCTCGTCAGCAACGGCTGCCAGTCGGACCTCGGCCTCGCGCACCTCGGGGATGGGTTCCATGATCCGCGCGGCTACCCCGTCCGTGGGCACTCAACCCGGAGTCCTTCGCAGTGGGCGGCAGTCTGGCTCATACCGCCCTCGCCGCGTCGTCGTGACGGATCGCGTTCGACAACGCGCCCGGACCGATCTAGCGTCGTCGGTGCTGCCGGCGCAACTCAGGCAGAGCAGGCGCCCGTCGGGATGCCGAGTCCCGCCCCCCGACACGAGTTCATGGGCCCTGCACCCCTATGCCGGGGCGGGAGCGGGGCGTCCCGATCGGGATCGCCAGATCGAAGGACAGCCGGACGGAGATCCCAACCGGCTTGCCTGCAGGCGTACGAACCTGGAGCACCCCCTGAAGCTCGCCAAGCACAAGGCCGTCGCAGCGGCTGCCACCATCACCACCATCACGGCGCTGGCCGTGGTGACCACCCAGGGCACCGAGCAGAGCAAGGCCACGCTGGTGACGTCCGAGGTCGAGTTCGCTCAGCTCCTCACGACCAACCAGGCTCGGCTGGATGCGGCGGTCGCCGTGCAGCAGGCGGAAGCGGCTGCCGCGGAGGTCGCGGCCGCTGAGGCGGCTGCCGCACAGGCAGCGGCAGCTCAGGTGGCTGCAGCGCAGGCAGCCGCCGAGGCCGCTGCCGCGCAGGAAGCGGAGCGCAGCGCGGTCGCCCGTCAGGCAGCGCAGGCCACGCTCGCCCAGGAGCGGGCCGCCCGGGCCGCTCGAACCGCCCAGGCGGCGCCTGTCCGCGTCGCGGCTCCGGCCAGCAGGTCCCGGGGCACGACAGCA
>JAOPWP010000258.1 GCA_025965615.1 Frankiales bacterium
GGCCACCTTGCGGCGGTGCGGCGCGCTCGGCAGGGCCACGGCACCCGGCAGGGCCGCCTCGCGACGGGCCGCTGCGAAGGCAGCGAGCGACTCCACGAGGACCCCCACCTCCGGCCGCGGTGCCAGGACGTCAACCCGGAGGCCGAGCTCGCGAGCCGTCGCGTCCGTGGCCGGGCCGATGCAGGCGAGGATCGTCGTGTCGTGCGGCTTGCCCGCGATCCCGACGAGGTTGCGGACCGTCGAGGACGACGTGAAGAGCACGGCGTCGAATCCACCGCCCTTCAGGGCTTCTCGCGTCTCGGCGGGCGGCGGCGCGGCCCGCACGGTGCGGTAGGCCGTGACGTCGTCGATCTGCCAGCCCAGCTCGACCAGCCCGGCGGCGAGCGTGTCGGTGGAGATGTCGGCCCGCGGGAGCAGCACCCGGTCGACCGGGTCGTCGCACTGGTCCCACTCGGCCAGGAGGCCCTCGCTGGACTGCTGGCCCTTCGGGACGAGGTCCGGCCGGATGCCGAAGTCGAGCAGGCACTGGGCCGTCGTGTCGCCGATGGCGGCGACGCGCACCCCGGCGAACGCGCGGGCGTCGAGCCCGAACTCCTCGAGCTTCTCGCGTACGGCCTTGACGGCGTTGACGGAGGTGAACGCGATCCAGCTGTAACGGCCGTCGACCAGCCCCTTCACGGCGCGCTCCATCGGCGCGGGGGTGCGCGGGGGCTCGACGGCGATCGTCGGCACCTCGACGGGCACCGCGCCGTACGACCGCAGCTGCGCGGACAGGGCGCCGGCCTGGTCACGGGTGCGCGGCACGAGGACGCGCCAGCCGTACAGCGGCCGGCTCTCGAACCAGGAGAGCCTGTCGATCCGCTTGACGGCGTCACCGACGACGACGACGGCCTCACCGGTGAGGTCCGGAGCCGCGGCGGCGGCCACTTCGATGCCCTCGAGCGTCGAGACGACCGTGAGCTGCTCCGGCGTGGTGCCGCGCACGGTGACCGCCACGGCCTCCGTGGGCTTGCGGCCGTGCTCGACGAGCGCGGCGGCCGCCTTGCCGACCTCGGTGGCGGCACCCATCAGGACGAGCGTCCCGGCCGAGCCGGCCAGGGCGCGCCAGTCGGTGCGGTCGCCGATGCGGGCGATGGTGCGCGGCAGCCCGGCTGCGACGCCGGCGTAGTCGGGGACGGCCACGGCGGGCGGCAGACCCGGCACCACCTCGAGCCGCTGCCCGGCCTTGAGGACCGTCTCGGCCTCCTTGGCACCCTCCGCGTGCAGGAACGGGTCGCCGGGGAGCAGCCGGACCACGGTGCGTCCCGCCTTGCTCGCCGCCACGAGCGCCGCGCCCTGGACCTCGCCGGGCGCGGTGCGGACCAGCTCGGCGGTGTCGGGGAGGCCCAGCAGGACCTCCTCGCCGCAGCGCTCGTCGGCGATCACCAGGTCGGCGACCGCCAGCAGCTCGGCGGCCCGCACGACCAGCAGCGACGGGTCGCCGGTGCCGGTGCCGAGGAGCACGACCTGCCCGGGGCGCTTGTGCTTGTCGGACGGCGGGGACTTCGGGGCGCTCATGTGCGTGTCACTCCCATCAGGTCCGCGGCGCCGAGGTCGAGCAGCTCGGCAGCGAGCCGGCGTCCCACCTCCGCGGCCTCGGACGTCGGACCGGTCGCCGAGAGGCGTACGGCGTCTGTTCCGTCTGCGGCAGCCACCAGGCCGCGCAGGTAGATCTCTGGCCCGGCGTCCCCCTCGGCGACCTCGGCCAGTCCCCCGACCGGGGCCGTGCACCCGCCTTCGAGGGCAGCGAGCAGGGCCCGCTCGGTCACCACGGTCGTCCGGCTGCGCTCGTCGTCGAGCGCCGCCAGCAGGGCGATCAGCTCGGCGTCGTCGGCCCGGCACTCGATCGCGAGGGCGCCCTGGGCGGGCGCCGGGAGCATCATGAGCGGGTCGATCACCTCGGTGGCCTCGTGCAGCCGGTCGAGGCGGACGAGCCCGGCCCGGGCCAGGACCACCGCGTCCAGCTCCCCGGACCTCACCTTGGAGATGCGGGTGTCGACGTTGCCGCGCACCGGGACGACCTCGAGGCCGAGCCCCAACCCCAGCAGCTGCGCGGTCCGGCGGGGCGAACCGGTGCCGACCCGCGACCCCGCTGCCAGCTCCCCCAGGGTGAGGCCGTCGCGGGCGACGAGCACGTCGCGTGGGTCCTCCCGCTGCGGGACGGCGGCGATGACCAGGCCGTCGGCCTCTGCGGTGGGCAGGTCCTTGTACGAGTGGACGGCGAGGTCGACGTGGCCGGCCAGCAGGGCGTCGCGCAGCGCCGCCACGAAGACGCCGGTGCCACCGATCTGGGAGATGGCGGCGCTCGAGGCGTCGCCGGCCGTGACGACGCGGACCAGCTCGACGGGCCGCCTGAGCCGGTCCCGGATCGAGTCCGCGACCATGCCCGACTGGGCCAGCGCCAGGGCGCTGCCGCGGGTGCCGAGGCGCAGGGCGGAGGGAGGCGAGGTCACGACCCGACACCGGGGGCGTCGACGTCGACCACGGTGGCGACGGGGCTCGCGGTGACGGCCGCGGGGGCGGCGCGGTCGAGGCCGAACAGCTCTCGCAGGGCGTCGGCGTACGACAGGCCGCCGGGGCGTCGGTCAGCTCCTTGACCCGGACGGTCGGGGTGTGGAGCAGCGTCGAGACGACCCGTCGGACCGCCATCTGCACCTCGTTGCGGCTCTGCTCGTCGAGGCCGGGGAGCCGCGTCTCGAGCCGGGCCAGCTCGGCGGCGACGACCTGGTCGGCCCGGCTCCGCAGGGCGACCACGGTGGGGGCGACCCGGGCGGCGCGCTGCCACGCCAGGAAGTCGCCGACCTCCTCGGTGACGATGGCGCGCACGGCTTCGACGTCGGCCCCCGCCTCGGTGGCAGCCAGCTGGTCCTGCAGCGACGCCAGGTCGACGAGGGTGACGCCCGGGAGCTCGCGCACGTCGGCGTCGATGTCCCGGGGCAGGGCCAGGTCGAGGATCGCCAGGGGGCGCCCACCGCGCGCCTGCACGGCACGGGCGACGACCTCGCGCTCGACGACGATCCCGGTCGCGCCGGTCGAGGAGACGACGACGTCGGCCTCGGCCAGCGCGGCCTCGAGCCCGTCGAGCCCCACACCGGTCCCGCCCAGGGTGTCCGCCAGCCGCTTCGCGTTCTCGGCCGTCCTGTTCGCCACGACGACGTCGCCGGCGCCGGCCCGACGCAGGACCGCGCCGGCGAGCGCCCCCATCGACCCGGCACCGATGACGAGCACGCGGCGACCCTCGAGCGGCCCGATCGCGGCCACGGCACGCTCCAGGCCCACCGACACCAGAGAGCGCCCGGCGCCGTCGATGCCCGTCTCGCTGTGGGCGCGCTTGCCGACCCGCAGCGCGCTCTGGAACAGCTCGTGCAGGGTGGGCCCGGCCGGCTCGTCGCGGACGGTCGTGTAGGCGCGCCGCAGCTGCCCGAGGATCTGCGACTCACCGATCACCATCGAGTCGAGCCCGCAGGCGACCTCGAACAGGTGGAGGACCGCGGAGCCCTCCCAGTGCACGTAGAGGTGCCGCTTCAGCTCGTCGAGCGGGACCCCTGACAACCGGGCCAGCAGGTCGCTGACCGCGTCGACGCCGGCGTGGAAGCCTTCGGTGTCGGCGTAGACCTCGACCCGGTTGCAGGTCGACACGACGACGGCACCCCCGACCGGCCCCGCGGCGCGGAGCTCGCCGAGGGCGAGGTCTGCGGTTCCGACGCCCACGGTGACCTTCTCGAGCAGCGACACCGGGGCGCTCCGGTGGCTGATCCCGACGACCAGGACGCTCATGCGCGTGCCCGCGGAGCGTCCTCGACCAGGGTCAGCGCCGACCGGCGCTGCTGGTGGAAGCTGAGGATCTGCAGCTCGTGCGACAGGTCCACCTTGCGGACGTCGACGCCGGCTGGGACGCGCAGCAGGACGGGCGCGAAGTTGAGGATGCTGCGCACCCCGGCTGAGACCAGCCGGTCGCACACCCCCTGGGCCGCCGGCGCAGGCGTGGCGATGACGCCGATACAGGGCCCCAGGGTGCGTACGGCGTCGTCGATCTCGTCGACGTGCCGGACGACCTGCTCACCGATCCGCTCGCCGATGCGGGCGGCGTCGAGGTCGAACAGCGCCGCCATGCTGAAGCCCCGGTCGTCGAACCCGCCGTAGCCGGCCAGGGCATGACCGAGGTTGCCCACCCCCACCAGCACGACGGGCCAGCTCTGCCCGAGGCCGAGCGCGCCGCTGATGTGGACGACGAGCTCCTGCACGTCGTAGCCCACGCCCCGGGTGCCGTAGGAGCCGAGATGGGAGAGGTCCTTGCGCAGCTTGGCCGAGCCGACGCCCGACGCACCGGCAAGGGCCTCGCTGCTGACGGTCGTGCGGCCCGAGTCGGCCAGGGAGTGCAGCGCACGCAGGTAGACCGGCAACCGGGCGACGGTGGCCTCGGGGACGGTGGCACGCGGGCGAGCAGAGGCGTCAGGCGCCCGGCACTCGTCGGTCACTGCTGCTCCTGCCGCGCGCATCCAGACCCTGTCGAGGTACAGCCTCGACGCTCAGGTTACGCGCTTGTGAATCGACGCACGAAGTCTCGTGAGCGGGCTCACACGTGGGCTGGGGCTCACCCCCGGCGGGGGGCTCGCACGCGGGGTCACCGCAGGCCCAGCGCCCGACGCACGGCAGGCTCGTCCACCCACCAGCGGCACACCTCGACGCCGTCGACCAGCACGACCGGCACGTGGTCGCTCCACCGGGCCTGCAGCTCGGGGTCGTCGTCGACGGGGGCCAGGGCCAGGGCCACGCCGGCGCGGGCGGCGAGGGCTGCCACCACCGGCTCGGCCTGCTCGCACAGGTGGCAGCCCTGCCGGGTGACCAGCACGAGCGAGGACGGCCGGCCCGCAGGGCGCCCCGCGCGGGAGGGCAGCAGTCGCACCGGTCAGGCCGACATCTCTCGCAACTGCCCCTTGCTGACCTTGCCGGTGGCGCCGTGCGGGAGCGCCGACACGAACGACACGGCGGTCGGGCACTTGAACCGCGCGAGCGAGCGAGCGCTGTAGGCGATCACCTCGTCGGCGGACAGGCTGGACCCGGGGACGAGCACGATCAGCGCCTTGACCGACTCCCCGGTGTAGGGGTGCGGGATGCCGATGACGGCCACCTCCTGCACCTCGGGGTGCGTGAGCAGGACGTCCTCGACCTCGCGCGGGTAGACGTTGAAGCCGCTGACCAGGACCATCTCCCGGCGCCGGTCGACGAGGTGCAGGTCGCCGTCCGGGTCCACGTAGGCCACGTCGCCGGTCGCGAACCAGCCGTCAGCGTCCGGCCCTCCGCTCGCCTCGGGCCAGTAGCCCAGGAAGACGTTGGCCCCGCGCACCGACACCTCACCGGGATCCCCCTCCTCGACCAACCGTCCCTGCTCGTCGACGAGCCGCAGCTCGACGCCCGGCACGGGCCGCCCGATCGAGTCCGGCTTGGCCGCCTCGCTCATCAGCGTGGAGGTGAGGACGGGTGCGGTCTCGGTGAGCCCGTAGCCCTCGAAGACGTGGTGCCCCGTGACGTCCAGCATCCGCTGCAGCACGGCGGCCGGCAGCGGCGCTGCGCCGGACAGCGCGAGGCGTACGGAGGTGAAGGCGTCCTCGACGTCGGGCAGCATCGACCAGGCGACGTACATCGGCGGCGCGCCGACGATGCTGGTGACCGCATGGCGCCGGATCTCGGCCAGGGTCTCGACGGGGTCGAACCGCTCGATGAGCAGACCCGTGGCCCCATGGGCCGCGACGGCCCCGAGGGCCGCCGACAGCCCGTAGATGTGGAACAGCGGCAGCACCAGCAGGACCACGTCGTCGGAGGCGACGACGGGCGGTTGGATCTGCGCGGTCTGCGCGAGGTTCGCGAGCAGGGCGCGGTGCGGGAGCATGGCGCCCTTGGGGCGTCCGCTCGTGCCGGAGGTGTACAGCAGGACCGCGAGGTCCTCGTCGCTGCCCCGGGACTCGACGCGGCCAGCCGAGCGGCCCTGCTCGAGCAGGTCCTCCCAGCTGGAGGGCTGTCCTGTCGTCGCACCGACCACGAGGACGTGCTCGAGGGACTCGATCTCGCGGGCGAGTTCCTGGGCGGTCGCCGCACCCGCCCGGGTGGTGACCATGCCGCGGGCACCGCTGTCGGACAGGGCGTGCCGCAGCTCGTCGGCGGTGTAGCCGGTGTTGAGCGGGACCGCGACCAGGCCGGCCCGCAGGGCGGCGAAGTAGGCGACCGGGAACTCGGGGGTGTTGGCCAGCGAGATCGCGAGCCGCTCGCCCTGCGCCAGGCCGAGGCCGGTGAGCCCGGCGGCAGCGGCGTCCACGAGGCCGTCCAGCTCGGACCACGTCACGACCGAGTCGCGGAACAGCAGGGCCGGCTTGTCAGGGTGCTCGGCAGCGCGGCGGACCAGGTCGGAGAGGTTCCCCGATGGCAGGGACGTCGTCACGGCGGCTGACCTCCGGTCGAGGGAGGGCGCGAGGGAGCGCCTCGTGCCCGAGTGTTCCACAGTTGCAAGCACCCGCCGCATGCTTCGGCCGGGATCGGAGGGCGAAGGGTCGCCACCCGGCAACAGGGAAGGACTCCGCCGTACGTGACGCCCGCCACTACGCTGACCCGACCGGACGACCGCCGCAGCCCCGCCTCGACAGGCCGACCCGCCGACAGGAGACCTCGTGACCCGCGCTCCGGGAGTCGTGCCGGTCGGCGGCGGTGGGTCGGCGTGAGCAGCCACTCCGCCTTCACGGCGGGGCGCGCCGTCTCGGTGCCCGCACCAGCGGCGGCCGGTGACGACGAGCTGGCCCGCGTGCGCGCGGTACCGGCCGACGAGCACCCGCCCGCGGAGGGCGACAGCGCGGTCAGCCTGGCTCTCGTCCGCCGGGCCCAGGCCGGAGACGCCGAGGCGTTCGGGGTGCTGTACGACCGCTACGTCGACCTCGTCTACCGCTACGTCTACTACCGGGTCGGGTCTGCGCAGGTCGCGGAGGACCTGACCAGCGAGGCGTTCCTGAGGGCCCTGCGCAGGATCACGAGCTTCACGTGGCAGGGCCGGGACGTCGGGGCCTGGTTCGTGACGATCGCCCGCAACCTGGTCGCCGACCACTACAAGAGCAGCCGCCAGCGCCTGGAGACGACCACCGAGGACGTGAGCTCGGTGGCCGGCGCGCCTCGCCTCGTCGAGGAGGGGCCGGAGCAGGCGGTGCTCGAGGCCATGCAGAACAAGGTGCTCCTCGGGGCGGTGCAGCAGCTCGGGGCCGAGCAGCAGGAGTGCATCGTCCTGCGCTTCCTGCAGGGGCTGTCCGTCGCGGAGACGGCGCAGGTCATGGGCAAGAACGACGGGGCGATCAAGGCCCTGCAGTACCGCGCGATCCGCTCCCTGGGACGGCTGCTGCCGGAGGGCGTCGAGCTGTGAGCTCCCCCCGATCCCCGGGAGGTCACGACGCAGCGACCTCGGGCGTCACCTTCCGCGACCTCGGCTCGTTGGACGGAGCAGCCGCCGGCGCCGCACGCCGGGCCCGGCCAGGACAGGGGGCACCGCCGTGGACCCGCTGACCCGCCTGCGCCCGGAGCGTCGCCGCTCCGCGGAGCGCTTCGCGGGTCTGCTGGACCGCCGCTCCCGGCCCCCTGCGCAGGAGACCCCGCCCCAGCCCGGGCCCTCGGAGCCGCTCGCCGACCTGGTCCGCCTGACCGAGCGCCTCGCGCAGGCCGGTCGCGCCGACGAGCCGGCGGCGGTTCCGTCTCCGGGGTTCCGCGTGGCCCTGCGGACCCGGCTGCTCGCCGTCGCGGCCGTCCAGGGGACGGGCAGTCCGGAACCCGTGTCGGCGGCCCCCGGGACCCCTGCTGGCGCGACGTCATGGCGCACCAGCCGGCGGGGCCAGCGCACGCTGGGGGTGGTCGCGGGTTCCCTCGCCTCGGTCATCGCCGTCAGCGGCGTCGCCGCAGCCGGGGCCCAGTCCCTGCCCGGCGACCCCTTCTACGGCGTCAAGCGCACCGTCGAGACCCTCCAGCTCGCAGCGGCCCGGGGCGACCTCGCGAAGGGACAGCGGCACCTGCAGCTCGCCGGGAACCGCTTGGACGAGGTGCAGGAGCTGTTCGACGAGAGAGGCGTCGCCGTCGAGGAACTCGTGGACGGGCGCCTCTCCCGCGGATTCGACGACCTGGACCGCGAGGTCCGTGAGGGCTCGGAGCTGCTGACCAGCGCCTTCCGACGAGCGCAGGGCAAGGGCAGGACCGCTGAGGAGCAGGCGCCCTTGCGCGCGCTGTCTGGCTTCTCCGCGGCGACCGGCGCGGGGCTGCAGCTGCTGGTCGACGAGCTGCCCCCCACGGGACGGGCCCGGGCCGTCGCATCGCTGGCCCTGGTGACCAGCGTCGGCGCCGAGGCACAAGAGCTTCTGCGCCTGGGCACCTGCGGTCCGTCCTGCCAGGCCGCGGCCACCACCACCGGGGAACAGCCCGCTGGGCCGTGCAACTGCCCGACCGGCAGCGACCCGGAGGCTACGCCGCTCGACGGCGCCCCCGGCGGGACCGCGCCCGCAGGACCTCCCGCCGTCGATGCCGGCGCACCTTGGCACGCTCCCGCCGCTCCCGGAGCCGGTGGCCCCGTCTCGGAGGACCCCGGCGCTGCGGTCCCCGGGGGCCCCGGGACGCCGTCAACGTC
>JAOPWP010000268.1 GCA_025965615.1 Frankiales bacterium
TCGAACGGGCCGCGCGCCAGGAGCGGGTCGCCCGCGAGCGCCTCGCTGCTCTGCGTGAGACGCGTTCCCGGGGGGCCGTGACGGCGGGGGCCGTCGCGGCCGCGGCGCAGGTGGCCCTGGAGCGCATCACCGGGTCGATCGCCGCGGCTGCCGGTGAGCGGGACACCGCCGCGGCGGCCCGGGCCGGCACCGACGCAGAGCTCGCCGTGCTGCGCGCACGAACCCGCGAGCTGTCGGCCGACCTCGAGCGCCTCACCGACGTGGTGCACCGCGACGAGGTCGCCCGGGCCGAGCAGCGCCTGCGGATCCAGGCGCTCGAGGAGCGGGCCGTGGGCGAGTGGGGGGTCCCCGTCGAGCAGCTGCTCGGCGAGTACGGCCCGGAGGTGCTCGTCCCCTTCACCACCGAGACGGGCGAGGTCGACGCAGACGCCGAGCCGGTCGCGTACGAGCGGGCCGTGCAGGAGAAGCGGGCCGCGACGGCGGAGCGCGCCCTCGCCCTGCTCGGCCGGGTCAACCCGCTCGCGCTCGAGGAGTTCACCGCCCTCGAGGAGCGGTCGGCGTTCCTCGCGACGCAGCTCGAGGACCTGCAGGCCACCCGGCGCGACCTGTTGGGCATCGTGCGCGACGTCGACGAGCGCATCCACGAGGTGTTCGCCTCGGCGTTCGAGGACACCGCCCGCGAGTTCGTGCACGTGTTCGCCACGCTGTTCCCCGGCGGCGAGGGCCAGCTGGTCCTCACGGCTCCCGACGACCTCCTGGCGACCGGTATCGAGGTCATGGCCCGTCCGGCCGGCAAGAAGGTCTCCCGGCTCTCCCTGCTGTCGGGCGGCGAGCGCTCGCTCACCGCCATCGCCTTCCTCGTCGCCCTCTTCCGAGCCCGGCCGTCGCCGTTCTACGTGATGGACGAGGTCGAAGCCGCCCTCGACGACCGCAACCTCGGCCGGCTGCTGACCCTGCTCGAAGGGCTCCGCGACGCCTCGCAGCTCATCGTCATCACGCACCAGAAGCGCACCATGGAGATCGCCGACGCGCTGTACGGCGTGACCATGCGGGGCGACGGCATCTCGACGGTGGTGAGCCAGCGGCTGCGCGAGCGCGACGCCGTCTGACCGCGTACGACCGGGGGAGCGGGTAGACACGTCGACGTGCTCGAACTCCTCAGCCTGCTCGGCGCCATCCTCGTCCTGACCCTCGTGGTCGTCGTCGGCTTCGTCAGGAGCGGCACGCGCGGCCGAGGCCGGCGCTCGGTCCAGACCGGAGCGCGCCCGGGCGTCGACTACTCGCCGGGTCTCAACGACGACGCCGAGGTCCCACGGGACACCCGCAAGCGCAGCGTCGAGGTGGTCGACCTGCCGGACGACGCCCCGCTGCTGCCGCCGAGCACCCGGTCGGTCGGCGTCGTGCTCGACGTCCCCGACCCGACCGCGGGGCGGCTGCACCGCCTGCGGTCCCGGTTGTCCCGGTCGCAGACGACGCTCGGCCGCGGCCTGTTCGCGCTGCTGTCCCGCGACGTGCTGGACGAGGACGCCTGGGAGGAGGTCGAGGACACGCTGCTCGGCGCGGACATGGGGGTCGGGGCGACCAGCGAGCTGGTGTCGCGGCTCCGGACCCGGGTGCGCGTGGACAGCGTCCGCACCGTCGCGGAGCTCCGGCCGCTGCTGCGCGAGGAGCTGGTCCGGGCGATCGGCACCGACGTCGACCGCACCCTCAAGACCACGCCCCACGAGGACGGCGGGCCCGCCGTGCTGCTCGTGGTCGGGGTGAACGGCACGGGCAAGACGACGACCTGCGGCAAGCTCGCCCGGGTGCTCGTCGCCGACGGCCGGTCGGTCGTGCTGGGCGCAGCCGACACCTTCCGGGCAGCGGCGGCGGACCAGCTGCAGACGTGGGGGGAGCGGGTCGGGGCGACCACGGTCCGCGGCCCCGAGGGCGGTGACCCGGCGAGCGTCGCCTTCGACGCGGTCGCCAAGGGCAAGGCGGACGGCGTCGACACCGTGCTCATCGACACGGCCGGACGGTTGCACACCAAGACCGGCCTGATGGACGAGCTCGGCAAGGTCAAGCGGGTGATCGAGAAGCACGGGCCGATCGACGAGATCCTGCTCGTGCTCGACGCCACCACCGGTCAGAACGGCGTCGTCCAGGCACGGGTCTTCACCGAGGCGGTTGCCGTCACGGGGATCGTCCTGACCAAGCTCGACGGCACTGCCAAGGGCGGCATCGTCATCGCGGTCCAGCGCGAGCTCGGCATCCCCGTCAAGCTGATCGGCCTGGGTGAGGGTCCGGACGACCTGGCGCCGTTCGAGCCCGAGGCGTTCGCCGACGCCCTGCTCGGTGACGAGGCTGCGCTCTAGCTGGGCTTGCTGTCCACGGAGACGCACCAGTCCGCGCCGTCGCTCCACGGCGCGCCGTCCCAGGTCGCGTACCGCGCGACCTGCTCCAGACCTGCCCCGAGTGCGAGCACGTCGTAGGCCGTGCGGGACATCCGGTCGGTGCGCCATCCGCTGACCAGCACGCCCCCGGGGCGCACGTGAGCAGCACACCGGCCGACCACCTCGGCCTCCGTGCCGGGAGCCAGGAAGACGACGACGTTGCCGGCCAGCAGCACGACGTCGAACAGCTCCTCGAGCTGCAGCTCGGCGAGGTCAGCCAGCTGCCACCGGAGCTCGGGCGCCTGCTCCCTCGCGACGTCGAGCATGGAGGGGTCGCTGTCGACGCCGACGACGGACAGGCCCCGGCGGGCCAGCTCGCGAGCCACCCGCCCGGTGCCGCACCCGGCGTCGAGAACGGTCGTGGGGCTCGGGTCGAGCCGGCCGACGAAGTCAGCCTCCCCGTGGACGTCCTTCCCGGATGCGGCCAGCGCGCGGAAGTGCGCCTCGTACGCCGGTCCGCGGGTGCCTCCGGTCTCGTCCCTCCAACGGCTCATGGTTCGGACCCTAGGCGAAGTTCACGGGTCTGAAACATCCAGGACCCGGGGGCGTATTGCGCGGCGCACACGCTCTGCTGCAGTCCCCCCGAGTTGAGGAGAAGCATGGAAACGGTCGACGGTGCCAATGCAGGCTTCGTCATGGTGTGCGCCTTCCTGGTGCTGCTCATGACGCCTGGCCTGGCCTTCTTCTACGGAGGCATGAGCCGCAGCAAGAACGTCCTCA
>JAOPWP010000136.1 GCA_025965615.1 Frankiales bacterium
GATGGTCCGGGTCCCGGTACTGGAACCGGCAGTCGTCGTGGCGACGGACGCGACGTGACGCGCTCCGAGGTCGTGGCGCACGGACGTCCGTACACGGTGAGCACCCTCGGCCCGCGGGCGCCGGGCCACGCCGTGCAGGCGATCGCCTTCGCCCGCGTGGTGGACGCCCTCACCGGCGATCCCGTGCGCGCCCCGGCCCGCATGACGGCACCCGTGCGAGGTCTGCTCCCTCGCAGCACCTCGGACGGCGTGGTCGGACTGCTCGGCCGCCCCAGCCAGGTCTTCCCGTCCCTGCGGACCCAGCCCTACGACCTGGCGGTCCGGATCGACGCGGCGGGCTACGCGCCGCGCACCGAGGCGGCGGTGCTGGCCGCTGTGCCCTCCTTCCCGGGGGCGTTCGCTCCCGCCGACCTCGGGGAGCTGGCGCTGCTGCCGGACCCGGTGGCCCTCGACCTCTCGACGTCCGAGGACCTCGGGCCGGCTGTCGCGCCGCTCGGCGGGGCCGACGTGCACGTGTCCCGCTGGTGGGCGACCGTCGACCGGGTCGGCGGGGCCGGCTCGCTCGACCCGCTGGTCGCCGTCGCCCCGGGGCTGAGCGCGCTCCGGCCGACCGGCAGCACCGTGGACACACCCGTGCTGGTCCAGCCCCCGGAGGCACCGCGCACCCTGACGGCCGGACTCGCCCGGGGTGCCACCCGGGTGCCGGTGAGCGCTGTCGGCGCGTTCGCTCCGGGAGACGTCCTCGCTCTCGACGCCGGGGACCCCGACCGGGGCGAGTGGCTCGAGGTCGTCGACGTGGTCCGTGTGGGCAGCTCCGGCTCGGCTGGCGAGGTCGGGGTCCGCTTCCCGCTGCAGCAGCCGCACGTCGCAGGTGCGGCGGTGCGGCGCCTCGCGTCTCCGGCCCCCGGCGCCACTCAGGCCGTCCTCACCGCCGATGCCCTCGCGGGGGGCCGGACCCTCGTCGTGGGAGCGCTCGGCTCGATCGCCGTGGGCCAGGTCGTGCGGGTCTCGGGCGGAGCGTCCGCGCCCGAGTACCAGGTGGCCGGTCTCTACCGCACCAGCACCGACGCTTCCGGCCGCGGCCGGCTCCCGCCCCTGACGGGACTCGCAGCCGTCGAGATCAGCGCCGCAGCAGGGGCTCTCGCTGCGACCACCCTCGTGACCCTCACCCGCCCCAGGACCACCCGCTCGCTCGACCTGACGCTCCGGTGAGCGTCGTGGACGTCATCGACCTCGGAGGACCAGATGCCTGAATACCTCGCCCCAGGCGTGTACGTGGAGGAGGTCGACACGGGCGCGAAGCCGATCGAGGGGGTGAGCACCAGCACGTGCGGGATGGTCGGTGTGACCGAGCGCGGGCCGGCGGACGTCCCCGTCCTGGTCACGAGCGTCGGCGAGTTCGCCCGCTGGTTCGGCGGTCAGCTCCGGCGCGGTGAGGACTACGGCGACCACAGGTTCCTGCCGCACGCCGTCGAGGGCTTCTTCACCAACGGGGGCAAGCGCGTCTACGTCGTCCGGACCGTGGACGCTGCCGCCACCCGTGCCGCGGGGTCGCTGTTCGACCGGGGGGGCGCCATGTCCGTGGCGACCCGCCTTCTGCGACCCGCAGGCGAGGGGACCGGTGCCGCGGCCGCACCGCCTCCGCTGCTGGCGCTGCCCGTGACGGGTCTGGCCGCGAACGACTGGCTCCGGATCGGTGAGGGGAGCACGGCGGAGTACCGCCAGGCCGGCGCCGCCCCCGTCGCCGAGACCGTGATGGTCCCCCTCCACCTGCCGCTGTCCAGGTCCCACCCGGCCGGTGAGCCGGCCGAGCAGTACGCCCGAGCGGTCACCGAGGCCTACGCGGTCGCGGAGGCCGTCGCTCCCGGTGACACGACGCTCGTTCTGTCCGGGGCCAATGCCGACATCACGACGCTCCAGGCGGACGTCGCGGCCTCGGCGCCCGGCGACGTCGTCCTGGAGATCGGGGCGGCTGCGGTCGCAGAGCACCGCACGGTCGCCGAGGTGACAGGGGTGCGGCCCGACGGCGCGACGGACTCGACGGCTCGGGTCCGGCTGAGTGCTCCGGTGCTGCTCGCACAGCCAGCAGGCACGGTCGTCTCGCGGGTCGACCTCAGCGCCGGCGTCGTGCAGGCGGCCGTGCTCACGGGCGCGACCGCTGCCAGCGCGCTCGCCTTCGTGGACGACCGTCAGGGTGCGCTGGACGACCGGACCGCGCTCGTCGTGGTCGGAGCCGGCGCCGAGCGCGAGGTGCGGCGGATCGGCCAGCTCGCGGAGGTCGGCCTGGCGCCCGCACCCGCCTCCGGGATCGAGGCCGGGAGCCTGGTCGAGGTGGTCGAGCTGTCCGCGGCCCGGACGCTGTCCGCGGCGGCTGCGGCGGGGGACGGGACCGTGGTGCTCCAGCCGGGCGAGGCGGCCGGCCTCGTCGCCGGGCAGCGGCTGCAGATCACCTCCGCAGGGACCCCGCAGACCGTGACCGTCCAGAGCGTGGACCTCGCCACCAGCACGGTGACCGTGACCCCCCTCGGTGCAGCCGCGTCGGCCGGCGACGAGGTGGTGCCGAACCCGGCTGCCACGACGGCCGCGGTGCCGGCGGGCTCCCGCGTACTCGCCGTCAGCGACCGGACGGGCGTCACCGTGGGGGCCCTGATCCGGGTCGGGGCCGGTGCCGCCTCCCAGCTGGTGACGGTCACGTCGCTGCCGGCCCAGACGCGCGTGGCCCCGGACGCGGGCAACGTCGTGGTGACACCCGCGCTCGCCTCGGACTCCCCGGCAGGGACGGCCGTCCAGCTGGTCGGCACTGCGGCGCTGCTCGGCGGCCGCCAGGGGTGCGCGCTCGTCCTGCCCGTGGCCGCAGGAGAGCAGGTCGTGCTGCTCAGCGACGCGGCCGGCTTCGCTGCCGGTGAGACCGTGCGGATCACCAGCCTCGGCGGTGACGTGAGCTACCACGCGCTCGCCTCGGGGGCCGCGCCCGTCGTGCCGGAGCTGTTGACCTTGCAGACGGGCCTCTCCCGCTCCCATCCCGCCGGGTCAGCCGCTGTCGGACGGGCGCCGCTGGTCGACGTGGAGGCCCTCGACGCGGGGTCCTGGGGCAACCGCCTGCGGATCAGCGTCACCGACGACGACCCGGCCATCGTGAGCCGGACGACGCTGACGAGCATGGTCAACCCGAACGCCGTCCGCCTCGCCTCCCGGTCGGGGGTCCAGCCGGGCACCGTGCTCGAGTTCCGTGACCCCGTGACCGGCGCGGTCCTGGGCGACCACGTCAAGGTGCGCAGCGTCGACCGGGCGAGCGGCACGCTCCTGCTCGACGGCGCCGGCCTCGCACCCGTGCAGCAGGCGCTGGGCACCGTCGTCCGCTCACGCGAGTTCACCCTGACCGTCAGCCTCCTCAGGCAGCCGGACCCGGCGACGCCGTCGCGTGACGGGCAGGTGGTCGACCGCGAGGTGTTCCGCAACCTCTCGCTCGACCCCCGGCACAGCAACTACATCGGAAAGGTGATCGGGTCGGTCGGCGGTGTGGTCCGCACGTGGGACCACCGTCCCGAGGGCTCGTCCCTGTACGTCCGTGTCACGGACCGGGCCGCCACGCCGGCAGCTGCCGAGGCCGTGCGCCTGGGCCCGGAGGCCCTGGTGGACGTCCAGGCCGACGGGAGGCGGCAGCCGGCCAGGATGCGGATCGAGGCGGTGCTCGGAGACGACTCGATCGGTTCGATGACCGACGACCACTACCTCGGAGCCGACAACGCCGACCCCGACCTGCGCACCGGCCTGCAGAGCCTGCGCAACGTCGAGCAGGTGAGCCTGGTGGCCGTGCCCGGCCGTCACGGGGCCCGGGTGCAGCAGGGCCTGATCGACCACTGCGAGCTGATGCGCTACCGCTTCGCGGTCCTCGACTCACGGGCCGAGCCGGCGGACACGGTCTCCGACGTCCAGGACCAGCGGCAGCAGTTCGACTCCACCTACGCCGCGCTCTACTACCCGTGGCTGTCGATCCCGGACCCGTTCCCCGACCTGCTGACCGACGTCCACGACTACGCGGTCCCGCCGTCGGGGCACGTGCTCGGCATCTACGCCCGCACCGACATCGAGCGGGGAGTGCACAAGGCGCCGGCCAACGAGGTGGTGCGCGGCATCACCGGCGTGCGGCGCAAGGTCAACAAGGAGCAGCAGGACGTCCTCAACCCCTATCCGGTGAACGTCAACGTGATCCGGGACTTCCGTGACGACAACCGCGGGATCCGGGTGTACGGCGGCCGGGTCATCACCTCCGACCCCGACTGGAAGTACGTCAACGTCCGCCGGCTGCTGATCTTCCTCGAGGCCTCCATCGACCGGGGGCTGCAGTGGGTCGTCTTCGAGCCCAACTCCGAGCCGCTCTGGGCCCGGGTCCGCCGGACCATCAGCAACTTCCTCACCGTCGTCTGGCGCAACGGCGCGCTCGAGGGCGTGGACCCCGAGGAGGCGTTCTTCGTGCGCTGCGACCGCACCACCATGACCCAGACCGACGTCGACGCCGGCCGCCTGATCGTCCAGGTCGGGGTGGCGCCGGTGAAGCCGGCCGAGTTCGTCATCGTCCGGATCGGGCTCTGGACAGCCCGGTCCGACAGCTAGGAGACCCGACATGGCCGACGACCGCCGCGACCCGTTCCGCACCTTCAACTTCCGGCTGGAGATCGACGACACGCCTGTGGCGGCCTTCAGCGACGTCACCGGGCTCCAGTCCGACGGCGAGGTCGCGGACTACCGCACAGGCATGGACCTCCCGCTCAACACGCGCAAGATCCCGGGGCTGCGGAAGTACGGGCCGATCACCCTCAAGCGCGGGATGGTGGCGGACTCGACGCTGTGGGACTGGTACCGGAACATCGCCACGGGCAAGCTCGACCGGCGCAACGGCAGCGTCATCCTCATGGACGAGCAGCGCAACGACGTGCTGCGCTGGAACTTCGAGAGCGCCTGGCCCAACAAGGTCCAGGCCTCCGACCTCAAGGCGTCGGGCAACGAGATCGCCATCGAGACGGTCGAGCTCGTCGTCGAGAGCATCGTGCTCGAGGTCGGCTGACGTGATCCTGACCGACGCAGCGCCCGGGGTCTCCTACGAGGCGGTCGACGCCACCGGCCCCGGGGTGACCCCGCTGCGCACCGACATCGCCGCCTTCGTGGGCATCGCGGACCGCGGGCCCGTCGACGTCCCCGTGCCGGTCGAGTCCTGGCAGCAGTTCACCTCCTGGTTCGGCGGGTGCACCCCCGTCGGTTTCCTCGCGTACGCCGTCCGCGGCTTCCTGGAGAACGGGGGCCGGCGCTGCTGGGTGGTGCGCGTCGCCTCGGACGACCCGCTGGTGGGGGCCGCACCGGCGTCGGCCCTGCTGTCGGGACCGCTCGGGCCGGTCTGGCGGGTCCGCGCGTCGAGCCCGGGTGACTGGGGCAACGGCCTGACGCTGTCGCTGCGCGAGCACCGGCGCGGGCAGGCCCACTCGTCCCGGGGTGATGACGCCGGAGAGTGGAGCGAGGTCGACAGCACGTCGGGGTTCGCTCGAGGAAGCCTGATCAGGGTCAGCCAGGCAGGCGCCCCGTCGCGCTGGCACGTGGCGGCCCGGTCGGACGCGGCGACCGGTCGCCTGTCCTGGATCGACCCGGAGGCGGCCCGCCGTGCGCCGGGGGAGCGACCGCTGACCGGCTTCGACCCGGCCCGGCCGGTCCTGCTCGAGGCCGTCGACTATTCGCTGCTGGTCAGCGAGCGGGGCAGGCTGCTGCGGTCCTACGACGGCCTCTCGCTGGTCCCGGGAACCGCGCGGTACGGGCCCACGGCGCTGCCGCCCCTGGCCGCGCCGGTCGACCCGAGGACCGGCGCGGCCGACGCCCGGGCTCCCGAACCGGTCGTCGTGGAGGAGCTGCGCGACGACCCGTACGTGCCTGCCGGGCTCTCTGCGGACCCGGCTGTTCTGCTGCGGCTGACGGGGGGCCGGCCCGGGCTCGCCGCGCTGTCGGAGCGGGACCTCGTGGGTGAGCCAGGCGCCCCGGACGACGGCGAGGTCACAGCAGCCCTCAAGCGCAGGGGCCTGCGTGCGGTCGAGCAGGTGCGCGAGGTCGGGCTGCTGGGCGTGCCGGACGTGCACGTCAGGCCCGTCGAGCCGACGGTCAGCGCGCCGCTCCCGCCCTGCGTCCCCGACCCGTGCCTCGACGACCCGGCGCCTGCCGCGGCGCCGCAGGCAGACCCGGTCGACGAGCAGCCGCCGGCCTTCCCGCTCGCGACCGTCTACCGGGTCCAGGCCGAGATGGTCTCGCAGTGCGAGCGCCTCGCCGACCGCTTCGCCCTGCTCGACCCGCCGTACGCCTGCCTGGACCCGGGCCAGGGCCTGCGCGAGGTCCTCGACTGGCGCAGCCGCTTCGACACCTCCTACGCCTCGCTCACCTTCCCGTGGCTGCGGGTCGTCGATCCGGTCGGCGGTCCGGGCGCCGTGCGCCTGGTCCCGCCGTCGGGGCACGTCGCCGGAATGGTCGCGGCCACGGACCTGGCTGTCGGCGTCCACCGGGCGCCGGCCAACCGCGCCGTGGAGTGGACGCTCGGCGCGAGCGGGCCGGTCGCAGAGGAGCACCACGCGCTGCTCAATGCCAGCGGGGTGAACGCGCTGAGGACCGTCGGTGGACGCGGGCTGCGACTGCTCGGCGCACGGACCCTGTCGTCGGACCCGGACTGGCGTTACGTCAACGTGCGGCGCTTGATGTCGATGGTCGCCGAGGCGCTCGACATCGCCCTGCAGTGGGCAGTGTTCGAGCCGAACGGCCTGCTCACCCGGGCCAGGGCCACGATGTCCGCGACGGTCCTGCTGGACGGCCTGCACGAGGCGGGGATGCTCGCCGGCCGCACTCCCGAGCAGTCCTACTTCGTCCGGTGCGACCTCGACAACAACCCGCCCGAGGAGCGGGCGGTCGGGCGGCTGCTGGTCGAGGTGGGCGTGGCGCCCTCCCAGCCGTTCGAGTTCGTCGTCCTGCGCGTGGGTCGCGTGTCCGACGCGCTGGACGTGCAGGAGAGCCCGGCCTGGACGGCACGGGCGGGAGCAGGCGCATGACGCTGCTCCCCGGCCTCGAGAGCCTGACCGGCCTGCGCCTCGACCCGCCGCTGGCCCACAACTTCCTCGTGCTGATGGCCGAGACGACCAGTCCGCGGTCGTTCCTGCTGTCCGGCGGGATGTCGCTGGTCGGCGACGCCCTGTTCGGCGGGTTCTCCGAGTGCGAGGGCCTCAAGGTCGTACAGGAGGAGCAGCGGCGGCACGAGGGTGGCCTCAACGGGACCGAGCACCGGTTCCCGACGAGGACGACCTGGCCCAACCTCGTGCTGACCCGCGGCGTCTCGCGGATCAGCCAGAGCGGTTGGGACTGGATCGACGGCTTCGGGCACGGCAAGGTCAAGCGGATGGACGGGATCGTCGTCCTGCTCGACGACGCCCGCCTGCCGCACAACATCTGGAAGTTCACCCGCGGCTTTCCCGTGCGCTTCGACGGTCCGAAGCTGAAGGCCACGGCCAACGACGTCGCCGTGGAGACCCTCGAGATCGCGCACGAGGGGCTCTGGCAGCTGTCGGTCCTCAAGCTGGGCGCCGAAGCCGTCGGACCGGGGATCTAGCCGTGGACGTCCGCATCGAGGAGCTCACGACCGCGGTCCACGCGGTGGATCCGGAGGCGCTGCTGACACCTGCCGTGCTCGGCCGGGTCGTCGAGGCCGTGCTGGCCCGGCTGGCCGCGAACGAGCGCGACGAGCAGTCCCGCGGCCGCGAGCTCGACCTGCGCTCGGTCGTCGAGCAGCAGCGAGCCGGGAGGGCCTAGCCGTGGTGCAGCTGAGCAAGGCCAAGGTCAAGGTGTTCAAGCACGACGGCTCCTTCGACGAGCTCGTCGTGCAGTACAACCCCAGCTCGCTGTCGTTCGACAAGGCCGTGCGCACCGCCGACATCGCGATCCCCGGGCTCGACAGCCCGCTGAAGCAGTTCGTGCGCGGCACGGCCGAGACGGCCACCGTCGAGCTGTTCTTCGACACCACCGAGTCCGGGACGGGGGCCCGCGCGGTCAGCGTCACCACGCTGACCGACCGCTTCTACGCCCTGGTCAAGATCGACCCGCAGACGCACGCCCCGCCCGTGTGCGCGTTCCTGTGGGGCGACAGGTTCCCGGGGGACAGCCTGCCGGAGCGCTACGGCAACCAGCGTCGCACCGAGTTCCCCTGCGTCGTGACCGGCGTCAAGCAGGACTTCACCCTGTTCAGCCCCGAGGGCACGCCACTACGCGCGGTGCTCGCCCTCAAGCTCGAGGAGCACGTCCCGCTGCAGCGGCAGGTCGAGCGGCTGAACCTCCAGTCGTCGGACCACACCCGCACCCACGTGGTGGCGGCAGGGGAGACCCTGGCCCTCGTCGCCTGGCAGTACCTGCACTCGCCGCGCGAGTGGAAGCACATCGCGCGGGCCAACGCGGTCGACGACCCGCGGCGCGTCCTGCCCGGGCAGGCCCTCACCGTCCCGCCACTCGCATGACGACGGCCACCCTCGCCGAGGAGTCGGTGCGCCAGGGCGGCTTCTACGTCCCTCGGTACGAGGTGAAGATCGAGGGCGCCAACCTCCCGCGGGACGTGCTGTTCGACGTGCGCAGCCTGACCTACCGCGACGACGTCGAGGGCCTGGACAGCTTCGAGGTGGTCGTCAACAACTGGGACGACGCCGGACGGGCGTACAAGTACATCGGCTCCGAGACCGCCGCCCAGCTGGCGGACGGGCACCCGGATCGCGCCCGCATGACCCTCTTCGAACCCTGCGGCAAGGAGGTCGTGGTCCGCATGGGCTACGGCGACGCCCTGAGCACCATGCTCAGGGGGACGTTCACGACGATGAAGCCCTCGTTCGACGACGGCGGGGCCGACCTCGCGGTGACCGGCCTCAACGTCCTGCACCAGCTGCGCCGCAAGCAGTACACGACGACGTGGACCGACAGGACCGACAGCGAGATCGCCCGCGACATCGCCCAGCGCACGGACGCGGGCCGACGGCGCTTCCCCCTGCCGATCGTGATCGACGACGAGGCGGCAGCGAAGGAGAAGCCGCTCCCGCTGGTCAGCCAGCACAACAGCTACGACATCGACTTCCTCTACCAGCGGGCCCGCACCCGGGGCTACGTGCTGTTCGTGCAGGAGGAGGACCTCGCGACCGGCCGGCCGCGCCAGCTCTACTTCGGACCGTCCCGACCGGGGATGAGCCCCGGTGTCCGCGACGTCGTCTTCGAGCTGGCCTGGGGCCGGTCGCTGCTGGAGTTCACGCCCAGCATCCGTACGGCGAACCAGGTCGGCAAGGTCACGGTGCGCGGATGGCACCGCACGCGCAAGGAGGCGATCAGCCGCACGGTCGACCTGGACGACGAGCGCATCACCGCCAACCGCGACCTGCACCGGGTGATCAAGGCCTGCGACGCGCGCGAGGAGATGGTCGTGGACGAGCCGGTCTTCACCAACTGCGAGGCGCGCGAGCGGGCGATCGCGATCCTGCTCGACTCGACCAAGGTCCTCGTGACCGCCGAGGTCAAGGTGGTCGGGCTGCCCGACCTGCGGTCGGGCCAGGTCGTGGTGATCACCGGCCTGGGCGCCCGGCTCAGCGGGAAGTACTTCGTCACGAAGACCCAGCACACCCTCGACGACTCGGGCTACCTGACGAGCTTCAGCTGCCGTCGCGAGAGCGGGATCTCGTGACGCGGGTGGACGGCGTCGTCATCGCCCTCGTCGTCGACGTCGACGACCCGGAGGGCGAGGGCCGGATCCGGCTGACCTTCCCGTGGCTCGCCGCCGAGGCGGCCGACGCCGGGAGCGGGTGGGCGCCGGTCGCCCGCCCCATGGCCGGCAAGGACCGCGGCTTCCACTTCCTGCCGGAGGTCGACGACGAGGCGCTCGTGGCCTTCGAGCACGGCGACGTCGACCACCCGGTCGTCCTCGGATTCCTGCACAACGGGGTCGACCTTCCGCCGCACCAGGGGATCGACCAGCACGTGCGCCGCCTGCGCACGGTGGCAGGTCACCAGCTGGAGTTCGACGACAGGGAGGGGAAGGAGAGCGTCCGGCTCACGACCGACGCGGGCCACCAGCTGGAGATGGACGACCCGGGCGGGGCTGTCGAGCTCCGGACCAGGGGAGGGCACTCGCTCCGCATCGAGGACGCGCCCGGCACGATCAGCCTCGCCACGACGGGCGGGACGAGCGTCGTGCTGGACGACCTGCCGAGCGCCGTGACCGTCAGCACGGCGTCCGGCGTCAAGGTGACCATCTCGGACCTGAGCGGCGTCTCGGTGTCGGCCCCCTCCGGGTCGGTCACGGTCGACAGCATCAACGCGACGGTCACGGCGTCGGGGGTGGCCTCGGTCAGCGGCTCGGCCGTGTCGGTGACCGCCAGCGCGCTGTCGGTGAGCGCCGGCATCTCGACCTTCAGCGGCGTGGTGCAGTGCGCCACCCTGGTGACGAACGCGGTGGTCAGCACGTCGTACACCCCTGGCGCGGGGAACATCTGGTGAGCGCGCCCGTGCTCGCTGTCCCGGTCCCGGAGGTGTCGTACGACGCCGTGGGCGCGGGTGTCGCCGCGCTCGAGAAGCCGTTGACCGTCAGCGTCGCCGGCGTCGCCCGGGACGGGCACCTGCTTGGGCCGGCCGATCTCGCCCGCTTCGGGGTGGCCGTGGTGCGACGGGCCCGCCCGGGGGCTGGACCCGAGGCGTGGGACGCCGAGCACCTGCGCTGGGTCCCTGACCCGGGGACCGGCCTCCCGGCTGCCGCCCACACCCCGTTCGCCCACCGGGCCGACCAGCCCTCGCCCTGGCAGGCCCTCGTCGTCGCCGCCGGCGGGAAGGACGCAGACGGTGCCCCCCAGTACGCCAAGGCCGTCGGCGGGTTCCCGTCCTACCGGTTCCGGGGAGCCTTCGCCGACCGCGACGGCAGGACCGGCACCAGCTCGCTGAGCGCGCCCGTCGCCTTCGCCGGCGTGGCCGACCGGAACCTGGTCGTGCTCGGGGCAGGCGAGGACGAGGAGCCCGCGTCGGCCACGCAGGCGAGGGTCGTGCTGAAGAGCCCGACCCTCCAGCCGATCGGCCAGCTCGTGGTGCAGCGGGCCGGGGCCGGGGCCGCCGTCACGCTGTCCAACAGCGCCGGTGCGACCGTCCTGCTGCACCCGGACGGGTCCATCGAGCTGCGCCCCGCCGCGGGGCGGCAGGTGGTCGTGACCTCCGACCTCGAGATCGAGCGCCTCCGGTACCGCCCCGCGTCCGGTGGTTCGAAGCAGACGCTGCCGTGAGGGGCTGACCATGGACCGCGCGTTCCTCGGGACCGGCTGGCGCTTCCCGCTGCAGGTGTCGCCCACAGGCGCGATCGCGACGTCGAGCGCCGAGCGCAAGATCGAGGAGTCGGTCTTCCTCATCCTGAGCACGGCGCAGCGCGAGCGCCCGATGCTGCCGCGCTACGGCTGCGGCATCCACGACCTCGTCTTCGCCCCCGACGACCCGGGCACCGTGGCCGAGGTCTCGGCCTCGGTGCGGGAGGCGCTGGTCGCCCATGAGCCGCGCATCGACGTGCTCGCTCTCGACGTGGGGGCCGCGCCCGGGCAGCGCAACGTCCTGCTCATCCGGGTCGACTACCGGGTCCGGGCCAACAACGCCCGCGGCAACCTCGTCTACCCGTTCTTCATCACCGAGGGGATGTAGCCGTGCCCCTCGAGGACCACGTCCCGCGCCTGGACGACCACACCTACGACTCGATCGTCGCCGAGCTGCGGTCGCGCATCTCGCGCTACACGCCGGAGTGGAAGCCGGTCTGGTCCGACCTCAACGACAGCGACCCGGGCGTCACGATGGTCCAGGTCTTCGCCTGGCTCGGCGAGATGCTCGCCTACCGGATGAACCAGGTCCCGGCGCTCAGCTACCTCAAGTTCCTGCAGCTGCTGGGGGTCGAGCTGCGGCCTGCGGAGCCCGCGCAGGTGCAGGTCACCTTCCCGATGAAGGCGACGCACCCGGCGGGGACCGCGATCGTCCCGACGGGGACGCAGGTCATCGCGGAGTCGGCGGGAGGCGGCCCGCCGCTGGTGTTCGAGACCGGACGTGCGCTGACCCTGCTGCGCCCGGCGGTCCGGGCGCTGCTGGCCTACGACGGCAGCTCGTCGTACGAGTCGGTGACGGTCGTGAACGAGACGGGATCGGCCTTCCAGCCGTTCGGCCCGACGGCGGTCCCCGGCTCCGCGCTGCTGATCGGGTTCGACGGCACCCGGACGTTCCCCGCGACCGAGCTGACCCTCTACGCGTGGGTGGCCGCGGCCGGGCGGCAGGCCGCCGTCAGCTGCGGCGTCGAGGCCACGCCTGCCTACCCGTCGGCCACGCTCAGCTGGTCGGCGTGGAACGGCTTCGAGTGGACGCCCGTCACGCTGCTGAAGGACGACACCTCTGCCTTCGGGCGCACCGGGGAGGTGATCCTGCGGACCCCCGACACCCTGGCGACGACCGTCGTGCCTCCCGAGCCGGTCCCGCTGTTCTGGCTGCGCTGCGAGGTGGTCACGAGCCAGTACGCGAGGCCCCCGACGCTGCTCGCCGTCCGCACCAACACGATGACGCTGACCCAGATGGAGACCGTCCGCGACGAGGTGCTCGGCGGCAGCACGGGACGACCCGACCAGGTCTTCCGGGTCGCGAGCACGCCGGTCCTCGCGGGCAGCCTCGAACTCGAGGTCGACCAGGGCTCCGGGCGCGAGGTCTGGGAGGAGGTCACGGACTTCTGGGCCTCGTCGTCCCGGGACCAGCACTACGTGCTGAACCGGACGACCGGGGAGGTGCGCTTCGGCGACGGCCGCCGGGGCGCGGTGCCGATCGCCAACGTGGACAACCCGGGGGCGAACGTCGTCGCGCGCCGGTACCGCTACGGCGGCGGGACGCACGGCAACGTCGCGCCGGGGACCCTGCAGGGGCTGCGCAGCGCCGTCGCCGGCATCGACTCCAGCGCCGTGACCAACCTGATGGCCAGCTACGGCGGCCGGGACGAGGAGACCCTCGAGGAGGCCAAGCGCAGGGCGCCGGCAGCCGTACGGTCCCGGTGCCGTGCCGTGACAGCGGAGGACTTCGAGCACTTCGCCCTCCAGGCCGCGGACGTGGCGCGGGCCAAGGCGCTGCCCCTGCGCCACCCGGACTTCCCCGACGTCGCGGTCCCGGGGGTGATCACCGTCGTGGTCGTTCCCGACTCCGACGAGCGTGACCCCCGGCCCAGCGACGGCACCCTGCGGACGGTGTGCGCCTACCTCGACGCCCGCAGGCTGCTCACCACCGAGGTCTACGTCGCGCCGCCGCGCTACCAGGAGGTGCGCGCCGAGGTCGAGCTGGTGGCCTCGGGCTCGGCGGACCTGGCGCAGGTCCAGCGTGACGTCGACAGGGCGCTGCTCGACTACTTCCACCCGCTGCGGGGAGGCGAGGACGGCAACGGATGGCCCTTCGGGGGCACGATCTCGTTCTCCCGCACCTTTCAGAGGGTGTTCTCGGTGCCGGGCGTCTCGTCGGTCAGCCGGGTCGTCCTCAGCCTGGACGGGGTGGCAGCGCCGGAGTGCCGTGACGTGCCGCTGCACCCGGACGCCCTGGCCTTCTCGCGGGCGCACTCGGTCACGGTGGGCTACGACCTCGCCCGGCTGGGGGGGCGATGACGACGATTCCGGCAGCGCACCCGACCCTGCCGGAGCTCCGCCACCCGCCCCACGACCCGCTGACCCTGCGGCTCGGCGGGCGCCTGGGCTGGCCCGTCGCCGTCCCGTCAGGCTCCCCGGTCGGGTCCCTGCCCGGGACCACGGACGGCGCGCTCGTCCTTCCGGCGCACCCGGACGCCGAACGCTGCCTCACCGAGTCCTCCGGCTCCTTCGGCGGTCTGCGGCCGCCGTCGTGGGTGGGCGTCGACCACCGGGGTGCCGCGGCGGACGTCTGGCTGCTGGACCGTCGACGCTCCCGCCTGCGGCGCTTCGACCCCTGCGAGTGCCGGTTCGACGACGTCCCGTGCTTTGCCGGCCCGGGGTCCGGCCCGGGACAGCTGCTCCGTTCCGGGGGAATCACGGTGGCGGCGGGACGGCTGTTCGTCTGCGACGCCGGCAACCAGCGCGTCCAGGTCGTCCTGCTCCCGAACCTCGTCGTGTCCGGCCTGTGGCGGGCTCCGATGGAGTGGGAGCCCACCGGGGTCGCCGTCGACGCGGGGTTCCGGGTGCACGTGGTGGACCCGCTCAACGGGTGCGTCCACCGCTTCGGGTGGTCCGGCCGCTATCTCGGGCGCACCGGGGGCACGGGCGCCGCACGCCACGTCGCCGTCGGGTCGGACGGTGCGGTGTACGTCGCAGGTGAACTCGAGGTGCACCGGATCGCACCGGGGCGCATTGCCGTCACAGTCCCCGCCGGGGCAGAGGAGCTGGCTGCTGTGCTCGGCCCGGCGCCGTTCCCGGTCGCCCGCGACGGGTCCGTCAGCCTCGGCGGCTCGTGCGAGCCGGTGCGGGAGCAGTGGTTCGACCCCCAGGGCGAGGCCTGCCCTCCACCGCCGGCGTCCCGGCAGCTCCACCTGCTGGCAGCAGCCGCAGTGGTCGGCCCGCTCGACAGCCAGCTCGACGACTGCGTGTGGCACCGCCTCACGGTGCTCGGCGCGGTCCCGGCCGGGGCGGGCTTCACGGTCTCGACGCACACCGCGCAGGTGGCCCTCTCGGCCGACGAGGTCGACGCGCTTGCCGATGCCGCCTGGGAGACGCGCGCCACGTGCACCGAGCTCGACGCGGGCAGCGAGTGGGACACCCTGCTGCGCAGCCCTCCCGGACGTCACCTCTGGCTGCGGATCGAGCTGTTCGGAGGCGGGCGGGCCACCCCCCGCATCGACGAGCTGGTCCTCGAGTTCCCCCGCATCAGCCTGCGGCGTTTCCTGCCTGCGGTGTACGGAGCCGAAGCCGGGAGCGCGGACTTCACCGACCGCCTGCTGGGCCTGTTCGACCGCAGCCTGAGGGACCTCGAGACGCGGCTGGACGAGCTGCCCGCGGTGTTCGACCCGCGGGCCACGCCAGCCCTGGACTGGTTGGCGTCCTGGGTCGGCGTCGAGGTCGACCACCGCCTTCCCGAGGCGACGAGCCGGGAGCTGCTCGCCTCGTCAGGGCCCCTGATGGACCTGCAGGGCACGGCGACCGGGTTGCGGCGGTTGCTGCTGCTGGTCCTCGGGTTCGACCGCGCCGGGGCCTGCGCCGCGGGACCTGCTGACGAGGGGTCCTGCGGGACCGGCCGTCACCCCTGCAGGTGCGGCACCGTGCGGCAGGCGTGCCCCCCTCGCGCGGAGGAGCCCTCCCGGTGGGTCCCGCCGCCGCTCGTCCTCGAGCACTTCCGGCTCCGCCGCTGGTTCGAGGCGGGAGCCGCGACGCTCGGCGACCGTGCGGTCCTGTGGGGGGAGTCGATCGTGAACCGCAGCCAGCTCGGCGGGTCGGCCCAGGTCGGGGTCACGGCCCTGCGCGGCACGCAGGACCCCGCGCGTGACCGCTTCCACGTGCACGCCCATCGCTTCTCCGTCTTCGTACCGGCCTCCGCCGGCGCCACGCCCGCACGACGTCTGGCCCTGGAGCGGCTGGTCGGCTGGGCGAGCCCGGCCCACACGCTCGGGCAGGTCGAGTACGTCGACGCCCGCATGCGGATCGGCGTCCAGTCCACCATCGGGCTCGACACGGCCGTGGCCCGCCAGCCGGCCGGAGTGGCGCTCGGCTCGACCCGGCTCGGGCCGGCATCCGTCCTCGACGGCGCGGACCGTCAGACCATCGACACGAGCGCGGTCGGCACGACCGCCGTGCTCGGCTGAGAAGGGGTCGTCATGGGCACGTCGACGAAGCACGCAGGGGCGTGCGGCTGCGCCACCTGCGCGGTCGCACCCTTCACCCGCAACAACTACTTCACCGGGAAGCTCCTGCTGGAGCGCGACTTCACCGACGAGCAGCAGTACCTCCGGGACAAGGTGCGCCACCACCACCAGCGGCTCCACGGCGCCGGGATCGTCTGCGGCCTGACGCTCGAGCCGCACCCCACCGAGGGGTGTCAGGACCGCTTCGTGCGCCTGACGCCCGGCACGGCCGTCGACTGCTGCGGGCACGAGGTGCTCGTGCCCCACCTCGACGACGTCGAGCTCGCCACCCTGCCGGCGGTCGCCGCCCTCGACCCGGACGACGACACCCTGCACCGGTTGCGCATCTGCGTCCGCTACGCCGAGTGCGGCACCGAACCGGTCCCCGTGCTGTACGACGAGTGCGCCTGCGACGACGACCGCTGCCTGCCGAACAGGGTCCTCGAGTCGTACGAGGTGGACGCGGTCCTCGACCCGCCTGCCGACCCGGTCACCTGGACCGGACCGACGCTGGTGCGGGGGACCGACCTGGCCTTCGGCGACGCCCGGCACCTGCGGACCACGCCCGCAGGTGACCTCGCCGTCGGGGACGGCAGCCGGGTTCACCTCGTGGACCGGGCGAGCGGGACGACGACTGGCTCGCTCGACCTCGGCGGGACCGTCCACGGCCTGCAGCGCACGGCGACCGGCCACCTCTACGTCGTGCACGAGCAGCCGGCGGGTGGGCTGCACGTCACGGTCCTCCACGGCACCACCCTCGCCGCCGGTCACGACCAGGACGTCGACGGGAGCCTGCCGGTCAGCACCGCCGTCACTGCCGACGGCGCGCTGCTCGTCCTGGACGAGGCAGCCGGCGCCCTTTCCGTGCACGACCCCGCGCTCGAGGGCGGGGGCGCCCCGGCACCGGTCGTCCACGCGGTCGCTGCAGGGCAGCGGTTGCTCGACGTGCACCCGACCGCTTCGCTCGCCTACCTGGTCGCCGGCCCGGACACCACGACCGACGTCGGCCGGGTGACCCAGGTGGACCTGGCCACCGGGGCCTCGAGCGACCTCCTGGTCGTCCCCGACCCCGGCCGGCCGACGGCCGGCCGCGCGGCGGTCCTCGGTGGCGTCGCCCGGCTGCTCCTGGCGGGGGCGGACGGCTCCGTGTCGCTGGTCGACCTGGGCACCGGGGACGTGCTGGCGGCGGAGGCGTTCGCAGCGCCGGTCACGGCTGTCGACGGGGCGCCCTGGGCCTACGCCGTCCAGTCCTCCGGCGGGCAGAGCCAGGTCCGGGCTGTCGGCCTCGACCGCCTGCTCGCGGGCCGTCCCGACGGAGCCGGCCCGGTCCTCGGCTTCGCCGGTTCCGCCCGGGCCGTTGCCGTCGCCGGGGACGGCGCCGTCGTCCACGTCGCCTACGGACCGCCCGCCGAAGGGGAGTCCGGCGGCGTGGCGGTGCTCGAGGTGGCCGGTGGCCGCACCTGCCGGGAGCGCTGGGAGGCGCTCTCGACCTGCCCGAGCTGTGACCAGGCCGACTGCCTGACGGTGGCGACGATCTCGGGCTACCGGCCAGGGTTCGCGGTCAGGGCGGCAGAGGACCCGCCCACGGATCCGGCCGCCGACGCGGCGGCCCGCATCGCGCGGATCGACAACATGGACGGCCGGGTGCGACTGCGGAGCACGGCCGAGCTCTCGGCAGCGATCGAGTGCCTGCTGGACAGCGGGTCCGGTGGCGGTGGTGCCCCCGGGCCACGCGGTCCCCAGGGCCCGCCCGGGCGCGACGGGACCGACGGCGCCGACGGGGTCGACGGCCGGGACGGGGTTGACGGCCGGGACGGGGCCGACGGTGCTGACGGCGCCCCTGGTCGCAACGGGACCGACGGAAGACCCGGGGACCCCGGGCCACCCGGCCCGGGCCTGGAGCAGGACCTCACCCAGATCGACGCGATCAGCTGGACGCACGCCGAGAAGCTGCCTCTGGACGAGCTCCGCCCGGTCTTCTTCGTCGACCCGGCCAGCGGGCGTCGCCGGCAGGCGTGGGCGCTCGTCATCTCCTTCACCCGTCCGGTGCGGATGCAGGGGATCGATGCGGCGCACGTCTTCACGGTGGACGCGCCGCAGCGCGACGACCAGGACGGCATGTTCCTGTGCCGCTGCCAGGTGCGCGGCGAGGTCCACCCCGTGAAGGTGACGGCGCAGGACGGGAGCGGTCGGATCACGGAGGCCGAACTGACGCCTGGAGAGCCCGTCTCGCCCGCCATCGCCTTCCTGCTCTCGGAGCGGTTCGCCGAAGGCGTCCTCCGGCAGGGCGAGTCCGACCTGTGGGTGCGCCTGCAGGGCGAGTTCGTCGTCGACGAGGACGGTCGTGCCGTCGATGCCGAGTTCACCCGCGCAGAGCTCCCGACCGGGGACCGTCCGGCCGGCGAGAAGTTCGGCGTGCAGGGCGGTCTGTTCCAGAGCTGGCTCGTGCCAGCGCCCGACTAGCAGGAGGCAGTCATGCACCGAACCGACGGGAGGACCGCCTCCGAGTCGTCCAGCTGCGGCTGCGGCGGCTCGACCACGTCCAGCGGCTGCGGGTCCTGCGACGGGCTGCAGTGCCTGTGCCGGCCCCGCTTCTTCGACGGGCAGCTCATCACCGCCAAGGACTTCACCCGGCTCGACCAGTACCAGGTCGCGAAGGACCGCATGCACAACCGGTACCTGCACGGCGTGGGCGTCGTCTGCGGCCTCGAGGTGGTGTGCAACACCTGCGACGACACCGTCACCGTGCGGACCGGCTACGCGCTCGGACCCTGCGGGGAGGACATCGTGGTCTGCGACGACGTCCGGGTCGACGTCGGCGCCCTCGTCAGGCAGCACCGCAAGGAGATCGCGCGTCGGGACTGCCCGCCGTACTCCGATCCGCCGCAGGACTGTGAGGCGACGCGCCAGAAGTGGGTCCTCGGCATCTGCTACGACGAGCGACCGGCGCGCAGCGTGACCACGCTGAGGCGACGAGAGAGCGCCGGCTCGTGCGGAGGTGGCTGCGGCGGGGGAGGGGCCGGTGGTTGCGGGTGCGGATCGACGACGACACCACCGGCGCAGCGCACCCCGACCAGCTGCGAGCCGACGGCCATCTGCGAGGGCTACCGGTTCACCCTGACGCGGGTGCCGACCCGGAGCAGGGACGACAGCTCCAGGGAGCTCGAGGGCGATCTGCCCGCGCGGGTGAGGCAGTGCCTCGAGGTGCTGCGCAAGGGGTTGACCAGCCTGCCGAAGGACCCGGATCCGGACGAGCTGGTCACCTACTGCTGCGATCTCAAGAGCGACCTGAGGGACCTCATCGACAGCGGCAACGTGCACGACTGCACGCTGGGCCAGCGCCTGGGTGACGTCGTCTGCCCGGACTCCCAGGACCAGCAGGTGGTGGAGAAGGCGATGGCCGCCATCGTCGCGATGCTGCGGATCGCCGTCGACCTGTTCCGGTCCTGCGTGTGCTCGGCGCTGCTGCCGCCCTGCGACACCGGACCCGTCGACGACTGCGTGCCGCTGGCGGTCGTGACCGTACGCAGCTCCGACCTGCGGGTGCTCGACATCTGCAACTGGAGTGCCCGGAAGTTCGCCCTGACCGCGCCCGGCCTGTCGTACTGGTTCGGGTGGTTGCCGGTCTTCGACGGTCTGCGCGACCTGGTCGAGCGGCTGTGCTGCGGTCAGGCCGGGCCGAGGTTCAGCGTCGACCGTCAGCTGCGGGTCAGCGAGGCGCGAGCCACGGGGAGCAGCCCGGCTGCGGCCGCCACGGCCCCGACGGCGGGCGCCCGGGCGAGGCGGACGGCGAGTGCCGCGACCGCGGCCACCTCGGCGGGAGACGGCGGAGCGGCGCCTTCGGTGAAGGAGATCCACTCGATGATCGACCTGGCCGCGCACTACCTGCGCTCACCGTCCGGCCTGTCCGGCGTCGACGCCACCGTCCTCGGGTCGCTGGGCGGGCTCGACACCGACGCGCGGCCGCTCGCCTCCGACCTCGAGCTCGGACATCCCCTGGAAGCGCTGGTCCTGTCCCGCGCCGCGACTGCGACGGCGGCGGTGCTGCCCCCCGACGTCCTGGACCGGCTGCGCAGGGACGACCGCGACACCAAGGCCCGGGACGCGGACGGCGGTGCCGAGCAGTCCGGTGACGCAGACCGCCTCGCGAGCCTGGAGAAGGCGATGACGGCGTTGAAGCGCACGGTCGACGCGCAGGCCAAGACCATCCGGGCCCTGCGCCAGAAGGGGCCGGGCGCATGACCGAGGTGGAGGAGCGTCCCAGGTTCTACGAGGGCCAGTACCTCGAGGCGGCAGACCTCATGGCTTCGGTGGACTACGCCCGGGCCGCCCGGTCTCGGATGCTCCTCGGCGCACACCGCTGGGGGATCGCCCTCGGCCTGGACCTGCGCGAGGTACCGGGGCCGAACTCCTCGCTCGACGTCGTCCTCCAACCCGGATACGCCTGGGACGGCTTCGGCCGCCCGGTCGTGGTCCCCGAGCCGGTCAAGCTCAGTGCCGGGCTGTTCGCGTCCTACGACGGCACCGCCGCGCCGGGGGTACCGGTCGAGGTTCCGGTCTGGCTGTCCTACAGCGAGGCGAGGGGCCGCCCGCCCCGCCCCGGGTTCGAGTCGTGCGAGCCAGGATCCGCGTTCTCGAGGGTGCTCGAGCGCTTCGTGGTGGAGGTGGGCCCTCGACCGGGGCTGTCGAGCCGGCGGGACCCGGTCGAGGTGGCCGGACGCACCGTCGACGCCTCCCAGGTGCTGCGCGCCTTCGACCCCTCGGCGCCGGAGCTCGCGGACGCCAGCGTCCCGCACCAGACCCTGCCGGCCGAGGACGACCCGGCCCACTGGCTCATCCCGGTGGGGGTCGTGACCTACCACCCGGGGTCGCCGGGAAGCCTCGTCGCACGTGACGCCGCGACCCTGACCCGGCACGCCCACGCCCGGCAGTACTGCGGGGTGGTGGCCGGCTCGATCGAGGCGACCGGTGGTGTGGTGCGGGTGCACGACCGGGCGCAGCCCTACTCGACGGCCCGCACCTCCGAGCTGCTCTGCGTCGAGGGTGAGATCAGGGCTGACGGCGACGTCCGTCTGTTCGGCTCCCGCGTCGACCTCGTGGCCTCGCACGCAGAGGACCCCCGGGTGCCGGTACAGGTGCTCCGCCGGGACGACCCTGCCGGGCCCAACGCGTCACTGACGCTGGTCATCGGCGACCGCAGCGACGGCAGCAACCGGCTCGTGGTCGGGCCGCGGACGGGGGTGGACGCGGCCGGCGTCGACGTGCACGAGCCGCGCCTGGTGGTGACCGACGACGGGAGGGTCGGCATCGGGACCGGGGAGCCCCTCGCCCTGCTGCACCTTGCCGAGCAGGGGCTGCAGGTCGGTGCCAGCGGCGTGCCCACCGACAACTTCCACATCGCCTCCGACACCGGCGGTGCTCGGGCCCTGCGCTTCTACAACGGCGACGTCGGGGCAGGCACGCCGCTGATGTCACTGACGGCCGCCGGGCGGCTCGGCCTCGGCGAGACCTCGCCCACCAACCAGCTCCACGTGGCGGGCGCCCTGGGGCTCCGCCAGAACGCGCTCTACCTCAGCGGTGATGCGCGGTGGAGCAGCGTCACGTTCAACGCCCACCACGACGCGGCCAACACGGCCTGGGAGTTCCCCGACCCGGCCACGCCCGCGGCGACGATCGAGATGGACGCCATCGGCGGCTTCCCTCGCGTCGAGGTCTTCACCACCGCAGCCGGCGACAACCGCGCCTGGCAGTCGCGCCTGCGGGTCCACGGCCACACCGGCGACGTGGCCATGGGGCACAACGGGGGCAGTGTGGGCATCGGCACGGCCACTCCCACCGCGCGGCTCGACGTCCGCGGCGACGTCGTGGCCTCCGGCGACATCCGGCTGGCCGGGCTCGCAGCCGTCGCGAGCGCCACGTCGGTGCGCGTCGTCTGGGGCGCTGTCCGGCAGGACGGGACGGTGGCCGCCGGCGGGGGGTTCGCGGCGGTGAGGCAGGGCCCGGGCCGCTACGCCATCTCCTTCGCGGCGCCGTTCACGGGCCAGCCGACGCTGATCGTCACCCGGGTCCACGAGCAGCTCACCGCCGATGCGGGAGCGGCCGTCCGACCGGGCCAGACGGCCGTGCTGGACCTCGTGCTGCCCGAGCGCGCGATCGTCGCGACCGCAGACGCCGCGGGAGCGCTCACCGACGGCACCTTCACCTTCGTGGCCATCGGACCGCGATGACGAGCACGGCCGACGGGAGGAGAACCACGATGGACTGGACGATCGACCGGCTCGCAGGACTGCGCTCGGAGTACGACGCCGGGCACGAGCAGCTGCTCGAGCTCGAGAGGCAGGGGGCTCGGGTGCGCGCCCAGCTCCTGCGGATCGAGGGGGCGGTGCGGGTGCTCGAGGAGCAGCTGGCCGCAGCCCCACAGTTCGCCGCCACGACGCCGCTGCGACCCGAGTCGGCGTAGCCGTGAGCGGGCCGGCAGGGTCGGTGCACGTGCGGCGGCACTCCCTGACGCTGCACGCGTACGGCGGCTCCCCGTCCGGCGCCGCAGCGGAGGGCGCCCTGCTGGGCCACGACTTCGCCACCCGCCTCGGACAGGAGCTCGCCGGCACCGGCGCACCCGACGGGTACTGGGTCATCCGCCGGCTCGAGGTGCAGGCCGTGGTCTCGCAGGCATGGTCGCCCCGTGCCGTGTCGGGCGAGGTGGCGAGGGCGACGGCGCGCCGTGTCGGCTCCGCCGTCGCGTCCGGTTCAGGCGGGGATGAGGTGCTCTGGTGGCCGGACCGGACCGCGTTCCTCGCCTCGTTCCTGCTCGACGCCGCAGAGGGCCGCGCCGAAGACCGCTGGGAGTACGCCCAGTTCGCCGACGCTCGACGGAGCTCCGGCCCGTTCCTGCTCCACGTCGCGCGACAGGAGCCGGACGCCGTTCTCGACGCCCTGCTCGCCATGGAGCTGAGCTCGCTGCGCCGGGTCCTCGCCATGACGAGCGAGGCCGACGGGTCACAGCTGTTGGACCTGCTGGGCGGGGACGTCTCAGTGACACCCCGCCGCGACCTCGTCCTCGAGGCCGTCGGAGACCTCGCCGGCGCCGGCGGGCTCCCGCCCGCCGGTGCGGCCCCGCTGCTCGTCGCGCTCGTGGCAGCACGCTGCTCAGGGAAGGCGGTCGCCGACGTGGCCACCCCGGCCCGCGAGATCGCCTCGCTGCTCGGGCTCCTCCTGCGGTCCGGAAGCTCGGCGAGCCGGTTGCTCGAGGCCCTTGCCACCGGCCGGTGGGCCGACGCCGTCGGCCTGGCTGATGACACCGACGCGGTGCTCGCCTTCGTGTCGTGGCCAACCGACCAGCGGGGGACCCTCGCGACCTCCCTCGGCCTCCGGGCGCCTGACCGGTCCGGCGGGGCGGACAGGCTGACCACGCCCTTCGGGGGGATGTTCCTGCTCCTCCCGCTTCTCGACGAGCTGTGGGACTGGTCCGCGGCCACCGGCACGTGGCCGTCGCTCGAGGCGGTGCCGGCGAGCCGGCTGGCGCGCTTGCTGGTGATGACCGCCGTGCTCGGAGGCGGGACCAGCGCCGCCCCCGCTGTCGACCCGGTCCTGCGGCTGGCGCTGGGCGTCCCGCAGACGCTGTCCGGGGAGGAGCTGCTGTCGTGGTGGGAACGGCTGCCGGCCTCGGCCGCCGCGTCCTTCGAGGGGGAGACCGCGAGCGCCCTGCCGGCACAGGCTGACCCTCTCGTGCGCCTGGCGCCAGCGCTGCGCGCCGGCCCGGCCGACGTCGTCGACCGGGCGGCCGACCACCTCCTGCGGTCGCTCGCGGGGCGGCTCCCGGGCATGGCGAACGCCTCCGCCGGCTACCTGGCCCGGAACGTGCTGGACCTCGACGCGACGGTGGTGCTGGAGCCGGGCGGGGCTGTCGTCGAGCTGGGCGCAGCGCCGCTCGGCGTCCTGCTGTCCCTGGCAGGAGTCAACCGGGGGAGCTTCCAGCTCGCGGAGGGGTGGACGTGGACGCTGACCACACGGGGCTGAGGACGGCCGTGGGGTCGCCCGTCTGGTTCCGGCCCTGGCTGGACTGGCTCGACGCCGCGCTCCGCCTCGAGGTCGACCGGCTCCGCGTCCGCTACGAGCTGGCCGCGGACGAGTGGCACGGGTTGCAGGTCAGCGACGAGCAGGTCGATGAGGCGCTCGCCGGCCGGGGGGACCGTCTCGGCCCCCCACCCGGACCGGACGACGAGGCGCTGGCAGCGCGCCGTCGGGCCCTCGTCCTCGGCGGGGGTGGGATCGGCTCCCCTCTGCGGGACCTCGCCCGCCGGTTCGACTGCACCGACGTCGATCTGGTCGCGCTGGTGCTGTGCCTGGCCCCCGAGGTGGACCTCGCCTGCCAGGGCGTCTACGCCTACCTGAACGACGACGCGACCCGGCGCCTGCCCACTGTCGCCCTCTGCGACCGGCTGGCCGGCTCGTCGCTGGACACGGGGTCCGTCACCGTGGCGGAGGGGCTGGTCGAGGTCCTCCGGCAGCCGGCGGCGCCGCTCTGGCGCTCAGCAGGACTGATGCTGGCCGACCCCGTACGCCGGTACCTGCTGGCGGCCGACCGGGCGCCGGCGATCCCGCGGGCCGCGTCGCCGCCGCCTACCGCGAGCCTCGGGCGGCCGGCGC
>JAOPWP010000165.1 GCA_025965615.1 Frankiales bacterium
TGGAGCTACCGCATGAGCCGCGCAGACGTGCTCGTCGACGCCGACTGGGCCGAGGCCCACCTCGACGACCCGAAGATCGTCTTCGTCGAGGTGGACGAGGACGTGTCCGCCTACGACGGCGGCCACATCAAGAACGCCGTACGCCTCGACTGGACCAAGGAGCTGCAGCAGCCTGCGGTGCGCGACGTCATCGACCAGGACGACTTCGGCACGCTGATGAGCGCCAAGGGCGTCTCGAACGACGACACCGTGGTGCTGTACGGCGGCAACAACAACTGGTTCGCCGCCTACGCCTACTGGTACTTCAAGCTCTACGGCCACGAGAACGTCAAGCTGCTCGACGGCGGTCGCAAGAAGTGGGAGCTCGACGGGCGCGAACTCGTCAAGGACGCTCCCGAGCGGCCGGCGACCAGTTACGCCGCAAAGGCCCCCGACCTGTCGATCCGCGCCTTCCGCGACGAGGTCGTCGCCAGCATCGGCACCAAGAACCTGGTCGACGTGCGCAGCCCCGACGAGTTCAGCGGGAAGATCAAGGCCCCTGCCCACCTGCCGCAGGAGCAGAGCCAGAAGGCCGGCCACGTACCGACGGCGATCAACATCCCGTGGAGCAAGGCGGCTGCTGACGACGGCACCTTCCGCAGCGACGACGAGCTGACCAAGCTCTACGGCGAGCAGGGCTTCGACGACTCCCGTCCGACCATCGCCTACTGCCGCATCGGCGAGCGCTCGTCGCACACCTGGTTCGTCCTGCACGAGCTGCTCGGCAAGACCGACGTGAAGAACTACGACGGCTCGTGGGTCGAGTACGGCTCCCTCGTCGGCGTGCCGATCGAGAACAACACCAGCCAGAAGGACGTCTGATGTGCGGCGCTCCTGACCAGGACACCCTGCCGACGCTCGAGGTCGGTGCGACCGAGGCGGTCATCCACGGGTCGGTCGTGCAGGGCGGCAACGCGCTGCCCGGTGCCTACGTCCGGCTGCTCGGTGAGTCCGGCGACTTCACCGCCGAGGTGCAGTCCAGCGCCACCGGCTACTTCCGCTTCTACGCGGCCGCCGGCCCCTGGACGCTGCGCACGCTCTACCGCGGCGGCTCGGTCGACAGCTCCGTGACGGCCGTGCAGGGCGAGGCCGTCTCGGCGACCGTCGAGGTCCCCGAGGCCTAACCCCGGTGCGTACGACAGGCCCGGTCCCCTCGCGGGGTCCGGGCCTTCGTCGTCAGTAGACCAGCGCCTGGGTGTCCGGCTCCATGACCTCGGCGACGAACACCGCGGCCCCGGCGAGGCGCACGCCCGGGATCAGGTCCGACTCGGTGATCCCTCGCCGGGCTGCGCACTGGGTGCACAAGGTCAGGGTGCCGCCGGCCAGCACCGCGTCGCGCAGCTCGGCCAGGGGGGCGCTGTGCGGCAGCTCGAACAGCTCGGCGCGTCCGGGTTGCGCGAACTCGGACGCCTCCCCCGTCAGCCACAGCGAGACGGTGATCCCGCTGGCGACGGCGACGGCAGCCACGGTGAACGCCTGCGCGCACCGCTCGGGAGCGTCGGTGCCTGCGGTGAGCTTGACGACGAGGGTGCTGGCCATGCGCACGAGTCTGCACGTCGGTAGCCTGGGGATCTCTGCAAGCAGCCGCGCCGTCCAGGAAGGCACCCTGTGCTCGAGATCGTCTACACCGGCATCCTGCTGCTGGCGTTCCTGTTCATCGGCTGGTTCTCGGTCTACGTCGTCTACCGGCTCTACCAGGGCCAGCGCTGACCCTGCGGCCCTGACCTCTGGTCAGCCGGTCGCCGACCGCGCCTCGTCGGGCGTCGGTTGAGCCGGCACGATGGCGCGGGTGGTGCGGTTGCGGCCGGCCTGCTTGGACACCAGCAGCGCGTCGTCGGCCGCTCGTACCAGCGTCTCCACGTCGCTGCCGTGGGTCGGGAAGCTGGCCACCCCGGCGCTCGCGGTCAGGGGCCGCGGCGACTCGGCGCCGGCGACGGCCGCTCTCAGCCGGTCGGCCACGATCATCGCCCGCTCGGCACTGCAGTCCGGGAGGATGACGACGAACTCCTCGCCGCCGTAGCGGGCTGTCAGGTCCAGGTCACGGCAGGCCTGCGACAGCGCGGCTGCCACGCTGCACAGCGCCTCGTCGCCCGCCTCGTGCCCGTGCTGGGCGTTGATCTCGTGGAACTCGTCGAGGTCGAACATGACGACGCTGGTGGGCTGACCGCTGCGGGCGCTGCGGGCGAGCTCGCGCTCGAGGGAGTGGGCGAAGGCGCGACGGTCCGCGAGCAGGGTCAGGGCGTCGGTCGCGGCGCTGCGCCGCAGCTGCTCGAGCTGCGACAGGGTGTGCAGCGCATGACCGGTCGCTGAGGCAGCGCGCTCGACCGGGGAGACGACGGCGGACTGCCAGGTGTCCTCGCGCAGCGCCGGCAGCTGCAGCAGCAGAGCTCCCCGGCGGTGCTCGCCGGTGGACATGGGCACGACGAGGACGTCGGAGCCCTCCGGGAGCAGCTGGGCGAGCCAGGGCTCACGGGACTCGTCCAGCCGCAGCAGCAACCGGGTGTGCACGCCTTCGACCGCCAGCGAGACGACGGTGCTGCCGCGAGGTCCGGCGGGGCGTACGCGGGTCAGGCCGTGCGAGGCCAGCACGGTGAGCCGGTCGTCCACGGCGGCGACCAGCAGGGCGCGCGGGAAGCCGTACATCGCCACGACCGCCTCGAGCAGCGCGTCGGCTGCCTGGTCGGAGTCTTCCGAGGCGAGCAGCTGCTCGCCGAGCTGGAGCAGGCCGAGGAGCTCGGCCCGTCCAGGAGTCCGGGTACTGCCTGCGCCGTGGCGGCCGAGGCGTGACTGGTCGCCGATCATGCCTGCCTCCCGCCTCGCGTGCTCGCCGTCCCGACGGGACCGTCACCCTGCGGCTGCAGAGGGTTCGTTCCAGTGTCGGCCACGCAGGCGGGACAGCGCATGATCAAAAAGTGGGACACGACGACGGACGTCGTGACTACGCCTGCTGGGCGAACGGCGTAGCGCTGCTGCTCCGGGCAGCCTGCTCAGCAGGCAGACTGTCTGGATGGACGATTCTCCAGCACTGCACGAGCGGCTCGAGCCGCTGTCCTTCCTGCTCGGGACGTGGCGCGGCCTCGGCGTCGTGGGCTACCCCACGATCGAGGAGCGGCGCTACGAGCAGGAGGTCGTGTTCGCCCACGACGGGCGGCCCTTTCTCGAGTACTCCAGCCGAACCTGGCTCATCGACGACGACGGCCGCCGGGTGCGGGCAGCGGCCCGCGAGGTGGGCTGGTGGCGCCCCGGCGCGGCGCCGCGCGACGTCGAGGTCCTGCTGAGCCACCCGACCGGCATCGTCGAGGTCTACGTGGGCGAGGTGGTGTTCTCGAAGGTCGAACTGCGCACCGACGTGGTGGCGCGGACCGAGACCGCCAAGGAGGTCACGGCGCTGCACCGGCTCTACGGGATCGTCGAAGGAGACCTGGCGTACGCCGTGGACATGGCCGCGGTGGGCCAGCCATTGCAACCGCACCTGTCGGCCCGCCTGATGCGGATTCCGGACGAGGATCTGCCAGACTCCGACCGTGGATGACATGAGCGAGCTCGAGGCGCGCCGCGTGGAGTGGGAGCGTCGGCAGAAGAAGGCGCAACGGCTGCGTGACCTGGGCCTGCTCGTGCTCGCGCTCGGAGTCCTGCTGCTGGCGTACGTCACCCTGTTGGCGACCGGTCGCTGACCCCCGTGCCGTCCAAGCGCGTCGGGAGGGGCGAGGGGTCGGACGACGAGTTCTGGCCCTGGGGGCCCCAGGAAGACGAGCAGCCGTCGGTCCGCACTGAGCCCCCCGCAGCTCCGCCGCCCCGGGCGCCCACGCGGGACGTGCTGCCGGTGATCGGCGGTCGCCGGGTGGACCGGCGCGTTGCGGCCCCGTCGTTCCGGACCGACGAGCGGCGACGGACGGCACCTGAGGCCGATCGACCGATCGCCCGCCCGGCGCCCCGGCGGATGCCCCCGGCGGCCCCGCCGGAGAAGGTCAGGCTGTCCAAGAGCCGGTCCAGGCGACCGTCCCGGTCGCGGTCACCCGGCTTCAGCCCTGACTCGACCGGCCGCTTGACGGGCCCGCGTGGCCGGCAGCGGCTGCAGGACGCGCTCCTGGCGCTCCTCGCGCTCCTCGTCCTCGCCCTGGCCTTCCTGGTCCTCACGAAGTCCTGAGCCTTCGGTCGGCAGGTCGCCCGGCCACATCAGCACAGCGCAGAGCCCCCGTCGCCGAGGCGATCGGGGGCTCTGCGCTTGCGTGCAGGGACTAGGCGACGCCGCCCGGGATGTCCTCGCGACGGCGACGTGAGCTGACGACGATGCCGGCTCCGACACCGACGAGCGCGAGGCCCGCGATGGTGAGGGGGACGATCTGGTCCGAGCCGGTGCGGGGGAGCGAGCTGTTGCCCGCAGCGCCCTGGGCGCGACCGGGGCTGGTGGCGGGGGCCGCCACGACGGTGAAGCTGGAGGAGCGGACGACGGGTGCGCCGTTCAGGGTGCCGGCGAAGGTGGCGGTCACGCGCCCCGGGCGCGTGCCGGCCGGGACGGTGAAGGAGAAGCTCAGCCCACCCTGCGGGGTCGCGGTGGCCGTGGTGTTGATGCCCAGCTCGGGGATCGAGACGACGACCTGCGAGCCCCCGGTGAAGCTTCCGTTCGGGAACGTGATCACGACTGCCTGCCCCGGGGCCGGGGTGGAGTCGTTCGGCGTGCCGGTGCCCGGGGCAGCCGGTGAGGGGCTGATCGGGTACGGCGACTGAGCGGAGGCCGGAGCACTCATGCCCAGCACAGCAGCGCCAGCCAGGGAGGTGGCGGCGACAGCCGAGGCCAGCTTGCGTGAGGTCATGAAGTAGCTCCAGGCTCGGGGGAGGGGCAAGGCAGGCACACCAGAGCGTGCTCGAGGTGTGACAGGAGGTGCTTGTGGGGAGTGTTGCTTGGTTGTCCCATATGCGCAAGGGCAACTTTGTCACATAGGGCGGCGTCCTGTACGCGGAACGTATCGCCACTCCCTGACGGAACCTTGAGCGTTGCACGGTTAGCGTACGGGGATCGTGCCCTCTCACTCCCGCCCACGGCCGTCGCGCATCCGCCGCCGATGGGTCGTCTCGGCGACGCTCGTGGTGCTCGCGCTGGTGGCTGGCGGCTGGCTGGCCTTCCGCGCCAGCCAGGTGAAGAGCGCTCTTCAGGACGCCCGGACGGGCCTCACCACGGCCGTCGACGGCCTGTCCGGCGGTGATGTCGGCGCCCTGCGAGCCGCTCAGCGCGCCGCGTCCTCCGACGTGAGCTCGGCGCGGCGAGCGGTGGACGACCCGCTGTGGCGGCTGGCCGGGTGGGTGCCCGTCGCGGGCCGGTCGTTCGCGGTCACCCGCGAGGCGACGCTGGTGGTGGAGCAGGTGGTGGACGGGGTGCTCCCGCCGCTGCTCGAGGGCGCGATGACCTTGCAGGACGGCGAGCTGTTGAAGGGCGGCCGGATCGACCTGGGCCTGCTTGGGGCTCTGAGCGTCGGGGTCACGGACGCCGAGGCGGTGGCGAGGGCAGCTCGCGCAGATGCGCGTGCGATTCCAGAGGGCTCGGTGCCGGCGCAGCTGGCCGATGCTCGGGGCGAGCT
>JAOPWP010000174.1 GCA_025965615.1 Frankiales bacterium
CTGCAACCAACTCTGCAACCACAACAGACCAGGGCCCTTAGACTTTTGTCTAAAGGCCCTGATCACACCGGGTGGAGCTGAGGGGACTCGAACCCCTGACCCCCACACTGCCAGTGTGGTGCGCTACCAGCTGCGCCACAGCCCCGCGTTCCTGCTGCCGTGCGATGTTGGACTCTACAAGGGTCGCGAGGCGGCCAGCGGCACGGGCGCGACGGAGGCGTTGTGCACCTCGAGCCGCCAGCCGATGTCGGCCTCGACCAGCACCGACCAGCAGCAGTTGCCGAGAGCGACCAGGCGCCCCCAGCTCGGGGGTGGGAGCTCGAGGAGCACCCCCAGGGCTGCCCGCGCCGTGCCCCCGTGGGTGACAGCCACCAGAGTGCGACCGGGCGGCACCGCAGCCAGGTGCTCGCCGAGGCAGGCCGCCGCCCGCTCCCCCGCCTCGCGGTAGGTCTCCCCGGTCCCCCGGCGCACGTCCTCGCCGGCTCGCCATGCCGCGTGCTCGGCGGGGAACTGCTGCGCCGCCTCGACGGCGGTGAGCCCCTGCCACGACCCGAGGTCGAGCTCGGCGAGGCGCGGGTCGACCTGCGGTTCCAGCCCGAAGGCCTCGCCGAGTGCGCGTGCCGTGTCGTGAGCACGGCTCAACCCGCTCGTCAGCAGGGCGCACGGCTCAGCCAGCGCGAGGGCCCGCGCCGCCGTACGCGCCTGCTCGCGACCCAGGTCGTCCAGCGGGGTGTCGAGCTGACCCTGGAAGCGCCCGTCGCGGTTGTCGGCCGTGCGTCCGTGGCGCAGGAGCACCAGCCGTCGTGGCTGGCTCAGGACGCGCCGGTCGCCGGGCGGCCGGTGGCTCGCTCCACGTCCCGGTCCTGGAAGGGGATCACCGGGCAGTCCTTCCACAGCCGCTCGAGGGCGTAGAAGACCCGCTCCTCCTCGTGCTGGACGTGCACGACGATGTCGGCGAAGTCGAGCAGCACCCAGCGCGCCTCCTGGGCGCCCTCGCGGCGGACCGGCTTGGCCCCGAGCTCGCGCAGCCGGTCCTCGACCTCGTCGACCACGGCCTTGACCTGCCGGTCACTGGGGGCGCTCGCCAGCAGGAAGACGTCGGTGATGACGAGCTGGTCGCTCACGTCCAGGAGCAGGATGTCGCTGGCGAGCTTGTCAGCGGCCGCCTGGGCAGCCGCCAACCCCAGCTCGACAGCGCGGTCGGAGGCGGTCAACGGTCCTTCTTCCTCGAGGTGCGCCCTCCCCGGGTACGGGAGCGGCGCGTCGTGCAGAAGTCCTCCAGCCTAGGCGTCAGCCCTGGAAGTCGGCTCCGACCACGACCACGACGTCGGCCACAGTGCCCAGCGGCTGGGTCGCGATGGCGGTCACGGGCACTCCCAGCGCCGTCGCGACCCGCTCCCCCAGGGCTCGGGCGTCCGCGCTGGTGTCGGCGACGAGGACCTGCGTCGCGGTGACGCCGAAGCTCGGCGCGTTGCGCGAGCCGACGAAGACGAAGCCGGCCGGGACGAGCCTGCGTCGGACCGCCTCGCCCAGGCCGGGGGTTCCGACCCCGTTGAGGACCAGGACACGGTTGCCGGCCTCCCGGACGCCCGCCGGTACGGAGTTCGGGAACAGCCGGTCGACCAGGCTCCGGGCCCGCTCGGCGTCGAGACGGAAGGCGGTCATGCCTCCGCCGGGGTCGATCGGGATGACCGGGAGCACGTCGTACTGCAACTGCTCCTGCTCGTCGTCCTCGGCGATCCCGAGCAGGAAGGAGGCCAGCCCGGGGGCGGGCTGGCTGCTCATCGAGCCGTCACCGAGGGCCTGCAAGCGGGTGGCGAGGTCGGCCGGCGTCGTCGGGAGGACGTCCAGCAGCCCGTCGAGGACCTCCTGGATCCGCGCCAGGCGGGCCTGCTCAGGCTCTCCCTCCCCGAGGTGGGTGAGGAACGCCGCGGCCCGGACCCCGTCGACCTGCCGGAGGCCGGGGTTGAGCAGGACCTCCTGGCCCTGGACCACCTGGGTGTCCACCTCGACCGAGATGCCCCCGAGCGCGTCCACCAGGGTCATCAGCCCGGGCAGGGTCACCACCCAGCTGTTGTCGACCGTGACGCCGATCAGGTCGGACACGGCCGCCCGAGCGGTCTCGGGCCTGGCGTCGACGAGGGTGCGGCCGAGCTGCCCCGGCCCCGCGCCGGGGACCGTGACCAGCACCTGGGGGGGCAGCAGGACGACGGCGCCCGAACGGGTACCGGGGTCGTGCCCGAGCAGGGCGTTGGCCACCCCCTCGCCGTCGAGGCCGGCGACCTGCAGCAGCAGGGTGGACTGGGTCCGGACCGGCTGGGCCGACGGGGCGGCCGGCGGTTCCACGTCCTTGGCGGCCAGGTAGCCGGCGAAGGCGAGGGCGGCGACGGCCAGCAGGGCCAGGGCCACCCCGGTCCTCTTCACCTGCTGGAGCCGGCGCTGACGTCGTTGGGCTGCGCGCCGAGCCGCCCGGGTCTGGGGCTGCGTCACGCAGCACCCCGGTAGAGGTGGCGCTTCTCGACGTACTGCACGACGCCGTCCGGCACGAGGTACCAGAGCGGGTCCCCGCGGTGCACGCGGGCCCTGCAGTCGCTCGAGGAGATCGCCAGGGCCGGGACCTCCAGCAGCGTCACCGCGCCGTCGGGGAAGCCGGTGAGGTCAGCCGGTTCGTACCCGGGCCGGCTCACCCCGATGAAGTGGGCCAGCCCGAACAGCTCGTCGGCCGCGTGCCACCCCAGGATCTGGGTCAGTGCGTCGGCTCCGGTGATGAAGAACAGCTCGGTGTCCGCCCCAGCGTCGTGCAGCTCGCGCAGGGTGTCGATCGTGTACGTGGGACCGGGCCGGTCCACCTCGATCCGGCTCACGGCGAACCGCGGGTTGCTGGCGGTCGCGATGACCGTCATGAGGTAGCGGTCCTCGGCGGCGCTGACCTCACGGTGCGACTTCTGCCAGGGCGTGCCGGTGGGGACGAACACCACCTCGTCGAGGCCGAACCGGGTGGCCACCTCGCTGGCGGCAGACAGGTGCCCGTGGTGGATCGGGTCGAAGGTGCCGCCCATGATCCCGATGCGACTGCCCACGGCGCGGGAGCCTATCCCGCTCGGGTCCGTCGGGGTCAGGTCGCGACCGGTCAGGTGGGCAGCAGCCGCTGCACGAACGCCTCGAGTTGGACGGCGTTGCGGACCTCGACCATCTCGATCGCCTCGGCGTACGCCGTGGTCGCGCTGTCGCCCGAACCCCAGTAGGCCTGCGGCTCGGGGTTCAGCCAGTAGGCGTGCCGGGCCCGTGCGACCAGCGAGCGCAGGACAGGCACCTCGGTGGCGCGGTAGTTGTTGCGCGCGTCCCCGAGGATGAGCAGCGAGGTGCGGGGGCCGACGGCGTCGGGGTAGGTGGCGGCGAACTCCTTGAGCGAGTGCCCGTAGTCGCTGTGCCCGTCGAACCACACCAGGTTGGCCTCGGCCGACATCCGGGCCAGGGCGTCGGCGACGTCGCCTCCCGGGGTGAAGAAGCGCGACACCTCGTCGCACGTGTCGATGAACGCGAACGCCCGCACCTTGGTGAACTGCTCGGACAGGGCGTACGCCAGCATCAGGGTGAAGTGCGCGAACCCGGCGACGGAGCCGGACACGTCGCAGATGACCGTGAGCTCGGGCTTGTGCGGCTTGTGCGGGCGGTGGTGGGTCACGAGCGGGACGCCGCCGGTCGCGAGCGAGGCGCGCACGGTGCGGCGGAAGTCGAGCCGTCCGGACCGGCCGAGCCGACGCTTGGCGGTGAGGCGGGTCGCGAGCCGCCGGGCGAGCGGGAAGACCTGCCGCCTCAGTTCGACCATGTCGTTGCGGCTCGCCCGCAGGAAGTCGACCTGTTCGGCGAGCGGCTGCACGGCGGTCTTCGACAACTGCTCGGCGCCGCGGTCCTCGGCCAGGCGGCGGCGCACCTCGGACTCGACCATCTCCTGGAACTGCCGGATCCGCTCGGTGATCGTCTGGCGGGCCACCTTCTCGGCCATGCCGCCGCGCTGCTGCCCCGCCAGCAGGTTGTCCAGCAGCGACGCCATCAGCGTCTCGGGAGACAGGCCGCGCAGCACGCGGTAGGAGAACCAGTTCTGCCGACCGGGTGCGGTGTCGGCCTTCCCGAGGTCACGCACGGTCTCGCGGGCGAAGCGGCGCATGGCCTCCTCGTCGCCGTCCAGCAGCAGCTGGCGGAGCGCGTCGCGCAGCGCCTCGGTGTCCGGGGGGCCGTCACCCTGCGCGCCCTCCCCGGGCTCACCGCCGGCCGCCTCCCCGTCACGGCCGCTGGCGCTCGGGTCGCCGGTGACCGGCGGGAACCACAGGTCGAACAGGGCGTCGAACGCCGGCCGGTGCGCCGGCCGCTTCAGCGTCGTGGCCGCGTAGGCCGCGCGCAGGCTCTCCCGGTCGAGCAGGTCGATCGCCCCGAGTGCCCGCGTGGCGTCGAGGACCTCGGCGAGCGAGATGTTGACGCCGGCGTCGCGCAGGGCGTGGAAGAAGCCGATCTCCCGCTCGAGCAGGCCGCCGGTCATGTCAGTCCAGCTTGAGCTGGCTGCCGGCCCGCTCGTGGTCGCTGGCGTGCTTGAGGACGACACCGAGCGTCGTCCTCACCGCCTCCTCGTCGAGCGTGTCGAGGCCCAGTGCCAGCAGGGTGCGGGCCCAGTCGATGGACTCCGAGATCGACGGCGACTTCTTGAGCTCCATCGAACGCAGTGCTCGCACGGTCCGCACCAGCTGCTCGGCGAGCTGCTCGGCGATCTCGGGCACCCGGGACAGCACGATCGCCTTCTCGCGCTCCGCGCTCGGGTAGTCGAGGTGGAGGTAGAGGCAGCGCCGCTTGAGCGCCTCGGACAGCTCGCGGGTCGCGTTGGAGGTGAGGAAGACCAGGGGCCGGCGGGTCGCCGAGATGGTGCCGAGCTCCGGGATCGTGATCTGGAAGTCCGAGAGCACCTCGAGCAGCAGGCCCTCGACCTCGACGTCGGCCTTGTCGGTCTCGTCGATGAGCAGGACCGTGGGCTCGGTACGTCGGATCGCCGTCAGCAGCGGCCGTGAGAGCAGGAACTCCTCGGCGAAGACGTCGTCGTGGATGTCGTCCCAGCTGTCGTCGTCCTTGCTGGCCTGGATGCGCAGCAGCTGCTTCTTGTAGTTCCACTCGTAGAGCGCGCGGGCCTCGTCGAGGCCCTCGTAGCACTGCAGGCGGATGAGCTCGGAGCCGGTCGCCTCGGCGACCGCCTTGGCCAGCTCGGTCTTCCCGACTCCCGCAGGCCCCTCGACGAGCAGCGGCTTGCCCAGGCGGTCGGCCAGGAAGACGGTGGTGGCGATCGCGTCGTCGGTGAGGTAGCCAGCTGCGGACAGGCGCTCGCTGACATCGGCCGTGGACGCGAACTGGGGCTGCAGCACGAGCACTCCTGGGGTTGGAACCGATTCTCATTCTGCTACACGGCCGGGGCAGCTGCTCCGGTCGACCCCACCTACGCTCGCGGCATGAGAGTCACCTTCCTCGGTCTCGGTCGCATGGGTCTGCTCATGGCGGGACACGTGCTCGACGCCGGCCACGAGCTCACCGTGTGGAACCGGTCCCCGGGCAAGGCGGGAGAGCTGGTCCGGCGCGGCGCCGCCGAGGCCAGGACCCTGGACGAGGCCGTACGAGGCGCCGAGCGCATCGTGCTCATGCTGTTCGGTCCGGACAGCGTCCGGGAGGTCCTCCCCGCCCTCAGCGGGGCGCCGGCCGGGACGCTCGTCATCGACAGCACCACCATCGGCCCGGAAGCGGCGCGTGAATTCGCCGTGACCGCAGCGGGTCTCGGCCTGCGCTACGTGGACGCTCCTGTCGCCGGTTCGACCGGACCGGCCGCTGACGGCACGCTCGGGGTGCTCGTCGGGGGGTCGCCCGCTGACTACGACGACGCTCTGCCGCTGCTCCACCTGTGGGGGGCTCCGGACAGGGTGCGGCGAGTCGGGGACGTCGGGGCCGGTAGCGCGCTCAAGCTGTGCGTCAACCAGGGGCTCGGCGTGATGGCGGCCGGTCTCGGCGAGTCGCTCCGGCTGGGCAGCGCGCTGGGGGTGGACCGCACCGTCCTGCTCGACACCCTCGGCGCGACGGCGTACGGCTGGTTGCTCGCGCAGAAGCGGCCGATGCTCGATGCCGACGACTTCTCGGCGACCACGTTCTCGCTCGACCTGATGGCCAAGGACCTCCAGCTCGCGGTCGACGCCGCGGACGCCGACCTCTCGGTCACGGCAGCATCGCTCGAGCTCGCGCGCGGCGCGCTGGCCGAGCACAGCGGCGAGGACTACGCGGCGATGGCCGCGCACGCTGCACGCGGCTGAGCGGGCGGCTCAGCCGCGTACGTGCCCGTTGCCGTGCACGACGTAGGTCGTGCTCGTGAGCTCGGGCAGGCCCATCGGGCCGCGGGCGTGCAGCTTCTGGGTCGAGATGCCGATCTCGGCTCCGAAGCCGAACTCCGAGCCGTCGGTGAACCGGGTGCTGGCGTTGACCATCACGGCTGCGCTGTCGAGGCTCCGGATGAACGTCCGGGACGCCTCCAGGTCACGCGTGACGATCGCCTCGGTGTGCCCGCTGCCCCAGCGCCGGATGTGGGCGACGGCGTCCTCGAGCGAGTCGACGACCCCGACGGCGAGGTCGAGGGAGAGGTACTCCGCAGCCCAGTCCTCGTCGGTGACCGGCACTGCCGCGTCGTCGTAGGCGGCCGCCCGCTCGTCGGCGTGGAGCGTGACGCCCTTGTCCTGCAGGGCCTTCACGGCCAGCGGCAGGAACGCCGGCGCGACGTCGACGTGCACGAGCAGCGTCTCGGCCGAGTTGCACACCGACGGCCGGCTCGTCTTGGCATCGACGATGATCGCGACCGCCTGCTCGAGGTCGGCCGCGGCGTCGACGTAGACCGTGCAGTTCCCCACGCCGGTCTCGATCACCGGAACCTGCGACTGGCTGACGACCGTCTCGATGAGACCTGCTCCCCCGCGCGGGATCAGGACGTCGACGAGCCCACGAGCCTGCATCAGCTGCGTCACGCTCGACCGGTCGGTGCCGGGCACGAGCTGGATGCTGTCGGCCGGCATGCCCGCCGAGGTGGCCGCGGCGGCCAGCACGTCGACCAGCACGGTGTTCGAGCGGTAGGCGCTCGCACTCCCCCGGAGCAGAACCGCGTTGCCGCTCTTGAGGCAGAGCCCGGCCGCGTCGGCGGTGACGTTGGGCCGGGCCTCGTACACGATCCCGATGACCCCCAGCGGAACGCGGACCTGACGCAGCTCGAGGCCGTTCGGCAGGCTGCTGCCGCGCACCACCTCACCCACCGGATCCGGCAGCGTCGCGACGTGCCGCAGGCCGTCGGCCATCGCCGCGATGCGGTCGGGGGTGAGCGCCAGCCGGTCGAGCAGCGCCTCCGTCGTGCCGGCGGCGCGCCCCGCGGTGACGTCCTCGGTGTTCGCGGCGAGGATCCGGTCGGTCGAGGCCACCAGCGCGTCCGCCATGGCGAGCAGCGCGGCGTCCTTGGCCTTGCGTGGCAGCGGGGCGAGGCCGGCGGCAGCAGCGCGGGCTCGGGTGGCGACAGCGACGACGTCGTTCATGGCTTCGAGGGTACGGCGGGCCGGCTCAACGCGGGCGGGACGGGAGCACGACCAGGTCGTCGCGGTGGACGACCTCGCGAAGGCCCAGCTCACGGGTCGAGCGACCCAGCAGGGCGGGCAGCTCAGCGGCGTCGTAGGCCACGAGGCCCCGGGCGACGGGGGTGCCGTCGGCGCTGACCAGCTCGACCGGGTCGCCGGCCGCGAAGTCGCCGTCGACGGCGGTCACGCCGGCGGGGAGCAGGCTGAGCCGGCGGTCGCAGACCGCTGCCACCGCGCCCTCGTCGAGGACGAGCCGGCCTCGCGGCGTCGAGGCGTGAGCCAGCCACAGCAGTCGCCCCGGCGACCGGGTGCCGGTGGGGCTGAACAGCGTGCCCCCCTCTCCTCGCAGTGCAGCCGAGACGTCGGACGTCGCCGCGACCAGCACGGGCACGCCCGCTCCTGTCGCGAGCGCCGCGGCGTCGATCTTGCTGGCCATGCCGCCGCTGCCGAGACCGGCCCTGCCCGGGGTCGCGACGTGCACGTGCGCGAGGTCGTGCGGTCCGTCGACCTGCTCGATGAGCCGCGCGCCCGGCTGACGCGGGTCGCCGTCGTAGAGCCCGGCGACGTCAGACAGCAGGAGCAGGGCGTCGGCGCGTACGAGGTGCGCCACGAGGGCAGCCAGCCGGTCGTTGTCACCGAAGCGGATCTCCTCGGTGGCGACGGCGTCGTTCTCGTTGACCACCGGGACGACGGACAGCGACAGCAGCCTGTCCAGGGTGGTCTGCGCGTTGCGGTAGTGGGCACGGCGTACGACGTCGTCGGCCGTCAGGAGCACCTGCCCCACGTTGTGCCCGTGCCGGGCGAAGGCCGTCGCGTAGCGCTGCACCAGCAGCATCTGGCCGACCGAGGCCGCGGCCTGCTGGGTCGCCAGGTCACGGGGACGTCGAGCCAGCCCGAGGGGCGCGAGGCCCGCCGCGATGGCGCCCGACGAGACGAGGACCAGCGAGCTGCCCGCGGCGCCCGAACGCCGGGAGCACAGGGCATCGACAAGGGCGTCCAGCCGATCCGGGTCGAGCCCGCCGGCGGCAGTGGTGAGGGACGACGAGCCGACCTTGACGACGAGCCGCTGCGCCGATGCGATCGCCTCGCGGCTCACTCCTTCGCGTCCTCGAGCGCCTTGTGGAGCGCGTCCTTGTCGAGGCCCATGCGCTCGGCACGGCGCAGGTCCTTCTGCAGCCGGCGCTCGTCGGAGTTGGTGCGCTCGACGGACGCGAGCCGGACGTCCTGACCACGCAGGCCGGAGGCGAAGGCCTCGAGGTCGGTCGGCTGCCACTCGAAGCCGATGTCGCCGATGGTCACCATCACGCCCGGCTCGGCACCGGCCTCGGCCAGTGCCTTCTCGACGCCCAGCTTGGCCAGGCGGTCCGCGAGGTAGCCGACCGCCTCGTCGTTGGAGAAGTCGGTCTGGAGCACCCAGCGCTCGGGCTTGCTGCCCCGGACCCGGAAGCCCGCCTCCTCGTCGTCGACGTAGGCCTCGACCGAGAAGTCGAGGTCGTCCACCGCACGGGGACGGAGCACGATGCGGGTCGCCTCCTCGACGGGCTTGTCCGCCCGGTCCTTCGCCACGACCTTCGCCATGGCGTAGAGGAGCGGCTGAAGACCCTCCCGGGTCGCCGCCGACAGGGCGAAGACCTCCAGCCCGCGGGCTTCGAGCTCGGGCGTGACCAGCTCGGCGAGCTCGCGCGCCTCGGGCACGTCGATCTTGTTGAGCACGACGAGCCGCGGCCGCTGGGTGAGCTGGGCGACGTCGTCCTTGTAGAGCGAGAGCTCCTGCTCGAGCACGTCGAGGTCGGACAGCGGGTCGCGGTCGGGCTCGAGGGTGCCGCAGTCGAGGACGTGCACCAGGACGGCGCAGCGCTCGACGTGGCGCAGGAACTCGAGGCCGAGCCCCTTGCCCTGGTGCGCCCCCGGGATCAGCCCCGGGACGTCGGCCACCGTGAAGGTGACGCCGCCGGCCTCGACCACACCGAGGTTCGGCACGAGGGTGGTGAACGGGTAGTCGGCGATCTTCGGGCGGGCGGCGGACAGAGCGGCGATCAGGCTCGACTTGCCCGCGCTCGGGAACCCCACCAGAGCGACGTCTGCGACGCTCTTGAGCTCCAGCACGATGTCGCGGGCCTGGCCGGGCTCGCCGAGCAGCGCGAAGCCGGGCGCCTTCCGCTTGACGCTGGCAAGGCTCGCGTTGCCCAGGCCGCCCCGCCCGCCGCGGGCGGCGATGTAGGTCGCCCCCTCGCCGATCAGGTCGGCGAGCTGGTTGCCGTCCTCGTCGTAGACGACGGTGCCGTTGGGCACCGGCACGATGACGTCGGCGCCCGACGCGCCGGTGCGCATCGAGCCCGCACCCTGCTTGCCGTTCGTGGCCTTCTGGTGCGGGTGGTAGTGGTAGTCGAGCAGCGTGGTCGTGCCGCTGCGGACCACGAGGATCACGTTGCCGCCGTGACCGCCGTCGGCCCCGTCGGGTCCACCGAGCGGCTTGAACTTCTCGCGCCGGACACTGCTGCAGCCGTTGCCGCCGTCGCCAGCGGCGACGTGCAACACGGCGCGGTCGACGAACGTGGCCATGAGGTCCTTCCCTTCCGAGCCCGGAGCTCCTGGAGAGCCCGGGAACGCAGCGAGGGCGGACCCGGCAAGCCGGCCCGCCCTCGCGATCGTGCTGGAGGTCGGCTAGCTGCCGACCGGCGTGATGTTCACGGTCTTGCGACCCCGCTTGAGGCCGAACAGGACGGCACCCGGCTCGAGGGCGAACAGGGTGTCGTCACCACCACGGCCCACGCCGTCGCCGGGGTGGAAGTGGGTGCCGCGCTGGCGGACGATGATCTCGCCGGCCTTGACGACCTGACCACCGAAGCGCTTGACGCCGAGGTACTGCGCGTTCGAGTCACGACCGTTGCGCGAGGAGCTCGCGCCCTTCTTGTGAGCCATGGCGGGTCTCCTCTACTTCGCGCCGGCGGTCGAGCCGGTGTCGATGGCGGTCACGCGGACGAGGGTCAGCTTCTGGCGGTGACCCAGACGGCGCTTGTAGCCCGTCTTGTTCTTGTACTTCATGATGTGGATCTTCGGGCCCTTGGTGTGGTTGACGACCTCGCCGCTCACGGTGACGCCGGCGAGGGCGTCGGCAGAGGACGTCACGTCCGTGCCGTCGACCACGAGCAGCGCCGGAAGGGCCACGGCGTCGCCAGGACCGCCGAGGACCTTCTCGACCTCGACGACGTCACCGACGGCGACCTTGTACTGCTTGCCGCCGGTCTTGACGATGGCGTACACGGAGGACTCCACTCTGAGGTATTCCGAACGAGGACGTTCGCGGTGTCCGCCGCGCAGGGCGCAGGTGGACGGGCACGTGTGGGCGGCGCGTCCAAGACGCGCACCTGAGCAGACTACCGGACGGCCGGTGCGGCCGTCGAACCCCGACTCACGCCGGTGGGCCGGCCGGACGGCTCGTCGCCCGGCGTCGGCGCCTGGGTCCCGCCTCGACGGGCTCCGGCTCGACCTGGACCGCGCCGGTGGGCACCACGTCCAGGTCGCCGTCGACCGTGCTGTCCGGCAGGACCGGCTGGTCCTCCTCGGCCGAGGTCGGCTGGT
>JAOPWP010000176.1 GCA_025965615.1 Frankiales bacterium
CTGTCGGGCCTACCCCTTCGGGCCTTGGTCAGTCCGGATGTCCCCGACCAAGATCGTCCCTGACCGGCGAGCTCCTGCCACGGGGTTGCTGCCCGGTGCATCGGGCTCGATCACCTCGCTGCTCCCCTGAGGCGTACAGCCCCCGGCGGGACCGCCCGGCGGCCCAGCCGCCACGGTCCTTCGACACGGCGCTGGCTCTACCGCCAGACCGGCGCCGCCGGACGACGCCAGCCCACCGCACGCCCACCACAGCCCGACCTACGTCGGCGGCCTCGTCATCGACAGCACGTCCAGCGCCGCGTCGAGCTGGGCCTCGGTGAGGTCGCCCTTCTCGACGTAGCCACCCTCCACCACGACCTGGCGGATCGTCTTGCGCTGCTTGAGCGCCGACTTGGCGACCTTGGCAGCGGCCTCGTAGCCGATGTACTTGTTGAGCGGCGTGACGATCGAGGGAGACGACTCTGCGAGCTCGCGGCAGCGCTCCTCGTCGGCGACGGCTCCGTCGACCGTGCGGTCCGCGAGCAGCCGGGACACGTTGGCCAGCAGGCGGATCGACTCGAGCAGGTTGCGTGCCATCACCGGCAGCATCACGTTGAGCTCGAAGTTGCCGGACGCACCCGCGAAGGCGATCGTGGCGTCGTTGCCGACGACCTGCGCGACGACCATGCAGGTCGCCTCGGGGATCACCGGGTTGACCTTGCCCGGCATGATCGAGCTGCCCGGCTGCAGGTCGGGCAGCATGATCTCGCCCAGCCCGGCGCGCGGCCCCGAGCCCATCCACCGCAGGTCGTTCGCGATCTTGTAGAGCCCGACGGCGATCGTCCGCAGCTGACCGGACGTCTCGACGAGGGCGTCGCGCGCACCCTGTGCCTCGAAGTGGTCGCGCGCCTCCGTGAGCGGAAGCCCAGTAGCAGCAGCGACTTCGGCGATCACCGCCGCGGAGAAGCCGGCCGGGGTGTTGATCCCCGTACCGACAGCGGTCCCGCCGAGCGGCAGCTCAGCCAAGCGCGGGAGGGCCGACTGGAGGCGCTCCACCCCGTACCGCACCTGGGCTGCGTAGCCGCCGAACTCCTGGCCGAGGGTCACCGGCGTCGCGTCCATCAGGTGCGTGCGGCCGGACTTCACGACCGTCGCCCACTCGTCGCGCTTGCGCTCGAGCGAGGCGGCCAGGTGCTCCAGCGCCGGCACGAGGTCGCGGACGACAGCGCTCGTGGCCGCGATGTGGATCGAGCTCGGGAAGACGTCGTTGCTGGACTGCGAGGCGTTGACGTGGTCGTTGGGGTGGATCGGGCTTCCGTGCTTCTCGCTGGCGAGGGTGGCGAGGACCTCGTTGGTGTTCATGTTCGACGAGGTGCCCGAGCCGGTCTGGAAGACGTCGACCGGGAAGTGGTCGTCCCAACGGCCTTCGACGACCTCAGCGGCCGCGTCCTGGATGGCCCGGGCCACGGACTCGTCCAGCACGCCGAGCGAGGCGTTGACCTTCGCGGCGGCGGCCTTGATCCGGGCCAGCGCCTCGATGTGCGCCCGCTCGATCCGCTGCCCGCTGATCGGGAAGTTCTCCACGGCTCGCTGGGTCTGCGCGCGGTACTTCGCGTCCGCGGGCACCTGCACCTCGCCCATGCTGTCGTGCTCTGTACGGAACTGCTGCGCGTCGGCCATGCCGGCCATCCTGTCAAGGCGTCCCGGAGCCGGGGTGACAGGGTGGCCGGGTGCGAGCGAGGCGGTCGATCAGGAGCACCGTGCAGGCGCGGCTGCAGCAGTCGGCGAACCAGGTCCGGGGCGGCTCGTGGGCCGTGCTGCAGTGCTCCGTGGGCGCCTCGGTCGCCTGGTACCTCTCGACCGGCCTGCTCGACCACGACCGGCCGTTCTTCGCCTGCGTCGCTGCCGTCCTGTGCCTGGGCGTACGCGCAGCGCAGCGGCTCCGCAGGGTCGCCGAGCTGGCGGTGGGGGTCACCCTCGGGGTCGCGGTGGGTGACGCCCTGGTCGGGCTGATCGGCCAGGGAGCCTGGCAGATCGGGGTCGTGGTCGGCATCGCCCTCATCCTCGGGCTGGCCGTGGACGGGGGCGGCCTGGTCACGGTGCAGGCCGGCCTGCAGGCGGTGTTCGTGGTCGCCCTGCCGCGGGTCCCGGGTGGGGAGTTCGCCCGGTGGCAGGACGCGATGATCGGGGGCATCACCGCCCTGGCCGTCGCCGCGCTGCTGCCGGCGTCCCCCTGGCGGCCCGCTGCTCGAGCGGGCGCAGAGTCCCTGCGGGAGCTCGCGCTCGCGGTCCGGGAGTGCGCGGCGGCCATCGCCACCGAGGACACCTCGACGGCGGCCTTCGCGCTGACCCGGGCCCGGGCCACCCAACCCGGCCTCGACCGGTGGGCTGAGGCGCTGCGCACCGGTCGCGACATCAGCCAGCTGACCCCGTTACGACGCGACACCGGGCAGGTGTGGGAGGCGCAGTCGCGCCTCGCCACGGGGGTCGACCGCAGCAGCCGCAACCTGCGCGTGCTCATCCGCCGCGTGCTGTTCGCCCTGGGCCAGGCCGACCCGCTCCCGCCGGCCCTCGCCGGCCTGCTCGACGACCTCGCCGGCGTCCTGGAATCCATGGCCGGCCGGGTCGGAGACGACCAGAGCGAGACCCTCGTCGAGCTCGCCGCCCTCGGGGCCAGGCTCGACCCGGAGGTGCTGTCTGGCGGGTTGTCGGCCTCGGTCGTCGTCGGGCAGCTGCGGGCCGCTGTCGTCGACCTCCTCGAGGCGGTCGGGGTCGCTCCTGGAGCAGCCCGGGCCGCGCTCCCGAGCAGCTCCTGAGGCGGAGGTCGGGTCAGACCTCGACGTCCACGACCACCGGAGCGTGGTCCGAGGCCCCCTTGCCCTTGCGGGCCTCGCGGTCGACGTAGGCGTCGCTCACCCTGACGACAGGCGTCGTCAGCACGTAGTCGATCCGCATGCCGAGGTTCTTGTGCATCATCCCGGCGCGGTAGTCCCAGTAGGTGAAGGGGATGTCGCCCTTGCCAGGCCGCGCCTCGACGTCGACGAGCCCCCAGTCGAGCAGCGCCTGGACGGCGCCCCGCTCAGCCGGGGTGACGTGGGTCGAGTCGGCGAACGCGCTGATGTCCCAGACGTCGCTGTCCCGCAGCGCGACGTTGAGGTCGCCCATGACGACCAGCGGCTGAGTCGGGTCGAAGGAGTTCAGCCGTTCGCGCAGCGAGGAGAACCAGGCCAGCTTGTAGTGGTAGTGCGGGTCCCCGATCGCGCGGCCGTTCGGGACGTAGACCGACGTGACGTGGATCGGCCCGCACTGCGCTGACGCGATCCGGGGCTCGGGATGCCCTTCGAGCTCGAGCGACACGTCCTCCAGTCCCACCCTGGACAGCACGGCCACGCCGTTCCACCGCCCGTCCCCGGCGTGTGCCGCCTCGTAGCCCAGCGCCGCGAGGTCGGCGTAGGGGAAGGCCGAGTCGGCGCACTTGGTCTCCTGCAGCGCGAGGACGTCGGGTGCGGTCTGCTCGAGCCAGGGCAGCAGTCGGGGCAGTCGCGCCCCGATCGAGTTGACGTTCCAGGTCGCCAGTCTCACCGTCGGGGCTCAGCGGGCGTGGCGCTCGAAGTCGATGGAGGCGTACGCCCGGAGCTTGGTCAGGCGGTGCTGGCTCGTGACGCGACGGATGGTCCCGCTCTTGCTGCGCATGACCAGCGACTCGGTGGTCGCGCCGCCACCCCGGTAGCGCACCCCTCGTACGAGCTCGCCGTCGGTGATTCCGGTCGCGACGAAGAAGACGTTGTCGCTGCGGACGAGGTCGTCGGTGCTGAGCACGGCGTCGAGGTCGAGCCCGGCGGCTGCGGCGTTGGTGAACTCGCTGCGCTTCTGGGGCCAGAGCTTGGCCTGGATGGTCCCACCCAGGCACTTGACGGCACAGGCCGTGATGATCCCCTCGGGGGTACCGCCGATGCCGAGGAGCAGGTCGACGCCGGTCCCCTCGGAGCAGGCCATGACCGCACCCGCGACGTCGCCGTCGGAGATGAAGGTGATCCGGGCTCCGGCCTCGCGCACCTCTCGTACGAGGTCCTCGTGGCGCGGCCGGTCCAGGATGCAGACGGTCACGTCCTCCGGCGAACCGCCCTTGGCCTTGGCCACCGCGTTGATGTTGTCGGCCACGGGCGCGCTGATGTCGACGACGTCGGCGGCCTCCGCACCCGTCACCAGCTTCTCCATGTAGAAGACCGAGCTGGGGTCGTACATCGTCCCGCGCTCCGCGACGGCCATCACGGCGATGGCGTTGGGCATGCCCTTGGCCATCAGCGTGGTGCCGTCGATCGGGTCCACGGCCACGTCGCACTCAGGGCCCTCGCCGCAGCCGACCTCCTCGCCGTTGTAGAGCAACGGCGCCTGGTCCTTCTCGCCCTCGCCGATGACCACCACCCCGCGCATCGAGACGGTGCCGATGAGCGATCTCATGGCGTCGACGGCGGCGCCGTCGCCGCCGTTCTTGTCGCCCCGGCCGACCCACCGACCGGCGGCCATGGCGGCCGCCTCGGTGACCCGGACCAGCTCCATGGCGAGGTTCCTGTCCGGCACTTCCACTGCCCCTACCTGCGCGTCGCTGCTCATGGCGGCACCCTAGTGCGCCTGGACGGGCCTGACCCCACCCCGGATGGCAGAGTGAGACCATGCCGAGACGGGACTTCGATCCAGCCGAGCTGGGCGGCGATGTCTACCCGCTGCTGACCAGCGTGATCCTCCCGCGACCGATCGCCTGGGTCACGACCCGCTCGGCGAGCGGAGTGGACAACCTGGCGCCGCACTCGTTCTTCACCGTGTCGTCCGTCACCCCGCCCGTCGTGCAGTTCACCTCCGTCGGAGCCAAGGACTCCTTGCGCAACGCGGTGGCCACGGGTGAGTTCGTGGTCAGCCTCTGCCCGGAGGAGCTCGTGGAGCAGGTCAACCTCACCGCCACCGACTACCCGCCGGACGTCAGCGAGTACGACGAGATCGGCCTCACCCGCGAACCCAGCCGGCTCGTGGCCCCGCCCCGGGTCGCCGAGTCGCCCGTGGCCCTCGAGTGCCGCGTGGTCGGCACGCAGGACTTCGGAGGCGGGTCGGTCGTGGTGTTCGGCGAGGTGGTCTGGATCGCCATCGACGAGCGGGTGCTGCGGGACGGCCGGCCGGCCGTGGACCTGCTGCAGCCGCTCGCCCGCCTCGGTGGCCTCGAGTGGAGCACGATCGGCGAGGTGACCAGGCGCCGCCGGATCCCCTACGCCGAGGTGCGTGCTCGCGCGGGGGTGCAGCAGTGACGTCGGGCCAGCTCCCGCGGCTGGGCAGCCGGGCCTTCACGACGAGGGAGGGGCTGCTCTCCTCCGCCCGCGAGGTGTTCACCGCCTCCGGCTTCGCCGAGGCCTCCATCGCCGACGTCGTCGCGGGGGCGGGGGCGAGCGTGGGGAGCCTCTACCACCACTTCGGAGGCAAGTCTGAGCTCTACCTGGCCCTGTTCGAGGAGTACCAGCGACGCCAGGAGGCTCGGGCGCTCGCCGCGGTGCGCACGGCCAGGGCGGCCGACGAGGTCGACCCGATCGCGCTGTTCGTCGCCGGCAGCCGGGCCTACCTGGAGGGGTCCTGGGTCGAGCGCGACCTGGCCCGGCTCTTCCTCGCCGGCGGTGGCCCCCCCGGGTTCGAGCTGGTGGCCCGTCGCCGGTACCGCGAGTGGACCGCCCGCAACGCTGCGCTCCTGCGCCACGGCCCGGCCGACACCGGTGAGCCCTGGGGAGACGCCCTGGTGCTCGTGCTCACGACGGTCATCAGCGAGGCGGCCCACGAGGTGGCGGTCTGCGAGAACCAGGCCGCCGCCACCCGGCTCGCGAACGACATCCTCGTGCTCATCGCCCGCATGGCGGGGTCCTGACGGCCGCACCGGGCCCGAGCGCGTCCGGCTCGGTGCACGACGACCTGCTGGACCGGCGGGCCGACTACCCGGTGCTGTCCCGGCGCACCTACCTGGCGAGCCACACCCTGGGGGCCATGCACCGTGAGACGCCCCGTCGGCTCGCCGAGTTCACCGAGCTGTGGGCCGAGCAGGGGGTCGTCGCCTGGGAGAGCTGGGCGCCCGAGGTGGAGCGGGTGGCCGACCTGGTCGGGTCGCTGGTGGGCGCACCGCCCGGCACCACCGTCCTGCGCCAGAACGTCGCCGACCTGCTCGGCGACCTCGTTGCGAGCCTGGACTGGCAGGGCCGGCGCAACCGGGTGGTCACCAGCGCCCTCGAGTGGCCCGGCAGCCTGCACACCTGGTCTCAGATCGGCCGGCTCTCCGGGGAGGCGGTGGTCCTGCCTGCCGACGCCGACGGGCTGGGGTTCGACGTGGCACGCATGGTGGACGCGATCGACGAGCGCACGCTGGTGGTCCACTGCAGCCACGTCCTGTTCCGGACCTCGACGATCGTGGACCTCGGGCCGCTCATCGAGCGCGCTCACGCGGTCGGGGCCCTGGTCGTGGTCGACGGCTACCAGGCCGCTGGAACGCTTCCGGTCGACGTCGTCGCGCTCGGTGTCGACGTCTACCTGGGTGGCTCGGTCAAGTACCTGTCCGGCGGCCCCGGCAACGGCTGGATGTACGCCTCGCCTGACGTGAGCGCCCGGCTCGAGCCGGTGACGGCCGGCTGGTTCGGGCAGGTCGCCCCGTTCGCCTTCGACCCCGAGATCGCCTATGCGGACGGCATCCGTCGCTTCGCCGGGGGCACGCCCGGTGTGCCCTCCGCCTACGCCGCCGAGCCGGCGTACCAGGCGCTCGCCGACATCGGCCTGCAGCGCGTGCGCGAGCGGTCGACGTCCATGACGCAGCCACTGCTCGAGGCGGCGCTCGAGCGGGGGTTCACGGTGCGCTCCCCGTACGACCCCGACCGGCGCGGCGGTCACGTCACGATCGACCCCGGCCGGGGCGAGGTGTCCAGCGCTCAGGTGCACGACGCCCTGGTGGAGCGGGGCACCGTGGTCGACCACCGACCCGGCGTCGGCATCCGGGTGTCGCCGCACTTCTACAACACCTTCGACGAGGCGCTCGGCGTCCTCGACGCGATGGACGAGGTCCTGAGCGGGCGCTGACCTCGGCGCTGGGCGACAATGGCGGTGTGACGACGACGGCCACCACCCCAGCGGCGCCTGCCAAGAAGCGACGCGGGCGCGAGAGCGCCGGGGACATGGTCCGGTCGCTGGGTGTCGTGCTCGCCGGCGTGATCGTGGTCTGGTACTTCGCCCAGCCCCCCGCCTCCGACGAGCAACGGGTGCGGGTCGTCGACCCGTCCGGTGACCTGCGAGCCTTCTCCGCCGACGTCCCCTCGGCCCCGGTCCCCTTCCGGGTCCCCGCCGACTGGCGTCCCACGTCGTCGACGCGCACCGGTTCCTCGGCCCTCCGGGTCGGCTACGTCCTGCCCGGTGAGCGGTTCGCCGAGTACGCCGCCTCGACCGCGCCGGCAGACCGCTTCCTGCGCGAGATCACGGGAGCAGCGGCCGCTCCCTCGCTCCCGCCGGTCGACGTCGACGGCGTCACCTGGCAGCAGTACGTCGACGACGACGGCTCGCGGTCGCTCGTCCGGTCCTTCGGTGCGGTCACCGTCGTGGCAGGCACCACCCGGGGCACCGCGACGCTCGAGGAGCTACGCGTCCTCGTCCGCTCGCTCGCGACTGGCTGACAGCGCAGCGTCCAGCCGGGTCTTCGCGCCGTCGAGCCACGACTGGCAGATCCTGGCGAGCTCCTCGCCGCGCTCCCAGAGCCCCAGTGACTCCTCGAGCGTCGCTCCGCCTTGCTCGAGCTGGCGCACCACCTCGGCCAGCTCGTCTCGAGCCTGCTCGTACGACGGGGTCGGCGGGGTGGTCACCCGAGGAACCTACGTGCTGGTCGTCCGGGTGCTCGGTGGAGGCCCTCAGTCGGCCGTGACCAGGAGGGTGCCGACGGCGAGCCGGACCTGCAGGTCGGCGCCGGGCGGCACGGCATCGGCATCGCGGACGACGGCGCCGTCCTCGTCCTGCACGACGGCGTAGCCGCGGTCGAGGGTGGCCTGGGGGCTGAGGGCGACCACGCGGGCGAGCACGTGCTCGAGGTCGTGCTGCGCTGCGACCAGGCGGGCGGCCGTGCAGCGGCGGGCCCTGTCCCGAAGGCCCAGCACGTCGGCCTGACGGGCCTCCACCAGGGTTCCGGGTGCCGACAGCACCGGCCGGCTGCGCACGGTCGCGAGACGGGTCAGCTCGCGCTCGACGGTCCCGACCGCCACCCGCCGGCCACGGTCGCGCAGGGTGCGGATCCGGGCGAGCTCCTCCTGCACGTCGGGCACGACGCGCTTGCCGGCGTCGGTGGGGGTGGAGCAGCGGACGTCGGCGACGAGGTCGAGCAGGGGGCTGTCCGGCTCGTGCCCGATCGCGCTGACCACGGGCGTCGTGCACGCGGCAACGGCTCGGCACAGCGCCTCGTCACTGAACGGCAGGAGGTCCTCGACGCTGCCTCCACCCCGTGCGATGACGATGACGTCGACGGAGCGGTCCCGGTCCAGCTCCCGCAGGGCGCCCGTCACCTGCTCGACGGCGAGGTGGCCCTGCACCGCGACCTCGCGGATCGCGATGTCCACCGCGGGCCACCGCCGGCGGGCGTTCTCGACGACGTCGCGCTCGGCTGCGCCCGCCCGGCCGGTGATCAGCCCGACCCGTCGCGGGAGGAACGGCAGCGGCTTCTTGCGCTCGGCGGCGAACAGGCCCTCCGCGGCAAGGACCGCCTTGAGCCGTTCGAGGCGGGCGAGGAGCTCGCCCACCCCCACCGGCCGGATCTCGAGCGCCTGCAGGCTGAGGGTCCCTCGGCCGATGTAGAAGTCGGGCTTGGCGTGCACGACGACCCGGGCGCCCTCCACCAGGGGCGGGACGACGGACTCGGCGACCCTGCGGGCGCAGGTCACCGACAGGCTGACGTCGGCAACCGGGTCGCGCAGCGTCAGGTAGACGGTGCCCGGCCGCCGCGAGACCTGGGTGATCTGTCCCTCGACCCACACCCGCCCGAGCTTGCTGACCCACTCCGAGATCGAGCGGGCGACGGTGCGGACCGGAAGGGGCTGCTCTGCGCTGTTGGCCAGGCCCATCCGGCGACCCTACGTGGGGGTCTAGTTCGGGTGGCTGGCCCCGGGCCCGCCCAGACCGCCGAAGGCGAACTGCGGCGGCGCCGTCACCTCTGCCGGGGCCGCCGTGGAGGGCGAGACCTTCTGGCCACCGCGCTTGGCGCGTCGCCCGGACGGCTCAGCCGTGGCGCCCGCAGAGCCGCCGCTGAGCGGCGCCGTCGGGTCGCTCGCCAGCTTGGCGATGCGGTTGTCGAGCATCGTGACGATCGGCAGGCGGTCGGCGTGCGCCTTCTCGTAGTCGCGCACCACGACCAGCTGGGGGAGGTCGAGGCTGCGCATCCGCCCCCGCAGGGAGCCGAGCGTCATGTGGTCGTAGTCGGGCAGGGGCAGCTCGTCGTGGTCGACCACGACGCCGCCGATGCGGGCGGTGAGCTCCTCCACCGTCTCGACCACGTCCGGCGCGGCTGCCGTGTCGATCCGCGTCGCGTCCGGCTGGGTCGCCTTCGGGGTCGGTGCCCCCTTCGGCTGCTCCTCCTCGGAAGTGGTGTCCTCCGAGCTGCCGTCGTCGGAACTCGTGTCCTCGGAGCCGGCGTTCGCACCCGCGGCGGCACCGGCAGCGGTCCCGGCGGCCCGCTGGGCGGCATCGAGCCCGGCCGGGCCGGTCTTGGCGAACGACCACGGAGCCGACCCGGCGAGCGAGGCGATCGCTTCTCCGGCGTCCTCGAGGGCGTCCTCGACCCGGTCGTAGGGCGTTGCGAGCCGGGTGCCCTCGAGCGCGTCCTCGACCTTGTCCTCGACCTCGTCGAAGGAGGTCCCGCGCAGCTGCGCGATCAGGCGCTCGCCGCGCTGGGCGAGGGCGTCGTACTCCCTGCGCGCGTTGCCGTAGCTGGTCAGGGCTGAGCTCAGGGCGACCACCGGGAACTGGATCGCCCTCATCGGCAGGCGGCGGAAGCCCTCGAAGACGGCCGGCACGATGCCCAGGGCAGCAGCGACGGGGGTCGGGACGTGGCTGGGCATGGAGCGGGGCCTCCAACAGGACGAGCGGCGGACGTGGGCGGGGGCCCAGCGGCCGCGGAGAGCTGCAGGACCCGGTCCTGCGACACGTGCCCGCCCCGCCGGGCGTCACACCCGTCGAGAGTCAGGTCACGTGGCGGTCTGGGCGTACGGACGTAGGCTGACAAGCATGACGCACCCCCTGGTCGAGCGGCCCGACGGCCCCCAGAAGCGGGTGCTGATCGCCAAGCCGCGTGGCTACTGCGCCGGGGTCGACCGGGCGGTGATCACCGTCGAGAAGGCGCTCGAGGTCTACGGGGCGCCGGTCTACGTGCGCAAGCAGATCGTCCACAACGCCCACGTGGTGCGGACGCTCGAGGCCCAGGGCGCGATCTTCGTGGAGGAGACCGATGAGGTGCCGGAGGGGGCCACGGTGGTCTTCTCGGCCCACGGGGTCGCGCCGACCGTGCACGCGGAGGCGCGAGCCCGGACGCTCAAGACGATCGACGCCACGTGCCCGCTCGTGACCAAGGTGCACATGGAGGCCAAGCGCTTCGCCTCCGACGACCTCGACATCGTCCTGATCGGGCACGAGGGTCACGAGGAGGTCATCGGGACGACGGGTCAGGCCCCGGAGCGGATCCACCTGGTGGACGGCGTCGAGGAGGCGGCCCGGGTGGAAGTGCGTGACCCCGCCAGGGTGGCCTACCTGTCGCAGACCACCCTGTCGGTCGACGAGACCGAGGTGACGGTCGCCGCGCTGCGCGAGCGCTTCCCGCTGCTGCAGGGCCCTCCTTCGGCGGACATCTGCTACGCGACGTCCAACCGCCATATCGCCGTCAAGGCGATCGCGGCCGACTCCGACCTGGTGCTGGTCGTCGGCTCCAGGAACTCCTCGAACTCCGTACGCCTGGTCGAGGTGGCCCGCGACGCGGGAGCCCGGGCCGCCTACCTGGTGGACGACGCCTCGCACATCGACGAGGCCTGGCTCGAGGGCGTGTCGCACGTGGGCCTGACGAGCGGCGCTTCGGTCCCTGAGGACCTCGTCGAGCAGGTGCTCGCGTGGCTGGCCGCGCGCGGCTACGCCGAGGTGGTCGAGGTGGAGTCGGCCCGCGAGAGCCTGCTGTTCGCCCTGCCCCCCGAGCTGCGACGCGACCTGCGCGCAGCGGGGATCCCCGAGAGCTGAGCCCGGGTCGCGCCGTCAGGCCGTGCGGCGCCGCCGACCGAGCAGGGCGCGGACGCCGGCGATGATCAGCGCGAGACCTGTGGCGATCAGCAGGACCGGGGCGTCGAGGATGAGGGAGTTCGCCATCTCGAGAGTCTGCTGGGCGAAGAACGAGCCGGTCTGGCCACGACGCTCCACGACTGCGCCGATGAAGGCGAGCAGGAGGTAGACCAGCGGCGGCATGATCACCGCAGCCAGGAGGTCCTCGGTGTGGACCAGCAGCGCTGCCAGCGCGCACCCTGCGATGAACGCCACGGCGAAGACGAGCCGGAGCCCCGACCCGGTGAGCACGTCGTAGGCCCCGCCAGCGAGGCCGAGCAGGACGGCGTTGCCCTCACCGCGGGGCTCTGTCAGGCCCCGGCGGTCTCCGATGGACGCGGCCGCGTGGTGCCGCTCGCCGGGCTCCACGGCCGTCACCGCGTCCGCCGGTGGGTGGCTCGGCGTCGAGTGCTCACGGTCTGCGACGGTATACCTGCCGCACTCTCCCCCGGTGCACCGCCGCCGGTGACGGTCGTCCTAGCGTGTCGTCCATGACGTATGCAGCAGGACCGGCCGGTGTGCCCGAGCCGTCCGCCTACGCCGCCGAGCGGGTGGCTGCGGCGGCTCGGGCCCAGGACCCGGGGCTGCCCGAGGAGACCGCACGGGAGCTCGCCGTCTACGCGTGGGACCACCTGCAGGCGTTGCACGAGCTGGACGCGCCCGAGGTGGCCCGCCGCCTGATGGCAGATCACCCCGGTGCCGGGGCCTCTTCGGCTTCGGTCGTCGCCAAGGCCGCTGTCGACTTCTGCGAGGAGCACGGCCTCACGCCGTGAGGGACTGGTCAGGCGTCCGGTGCAGGGGGGTCAGGAGTTCGGGCGCCGACAGGGGTCGGGGGAGGTCGTCGACCGGGCGGGGGACCGAGGGTGGCTCACCGATGCCCAGGTCGGCCATGCGGCGGGCCGCCGGCAGCAGGTTCCGCTCGAGCGATCCGACGGTCTTGTTGAAGTCGCCGACCGCGGTGCCGAGGGACCGGCCGAGCTTGTCGACGTGCCCCCCGACCGTCTCGAGCCGCGCGTACAGCTCGCGGCCTGCGTGCGCGACCGCCCGGGCGTTCTCGGTCAGGGCCTCCTGCTGCCAGCCGTGGGCGACGGTCCGGAGCAGGGAGACGAGGGTCGTGGGGGTCGCCAGGTGGACCCGGCGGGCATAGGCGTGCTCCAGCAGCGTGGGGTCGTGCTCGAGGGCGGGCGCGAGGAAGGCCTCACCCGGGACGAACAGCACGACGAACTCTGGGGAGTCGGGGAGCGCAGCCCAGTAGGCCTTGTCAGCGAGGCGGTCCACGTGCTGGCGGAGGTGACGGGCGTGAGCCGCCATGCGCTCGTGGGCCTCGCGCTCGCTGTCGCACTCGATCGCCTCGAGGTAGGCGGCGAGGGTCACCTTGGCGTCGACGACGACGCTGCGGCCTCCAGCCAGGCGGACGACCAGGTCGGGTCGCAGCACGGCACCGTCGGGCCCGGGCAGGGTCGCCTGCTCGGTGAAGTCGCAGCGGTCGAGCATGCCGGCGTACTCCACGCAGCGCCGCAGCTGCACCTCGCCCCAGCGGCCCCGCGCCTGGGGCCGACGCAACGCGTCGACCAGAGAGGCCGTCTCACGGCCGAGCAGCTCGGAGCTGCGCCGCACCCCCGTCACCTGCTCCTGCAGCTGGGCGTGCGCCCGCGCCCGGTCGAGCTCGAGCCCGCGCAGCTGGCCCTCGACCAGGCCGAGCTGCTCGCGCAGGGGGGTGACGAGCTGCTCGACCGCCCGGCGGGAGCTCTCGAGCTCGCGCCCGGCCTCGTCACGGGTGCCGGCGAGGGCCCGCGAGGCGAGCCCCTCGAAGGAGGAGAGCAGGACCTGCTCGTCGCGGCGGGCCAGCAGGCGCCCCACGAGGACGCCGACCAGCAGGCCGAGGATGAGGGCGAGGGCGACGGACATGGGGACACCGTGGCACCGACCTGTGACAGGACGGTGCCTGCGACCCGCCGGTACCGTCGTACGGCGTGAGTCTCTCCCTCGGCATCGTCGGCCTGCCCAACGTCGGCAAGAGCACGCTGTTCAACGCGCTGACCAAGAACGACGTGCTGGCGGCGAACTACCCGTTCGCCACGATCGAGCCGAACGTCGGTGTCGTCGGCGTGCCGGACGCGCGCCTGCCGAAGCTGGCCGAGGTCTTCGGCTCGGCGAAGATCATCCCGGCGACCGTCGACTTCGTGGACATCGCCGGCATCGTGAAGGGCGCCAGCGAGGGGGAGGGGCTGGGCAACAAGTTCCTCGCCAACATCCGTGACAGCGACGCCATCTGCCAGGTCATCCGGGTGTTCGCGGACGACAACGTCGTGCACGTCGACGGACGGGTCTCGCCGAAGGACGACATCGACACGATCAACACCGAGCTGATCCTGGCCGACCTGCAGACGGTGGAGAGGGCGCTGCCCCGGCTGGAGAAGGAGGCGCGGATCAAGAAGGACGTCGTCGCCCAGCTCGAGGCGGTGCGGCAGGCGCAGCAGGTGCTCGACAGCGGTCAGACCGTCTTCGCGGCGGGGCTCGACCGCGAGCCGCTGCGCGAGCTGCACCTGCTCACCGCGAAGCCGTTCCTCTACGTGTTCAACCTCGACGAGGACGAGCTGACCGACGATGCCCTGCGGGCCGAGCTGTCCGCCCTCGTCGCCCCCGCCGAGGCCGTCTTCCTCGACGCCAAGGTCGAGATGGAGCTGATCGAGATGGGCGACGACGACGCCCTCGAGCTGCTGCAGTCGATGGGTCAGTCCGAGAGCGGCCTGCACCAGCTGGCCCGGATCGGCTTCGACACCCTCGGCCTGCAGACCTACCTGACCGCGGGTCCGAAGGAGGCCCGGGCCTGGACGATCCCCAAGGGGGCCACCGCGCCCGAGGCAGCCGGTGTCATCCACACCGACTTCCAGCGCGGCTTCATCAAGGCCGAGGTCATCGGCTTCGACGACCTGATCGCCGCGGGTTCCACCGTCGCCGCCCGGTCCGCCGGCAAGGCGCGCATGGAGGGCAAGGACTACGTCATGCAGGACGGCGACGTCGTGGAGTTCCGCTTCAACGTGTAGGGCGCGCTAAACCTGCAGGTCAACCCTTGCCGGCGCACCCGCTCCAGACCACTGGGTGGGGGACAGCACCCTTGCCGGCGGGTCGAAAAGTCTCTGCCGGATGGAGCAGGCGCCATTGAGATCCCCCTGCTGCCCGGTCGAACCTGCGGTGCCTCACGTACCGCCCGAGCTGGGTCATATGCAGACCCGCGTCGCCAAGTTCAAGGGAACAGGCGCTAGTGTTGCGTTGTGCGGCTGGAAGCCTTCGCAAGTGCAAGCCCAGGTGCGCTCGTCGCTGTCCACGGCGTGCATCCGCGCTTCGGCGAGTGGTCCCATAAGGCCTTCGTGCCTGACCCCCTGGGCGATCAGACCCCCGCGCTCAGCCCGCGCACCTTCAACGCGGTCGCCTCGGCCCGGGCGGCTCTGGCCGGCCTTGACGCCTCAGCGCGGCGGCTGCCCAATCCGGCCCTGCTGCGAGGTCCCACCCTTCGACGAGAGGCGCAGAGCACCTCCGCCCTCGAGGGAACCTACGCCGCCATGCGGGACGTGCTGGCCGCCGAGGAGGACGAGGAGCAGCAGGACGCCAGCCTCAACGAGGTGATGAACTACGTGCGGGTCGCGGAGCACGCCTTCACCTGCTTGGCCGACGGTCGGACGATCTCGGTCGGGCTTCTCGAAGAGTTGCAGGGGCGACTCGTCAGAGGCACGCCAGCTGACGGGCCCCAGGCCGGACGGGTCCGGGACGTCCAGGTCGTCATCGGTGCCAACCCAGGGGCTCACGTCCAGGACGCACGTTTCGTGCCCCGGCCGCCAGGGCCGGAGCTCGACGCTCAGGTGCGTGACCTCCTTGGGTGGATGGGCAGTGATCATGATGGTCAGCTGGATCCCGTCGTGGCGGCCGGCATGGCGCACTACCAGTTCGAGACCTTGCATCCCTTCAACGACGGCAACGGCCGCCTCGGCCGCCTGCTCGTCGTCCTGCACCTCATGCAGTCCAAGGTGCTGAGCGAGCCCACGTTGACCGTGTCGCCCTGGTTCGAGGCCCGGCGAGCCGACTACTACGAGGGCCTGCTCGGGGTCAGCACCCGCGGCGACTGGGACTCCTGGATCCGGCTGTTCGCCGACGGGCTGGCGCAGTCGGCCCACGACACGGAGACCTCGCTTCACGACCTGCTCGCCGTCCAGGAGCAGTTGAGGAGTCGTGTCCGCAACGCCAGGCTCCGTGCGGAGAACGCCATGATCGTGGTCGACTTCGCACTCGCGCAGCCGATCTTCACTGTCCGCGCCGTGGAGCGTCGCCTCGGCGTCACCTACGCGCGCGCCAACCAGCTTGTCGGACAGCTGGTCGATGCGGGTGTCCTGCGCCAGTACGACGAGGCGGTGTACGACCGGAGGTTCACCGCCCCCGATGTCCTCGCCGTGCTCCTGCGCTGAAGGCAGCGGCTCGGGACGCGCAGCGAGCAGGACGGTGACGTTGACCTGTGGACGGCTGGCGGAGTGGGGGAGTGACCCGCTGGCGACGTTCCGCTTCAACGTGTAGAGCGAGACGAACCCGCAGGTCAAGCGCCTGGAGCCCGGCTGGTCCGCACCCGGTCCGTGGGACCGGCAGCACTGCGGCCAGCAGGCCCTGCGTGGCCCAGCAGCAAGGACCAGCCTCCGGGGCACGAGGTGGTTGATCGGCCGCCGACGCAGATGTCGCCGTGCCAGCGCGCGAGGCAGCCGCTCCGGTGGACCGCACGGATGCGTCTCTCAGGGGTCGGCGCCCGCTGCCTGGTCGCTCAGCCTCGCGAGTCAGGGCATCGGACGTACGTCATGGTCCCGGTGTGGACGCGCTCGTGCGTGTCCCACGGCTGACCGCACTTGTGGCACAAGGTGGCCGTGACGTCAGGGACGTAACCCGCGGCGGCCTTGTCCTCACCTAGCTGCGGCGGCCCCATGAACGAGAACAGGAACCTCTCGAACAGGCCCCGCCCGTGCGTGTCCTTCGAGCGGCGTGCGCTGCGCTTGCCCATCGTGTACATCTCCTCGCCCCGTCGGCCGGCCGACGGTCTGCAGGTCCTTGACCAGCATGCCTGAAGCTCGGCGCAACGCAGGCGGCCGTCGTCGCGCCCGGGTATCGGCCGTCACACGCTGCACGGAGCACGAGTGGCCCGGTGTGCTGGCCGGCCAGTCTCTCCGCTCGCTCCCCGGGCCCGGATGTGTGTGCGAAGGTCGGCCGCATGAGCCAGTTGCTGAGGGTCCACGACTTCTGCGTCTCCAAGGACGGCTTCGGGGCCGGTGTGGGCCAGAGCCTCGAGCGGCCGTTCGGCCACGCCGATCCCGGGCTGATGTTCGCCTGGGCGGGTGCGACGGCGAGCTGGCCGAACCGCACGGAACCCGGCGGGAGCCGCGGGCTGGACGACTACATGACCCGCGAGGTCGATCGGAACATCGGCGCCGAGATCATGGGCCGCAACAAGTTCAGCCCGCAGCGCGGGCCGTGGCTGGACCACACCTGGCAGGGGTGGTGGGGTGACGAACCGCCCTTCCACACGCCGGTGTTCGTCATGACGCACCACGAACGCCCGTCCTTCACGCTTTCCGACACCACCTTCCACTTCGTGGACGGCACCCCCGCCGACGTCCTCGCCCAGGCCCGGGCGGCCGCGCAGGGCCGGGACGTGCGCCTCGGTGGGGGAGCCGGGACCCTCCGGCAGTTCCTCGACGCCGGCCTCGTGGACACCATGCACGTGGCCGTCCACGACGTGGAGCTCGGGGCAGGCGCGCGGCTCTGGCACTCCCCGCAGGAGCTCCTGGACCAGTTCCACCTCGACGTGGTGCCCAGTCCGAGCGGGGTCGTGCACCACCTGTTCTGGCGGAAGTGACGCGGGGCGCCGCCTGACTCACCTGAGCAGCAGCCAGGCGGTCAGAACCCCGTTCTCGGTGCGAGTGCGACGGAGGGCTCCACAGGCAGCCGACGCGCGTCTGCGCGCAGGCGATGCTCCACCAGGTCTGCCGGGCCGGGTCGTCCGTGGTGCCAGCCCTGCAGGGTGTCGTAGCGGAGTGCGGTGAGGGCAGCTGATTGCGCCGCCGTCTCGACGCCCTCGGCGACGACACGCAGGTCGAGGCTGTGGGCCAGGTGGGCGACGGTGTCGGCGATGGCACGGTCGGCGGGGTGAACGGCCATGCCGGTGACGAAGCTGCGGTCGAGCTTGACCTCGGCGAGCGGCAGGTCGCGCAGCTGGCTCAGGGACGTGTAGCCCTGCCCGAAGTCGTCCAGGCTGAGGACGAAACCTGCCTCCGAGAGCGCGCCGAGCGCCTCGCGGGCACGTACCGGGTCGTCCAGGATCGCCGTCTCCGTGAGCTCGAGGCAGAGTCGATGGGCCGGCACCTGGTGCAGGTGGGCGGCACCGAGGGCTGCATCCAGCAGTCCGGGGTCGGCCAGATCGCGAGCACTGATGTTCACCGAGCAGGCCACGTCGAGGCCGGCGCGCAGCCACTCGCTCAACTGCGCGGCGGCGCTGTCGATCACCCAGCGGGTGATCGGAAGGATCAGTCCGGTGCGCTCCGCCAGCGGCACGAAGGCGTCCGGGGCGAGCAGGCCCTGCTCCGGGTGCTGCCAGCGGATCAGCGCCTCCACCCCGACGACGTGGCCGTCGTAGGCGTCGACCTGCGCCTGGTAGTGGAGCACGAGCTGATCGGCACTGACCGCCCGGCGCAGATCCGCGAGCAGCTGCAGCTGCGTGGCGTCGAACGGCTCGTGGGAGCCGTCGTAGAGCGCTGTGCCGCTCGTGCGTGCCTTCGCGGCGTACATGGCGGTGTCAGCGCACTGGAGCAGTCCGAGGACGGACCGGGCCTGGGACGGGAAGAGCACCGCGCCCAGGCTTGCCACGGCGCTCACCGGCACGCCGGAGATGACGACCTCCTGGCTCAGGGCGCCGTGGAGCTGGGTGAGCGCGTTCTCGGTGTCCAGGGACGCCTCGACGCCAGGCAGGAGCATCGCGAACTCGTCGCCGCCCAGGCGTGCGACCGCTCCGCTGGGCGCTGCTGCGAGCAGGACCCGGCCGGCGTGCTGGAGCAGGGCGTCCCCCGCGGCGTGGCCCAGCGCGTCGTTGACCCGCTTGAAGTCGTCCAGGTCGCCCAGGACGACGGCAGCAGGCCGGCCAGCCGAGACGAGCTCGCCCAGCCGCTGCTCGAAGGCCGACCGGCTGAGCAGGCCGGTGAGGCCGTCGTGGTCGGCGAGGTGCTGGACGCGAGCGCTGCGCCGGCGCAGACGTGCGGTGATCAGCGTCGTGAGGACCCCGAGGGAGAGCACGACGGCGGTCAGGCCGACGGCCAGGTGGACCACGAGGGTGCGCTCGCCTCGGCGCAGTTCAGAGGCGAGGGGCTCGTACGGCATGTAGACCTCGAGCACGCCCACGACGACGTCCGGATCCGGCCCGTGCAACGGCACGTACGCCTCGATGGCCCTCCCCAGGCCCCGCTCCTCGACGTTCTCCGCCCGGGCCAGGCGCGTGATCTCGCTGTGGCTGCCTCCGCCCAGCGCTCGGGCGACCTCGCTCTCGACCGGGAAGGTCACGCCCAGCAGCTCGGGCGAGTCGCTCGCCACCACCCGACCACGCCGGTCCCACACCTTGATCCGGAGCACCTGGTCGCGGACGGCAGGGCGGGACACCACCTGCTCCACCGCCCGCTGGGCCACCTCGGGTGACACGCCCGTGAGGTCACCAGGAGGCAGGGCCGGCCCGACCGCCAGGTCGGCGATGTCGAGCGCCTTGGTGCGGGCGTCACGCAGGGTCTCGCTCGTCCGCTGCTGCTCGTACTGCTGGAGCAGGGTCCAGCCGACCAGGAGCACGGGCACCAGGGCCGCCGCCTGGAAGGCGATGAACCAGGTCCACGAGCGTCCCTGGACTCCGTCACCTCGTCGGGGGCTCACCGAGAGGACTTCGGCACCTGTGCCGCCCACCTGTTGCCTTGGGTGGGTACGAAGGGCACCGGCCGGGAGCCGGCTAGGCGCAGCGCGGACGGCCTGAGGGGTCGTCGAGGCCAGGCCTGTCCGCGAATCCCCCGGACCCGGGGGCGAGGGGGATCCGTCCCCGTGGGCCGTCCGTCGGCAGGGGTGTCTGCTGGCAGCCGTCGACCGCGGTCGCGAGCGCGGCCAGGGGCACGCCAGGCGACCACAGGAACCCCTGCGCGCGCTGGCAGCCCATCGACCTCAGCGCGCCGAGCTGCTCGGCGGTCTCGACGCCCTCGGCGATGGTCGTCGCGCCGACCGCGTGCCCGAGGCTGACGACGCTGGCGCAGATCGCGTGGTCGTCAGCGCTGCTGTCCACCCCGGAGACGAAGGCCCGGTCCACCTTGAGCACGCTGATCGGGTAGCGGCGCAGGTACAGCAGCGAGCTGTAGCCGGTGCCGAAGTCGTCGATGGCGATGCGGACCCCGAGCGCAGCCAGCGCGTCCAGCGCCTCGCCGGCGGCCTCGGTGTCCTCCATGACGGCAGACTCGGTGACCTCCAGCACCAGGCGCGCCGGGTCGAGCCCGCTCACCGCGAGCGCGTCGCCGACCCGATCGACGATGTCCGGCAGGGTGAGCTGACGGGCCGAGAGGTTGACCGCGATCTCCAGGCCGGCCAGCGACCCGGTCCAGGCTGCAGCGTCGCCGCAGGCCTGGTCGAGCACCCAGGCCCCGAGCGGGACGATGAGCCCGCAGGCCTCGGCGACCGGGATGAAGTGGCCCGGCAGCAGCAGCCCGTGCTCGGGGTGCTGCCACCGCACGAGGGCCTCGACGCTGACGGCCCGCCCGGTGACGAGGCTGACCACCGGCTGGTAGTGCAGCACGAGCTCCGACGCCACCAGGGCTCGCCGCAGGCCGGTCTCGATCTCGAGGCGCACCTCAGCGTCTCGGCGCAGCTCGGCGCTGAACTCGCGCACGCGGCTCCGGCCGTGCGCCTTGGCGTCGTACATGGAAGCGTCAGCGGCGAGCAGCATCTCGTCGGCGGTCTGCGGCGAGCGGCCGACGACGACCCCGACGCTGGCCGTGACGACGACGGCTGAGCCGCTCACGTGGAAGGGCTCGTTCAGCGCTAGCAGCAGCCGGTCGCAGAGCAGGCGCGCGTCGCGCGGGTCCTGGAGGTCGCGCAGCAGGACGATGAACTCGTCTCCTGCGTAGCGCGACAGCGTGTCGCCGCCCCGTACGGCGCCGGACAGTCGCAGGGCGACCTGACGCAGCAGCTCGTCGCCGGCAGGGTGACCCAGGCTGTCGTTGACGCGCTTGAAGTGGTCGAGGTCGAGAAAGGCCACGGCGACGTCGCTGCCCTGGCGCGCGCTGTCCACGAGGGCCTGCTCGAGGCGGTCGATGAGCAGCACCCGGTTGGGGAGCCCGGTCAGCGTGTCGTGCAGGGCCTGGTGGGACAGCGCCTGCTGCACCTCGTGCATCACCGTCACGTCGACGTGGGAGATGACGGCGCCCGTGCTCCCGTCGATCTCGGTCGGTGACACGCGCACGCTGTACCAGGCGCTCTTCGTGGTCGGGCTGCACGGGTAGTCGGCCTGGAAGCGGTCGACGCGACCGGCCAGGACGTCGCGCAGCCCGGCCGCCACCTGACCGGCGAGGACGAAGTCGCTCGAGCCGAGCGGCACCTGCTCGCAGGCCACCAGGTAGTCCTCGCCGATCGCTGACAGCTCGGGATCGCTGCCGGCGGCCTCGGCGAAACGGCGCCAGGCCCGGTTGACCGCCACGATGGTCCCGTGCGAGTCGACCGCGCAGGTCGGTGCCTCGATCGCGTCCAGCAGCCCCTTGGCCATCTGCAGGTACAGGTGGTTCGCCCGCTCGGCGCGCTGGCGCTGGACGGCGTGCAGGACCGCGGTCGCGAGCCGCTCCCCGTCGTGGCGCCCCTTCACGAGGTAGTCCTGGGCACCGAAGGACAGGGCGGTCAACGCGAGCGTGCTGTCGTCACGGCCGGTGAGCACCAGCAACGCAGGCGCCCGATCGGCGTTCCGCACGGCCTCGACGACGTTGAGCCCGTGGGCGTCAGGCAGGCCGAGGTCGGCCATCACCACGTCGTACGAGCCGGTGGTCACGAGCCCGCGGGCCTCCGCGAGGGTGCTGCACGTCGTGACCGTCGTGCCCGGGAGCTCGTCCTCCAGGAGGGCCTGGACCAGCTCGCTGTCGGCCGCCGAGTCCTCGATGAGCAGCAGCGAGAGGGTGCTGTTGCGGTCGAGTGCGACCGAGGTGGAGACCCGGGTCCTCACCCTCGTGGCAGTCGGACGAGGCCGAGCCAGAAGTCCTCGATCGACCGGACGACGTGGACGAACTGGTCGACGTCCACCGGCTTGGTGAGGTAGCAGTTGGCACCGAGGTCGTAGGTGCGCGCCACGTCGGCCTCTGCTGAGGAGGTGGTGAGGATCGCCACCGGCATGCGGCGCAGGTCGTCGTCCGCGCGCATGGCGGCGAGCACCTCGTGCCCGCTCATCTTGGGCAGGTTCAGGTCCAGGATGACCAGGTCCGGCCGGTCCGGCCCCATGGCCGTCGCGCGCAGGTGGACCATCGCCGCCGCCCCGTCGCGGACCACCACCACCTCGTTGGCGATCTTGGCCTCGGCCAGCGCCTCCAGGGTGAGCTCGACGTCGGCGACGCTGTCCTCGACCAGGAGGATGTGCATCAGCTCGGCGTGCCTCATGCGGGGACCGCCTGCGGACGCGGCCCTGGCGCGGCCGGCAGCGTGATGCTGAACCGGCATCCACCGAGGGAGGAGGGCTCGACCCACGCGCGCCCGCCGTGGTTCTCCGCGACCTGCTGCACGATGGCCAGCCCGATGCCCGTGCCGGGGTAGTCCTCGCGCACGTGCAGGCGCTGGAACATCCGGAAGACGCGCTCCCGGTACTCGGCCTCGATGCCGATGCCGTTGTCGTCGACGTGGAGAACGACGCGCCCGCGCTGCACCTCGGCGCTCACGACGACCCGCGCGTCGACCCCCTCGGCTGCGAACTTCAGGCTGTTGCCGATGAGGTTCGTGAGGACGGCCATGACCGACCCCGTGTCGGCCCACACGTCGGGCAGCGGCTGGACCTCGACGGCCGCCGAGTCGATCCGCTCGACGACGTCCTGCGCGAGCCGGGTCAGGTCCACGCGGACGGGGGTCGCCGGGGCACGCAGGAAGCGCGAGTACTCGAGCAGGTCGTCGATGAGCGTCCGCATCCGGTCCGAGCCGTCGAGGACGTGCTCGAGGTAGCGGCTGCCGCGCGCGTCGAACAGCTCGCCGTACCGCTTCTCGATCAGCTGGATGTAGCCGGTGATGACGCGCAGCGGCTCCGACAGGTCGTGCGAGGCGACGTAGGCGAACTGTTCGAGGTCCCGGTTGGAGCGCCGCAGCGCCTCGTGCTGGTTCTCCAGGGTCCGGTGCACGTCCTCGAGGTCGGCGTCGAGGCGGATGCGCTCGGTGGTGTCCTCGACGCTGGTCGCGGTGCCGGTGACCCGGCCTGACCTCTCGCGCAGAGGTGAGACCGTCACCGACACGGCGACGTGCCTGCCGTCGGTACGCCGGTGCCAGCTCTCGAAGCGCTCGACCCGCTCGCCCGCCCGGGCCCGGAGCTGCGGGACCTCCAGGTCTGCGGCGGTCTCGGCGGTCAGGACCTCAGCGGCCGGGTGTCCGACGGCCTGCTCGGCGAGGCACCCGTAGAGCCGCTCCGCGGCAGGGTTCCAGCTCAGGATGCAGCCGTCGAGGTCCTGGGTCAGGATCGCGTCGGCCGACACCTGGACCACCTGGGCCAGCAGATCGCGTTCGTCCTCCGTGGTCGCGCTGAGCACCATGCCACACCGCCCGGTAGGGCCTCGGACCGGCGAGCGCCGGCACTGCACGCTTGTCGACCGGTCCGTGACTGCTACTGACGGTAGGTGTGTGGTAACCGTCACGGCAAGTAAACGGAGCTGTGGCCCGGAAGTGCGACGTCCTGCTGGGATGTCGCGTTCGACGCGCAGGGAGGCTTCCCGTACTTTCCCGGCTGTGACACCAGGGCAGGTCGGCGACCCGCAGCTGGGACGGCACGTCGCCGACACGCACGACTTCCTGCGCGTGCGCGGTGCGCGGGTGAACAACCTCAAGGACGTCAGCGTCGAGATCCCCAAGCGCCGGCTGACGGTGTTCACGGGAGTGTCCGGCTCGGGCAAGAGCTCCCTGGTCTTCGGGACGATCGCCGCGGAGTCGCAGCGGATGATCAACGAGACCTACAGCGCGTTCCTGCAGAACTTCATGCCGACCCTGGCCCGGCCGGACGTCGACGCCCTGGACGGGCTGACCACCGCGATCATCGTGGACCAGGAGCGCATGGGCGCCAACGCCCGGTCGACGGTCGGGACCGCCACCGACGCCAACGCCATGCTCCGCATCGTGTTCAGCCGCCTCGGCGTGCCGCACATCGGTTCCCCGCAGGCCTTCTCGTTCAACGTCGCCTCGATCTCGGGTGCTGGTGCCGTGACCATCGAGAAGGCCGGCACCACCACCAAGGAGCGGCGCAGCTTCAGCATCACCGGGGGCATGTGCTCGCGGTGCGAGGGACGCGGCGCCGTCAACGACATCGACCTGGCCGCCCTCTACGACGCGGACAAGTCGCTCAACGACGGCGCGCTGACCATCCCGGGCTACAGCATGGAGGGCTGGTTCGGACGCATCTTCCGCGGCTGCGGCTACTTCGACCCGGACAAGCCGATCGGGGACTACACCGGGAAGGAGCTGCAGGACCTGCTCCACCGGCAGCCCACCAAGATCAAGATCGACGGCATCAACCTGACGTACAGCGGGCTGATCCCTTCGATCCAGAAGTCGTTCCTGTCGAAGGACGTCGACGCGCTGCAGCCGCACGTCCGCGCGTTCGTCGAGCGGGCGGTGACCTTCATGACGTGCCCCGACTGCGGTGGCACGCGCCTGAGCGAGGCGGCCCGCTCGTCGCGGATCCGCGGCAAGAACATCGCGGACGTCTGCGCGATGCAGATCAGCGACCTCGCCGACTGGGTCGGGGGGCTGGACGAGCCGTCCGTGGCGCCCCTGCTCGCCGGGCTGCAGCAGCTGCTCGACGCCTTCGTGGGGATCGGGCTCGGCTACCTGTCGCTGGATCGGCCGTCGGGCACGCTGTCGGGCGGTGAGGCCCAGCGGACCAAGATGATCCGGCACCTCGGTTCGTCCCTCACCGACGTCACGTACGTGTTCGACGAGCCGACGATCGGCCTGCACCCCCACGACATCGAGCGGATGAACGCCCTGCTGCTGCAGCTCCGGGACAAGGGCAACACCGTGCTGGTCGTGGAGCACAAGCCCGAGACGATCGTCATCGCCGACCACGTCGTCGACCTCGGTCCCGGTGCCGGCACGCAGGGCGGCACGATCTGCTTCGAGGGGACCGTCGAGGCGTTGCGCAGCAGCGGCACCGTCACCGGTCGGCACTTCGACGACCGGGCGGCGCTGAAGGACTCGGTCCGCGGGCGGTCCGGTGCACTGGAGGTCCGGGGGGCGTCGACGCACAACCTGCAGGACGTCGACGTCGACATCCCGCTGGGCGTGCTCTGCGTGCTCACGGGCGTGGCCGGTTCGGGCAAGAGCTCGCTGGTCCGGGGCTCGGTCGCCAGCCGGCCCGGCGTGGTGCTGGTCGACCAGGGCGCGATCCGCGGTTCGCGCCGGAGCAACCCTGCGACCTACACCGGTCTGCTCGACCCGATCCGCAAGGCGTTCGCGAAGGCCAACGGCGTGAAGCCGGCGCTGTTCAGCTCCAACTCCGAGGGCGCCTGCCCCACGTGCACCGGCGCCGGAGTGATCTACACCGACCTGGGCGTCATGGCCACGGTCGAGTCGCCCTGCGAGGAGTGCGAGGGCAAGCGCTTCCAGGCCTCGGTGCTCGAGTACGCCTTGGGGGGAAGGAACATCGCCGAGGTGCTGGCGATGCCGGTGACCGAGGCGGCCGGTTTCTTCGGGGTGGGCGAGGCGGCCACACCAGCCGCCGCCAGGGTCCTCGACCGGCTGGCCGACGTGGGGCTGGGCTACCTCAGCCTCGGCCAGCCGCTCACCACACTGTCCGGTGGGGAGCGGCAACGGCTCAAGCTGGCCACCCACATGGCGGAGAAGGGCGACGTCTACGTCCTCGACGAGCCGACGACCGGGCTCCACCTCGCCGACGTCGAGCAGCTGCTGGGGCT
>JAOPWP010000196.1 GCA_025965615.1 Frankiales bacterium
CACCGGCGGCCCCCACGACGGGATCGACGGCGGTCCCCCCGGGCGCGGCCGAGTCCGCCGATCCCCTCGCCACGCTCCGCCGGCCCGACGGCCTCGCCTCCTGCCTCATGGCCCTGCTGCCGCCGCAGGAGCCCGACCTGCGGCCGCTGGCGCTCGACTACGCGAGCTACGCCGGGGCGCCGGCCCTGGCGGTCGTGCTCCCGGACCCCGACCCGGCCAAGGTCTCGATCTACGTCGTCGGGCCGGCCTGCACCGCCACCACCGACGACCTCAAGTACTTCCTGCGCCTCGACCGCCCCTAGGTCCGAGCGTCCACAGCAGGACGCCGGCGACAGCGCAGGCGTACGGGCCGGCCGACGCCGGCTCGAACACGCCCTGGCTGCGCTCCAGCACGAAGCCGAGCCCCACCCCGAGCACGGCGTACGCGGCGGCCAGCACCCGGATCCGGGAGGCCCCCGGTCCCGCGCGCGGCCCGCGAGCCGCTGCCTGGGCGGCCGCGCCGGTCAGGACGCCGAGGACCGCTGGTGCGGCGTAGCCGTACAGCCCGGATCCCACGTACTGCGCGGCCACCACGCCGCCTGCCAGGCAGGTCGCGGTGCTGGCGAGGGCAGCCCGCACGTAGGGCTCGAGGTCGCTGGCGCGCACGGTCGTCACGGGTGGCACCCTCTCAGGGAAGAGCCCGTCCGCGGACGGGGTTCTGTCACCGGAACGAGCAGAGACGTCGACGAGAGGCTGGCAGTGACCGAGGTCCGCAACGCGATCGTGGTGGGCTCCGGCCCGTCGGGCTACACCGCGGCGATCTACCTGGCCCGGGCCGCGCTGGACCCGCTGGTGTTCGAGGGGTCCGTCACCGCGGGTGGCGCGCTGATGAACACCACCGACGTGGAGAACTTCCCCGGCTTCCCCGACGGCGTGATGGGGCCGGAGCTGATGGACAACCTGCGCAAGCAGGCCGAGCGCTTCGGCGCCGAGATCGTCACCGACGACGTCACCGAGCTCGACCTGACCGCCGACCCCAAGGTGGTCAGGGTCGGAGCCGACACCTACTACGCCAAGACGGTCGTGCTCGCCATGGGCTCGGCCTACCGCAACCTCGACGTCCCGGGTGAGTCGCGGCTCTCCGGGCGCGGGGTGTCGTGGTGCGCGACCTGCGACGGGTTCTTCTTCCGCGACCAGGACATCGTCGTGGTCGGCGGTGGCGACTCCGCCGTCGAGGAGGCGACCTTCCTCACCCGGTTCGCCCGCAGCGTGACCATCGTCCACCGCCGGGACAGCCTGCGGGCCAGCAAGATCATGGCCGAGCGGGCCCACAGCAACGACAAGATCCGCTTCGAGTGGGACAGCGAGGTCGTCGAGGCCGTCGGCGAGGACCGGCTCGAAGGCGTCCGGCTGCGCAACTGCCGCACCGGCGAGGAGAAGCTCCTTCCGGTGACCGGCCTGTTCGTGGCCATCGGCCACGACCCGCGCTCGGAGCTGGTCAAGGGGCAGGTCGACCTCGACGACGAGGGCTACGTCGTCGTCCCGGCCGTGCACTCGACGGCGACCAACCTGCCGGGCGTGTTCGCGGCGGGTGACCTGGTCGACCACACCTACCGGCAGGCGATCACCGCTGCCGGCACGGGGTGCGCCGCGGCGCTGGACGCCGAGCGCTACCTCACGATGCTCGAGGACACCCCGCAGGAGCCCCACGTCGGCTTCACGACCGGCATCCCGTCCGACCCGCCGGACCGGCCCGAGGTGCACGGCGGGCACGGCAGCGCCCCCGCCTCCGTCTGACCCCCGGAATCCGTCGTACCGCTGTGCTGTTCTAGCCAGTGCCTCCGCACGACCCACCCCGACGAAACGGAGCACCCCCGATGGGCGCCACCAAGACCACGACCGACGCCGCGTTCACGGCGGACGTGCTGCAGAGCGACAAGCCCGTGCTCGTGGACTTCTGGTCCGAGTGGTGCGGGCCGTGCAAGATGATCGCCCCGGTGCTCGAGGAGATCGCGAACGAGAACTCCGAGAAGCTGAGCGTCGTCAAGCTCAACATCGACGAGAACCCGGGTGCGGCCCGTGACTACCAGATCATGAGCATCCCGACGATGGCCGTCTTCCAGGGCGGCAAGATCGTCAAGCAGATCGTGGGCGCCAAGCCCAAGGCCGCGATCCTGCGCGACCTGGAAGCCTTCCTCTAGGCGTTCCTGCACCGACGAGAGGCCGGACCCGTGCGGTCCGGCCTCTCGTCGTGCGGGGTGCGGCCGCTCAGCGACTGCCACCGGGCAGACCGCTGGTCCGACCCGGACGCGCCCCCGGACGACGTGGGCCGCCGCCGGTACTGTCGGAGCTTTCCTGCCCGACTGCCGGAGAGGTCCCTGGTGCAGCTCTACCGCCGCGGCGACCGCGGCCCCGCGGTCGCCGACGTGCAGGCGACCCTGTTCGGGCTCGGGCTCCTGTCGGAGGCGCCGCAGGCGGCGGTCTTCGACGACGCGACCGACTCCGCGGTGCGTCACTTCCAGCAGCGGCGGGGGCTGTCGGTCGACGGGATCGTCGGGCCCGAGACCTACCGCGCGCTCGCCGCGGCCCGGTGGAAGCTGGGCGACCGGCTGCTGAGCCTCGCGACCCGGCCGTACGTCGGAGACGACGTCGCGGTGCTGCAGGAGCGGCTGCTGGAGCTGGGCTTCGACGCCGGCCGCACCGACGGCATCTTCGGCCGGCGTACGGAGCAGGCGCTGCGCGGGCTGCAGCGGGAGTACGGACTGGTCCCCGACGGCACCTGCGGACCGGCGACCCTGCGGGCGCTGCGCCAGCTCGGCCGGCACGTCACGGGAGGCCGACCGCAGGTGCTGCGCGAGACCGAGGCGCTGCACCGCTCGGGGGCGGCCCTGCCGGGCAAGGTCGTCGTGATCGACCCGGGTCACGGCGGCGCCGACCGGGGGGCCACCGGCCACGGGCTCGACGAGGCCTCGGTCGTGGAGGACCTGGCGGCTCGGCTCGAGGGCCGGCTCACGGCGGTCGGCGTCCGCACGCTGCTCACCCGCGGCCCCGACAACGACCCGAGCGACGCCGAGCGGGCGCAGTTCGCCAACGACAACGGCGCCGACCTGGTCCTGTCGCTGCACGTCGACGGAGCCGCCTCCCCTCTGTGCCAGGGGGTCGCGAGCTACCACTTCGGCTCGGGCAGCGGCGTCACCTCGACCGTGGGAGAGCAGCTCGCCTCGCTCGTGCAGCGCGAGGTCGTCGCCCGTACCGACCTGCTCGACTGCCAGGTGCACGAGAAGACCTGGGAGATCCTGCGGCTCACCCGCATGCCCGCGGTCCGCCTCGAGCTCGGGCACCTCACCCATGCCGGCGATGCCCGGCGGCTCGCCGACCCGGCCTTCCGCGACACGGTGGCCGAGGGGATCCTCGTCGCGGTCCAGCGGCTGTTCCTGCCGGCTGACCTCGATCCGCCCACGGGGGTCATGCGGATGCCGGTGTTCGAGCCGAGCTGACCAGGTGCCGGGCTGTACGCCCTGCACGATCAGCGTGGGGAGATGGCGTCGAACAGCTCAGGACACCGAGGCCTCAGCTCGCCAGCTGCGGCCAGGACGTGCCAGCGGCGCCTGGGCCGCCGACCGAGCCGCACAGCCCCACCACGCGCTGGACGACCGCGGGGTCGGCTCCGAGGTCGAGGACCAGGTCCCGAGCCACGGACCCGGCACCGACGCGCAGGAGGATGTTGGCCCGGAAGCTCAGGCCCGACTCCACCCGCAGCAGGCGGCAGTCGGGGGCGACCAGCACGATCAGCCGCCGGGTCTGCTGCACCTCGAGCGCCGGCGGCGCCTGCACCTCGGGGTCCAGGCGCACCGGTTCGGCGTAGGCCTGCGCCCGCCGGACCTCGAGCGGAGCCCCGAGGTTGCGCAGCTGCACCGGGACGACCAGGACGCCGGTCTGGCTGACGCTGATGCCGTCGGCCTCGAGGGACAGGACGGCGTCGACCTCACCGGCTCGAGGCTCGTCGCGGTCCGGGCGCACGGCCCCGACGACGGCGACCAACGCCACCACGAGCACCGCCACCACCAGGGGCCAACGCAGGTCGCTCGGCGGTTCCTCGTCGCCGGCGGAGAGCAGGTCGGCGGACCCTGGCGCAGTGCCCCCGCCGACCAGCGTCACGGGAGGGCGATCGGGGGCCACCACTCCCGAAGGGTAAGCCCGGGTCCTCAGCCGGGCGCCCGGTTGCAGACCCGTGCGACGAGGCGGTCGAGCGCTCGTACGACGTCAGGCCCGCTGTCAGCCACGAGCTCGGCCGGGACCCGGTCCCCGCGCCGCACCGACACCTCCAGGGCACGCGGCGCCGACGGCTCCCCGGCGCAGTCGGAGACCGACACGTCGGCCAGCAGGTCCACCCCGGCCCCGTCGTCTCCGCGGGCCACCGCCCTTGAGGGGGTCAGGGCGATCGCGAAGCCGGCGGCGCTCATGCCGACCACGGTCAGCCGG
>JAOPWP010000213.1 GCA_025965615.1 Frankiales bacterium
CGGCCTCCCCGGGGGGCGGCAGCGCGCTGCCGAGCACCCGGGCGACGAGGGCGTCGGCGAGCTCCTGCGGGGCGACCGGCAGCAGGGCGGAGGTCGCCGCCTGCTCCTCCCCGCGGGTCGCGCCGTAGCCGGCGACGTCGACCTCGACGCGCACCCAGCCGAAGGGCCGCCACAGCAGCGGCTCGAGCACCCGTACGGTCTGGATCCGGCCGACGGGGATGGTCTGGCTCCGGGTGTCGAGCAGTCCGGAGCGCAGGCGGAGCCCGTCTGCCGACTCCGCCACCGTGGAGCCGTACTCGGCGAGGAAGCGCCGGACCGAGACCGAGGCGACGCCCAGCAGCACGGGGCCGGCAGCGAGGAGGACACCACCGAGCCCCCGCAGGTCGCCGACGACGGCTGCGACGACCACGACGGGCACGAGGATCACGCCGGCGACCAGCGGCGGGCCCAGCAGGATCGACGCGAGCAGCGGCCCCGTGGGCACGGACACGAGCAGGTGCTCGCGCGGCTCCGCGCCCCGGTCCTCCTGGCCCTCCGCAGGCCTGCGCCCGGATGTGAGCTCGAGCAGCCGGGAGCGCAGCAGGAGGGCGTCGCCGTCGCTGAGGAACGACAGCGGGGCCTCGGAGTCCCCACCTCCGACGACCTCCAGGCGCAGCTCGGCCAGACCGAGAACGCGTGCGTAGAAGGGGCGGACCACGTCGACGGCCTCGACCTGCGCGAGGGGCACCCGTCGGCTCCGCTTGGTCAGGACGCCGCTCTCCACCTCCAGCTCGGTCGCCGTGAGCCGGTAGCGCATCGAGCGCCAGGACAGGTAGCCCACGAGCACGGCGATCAGGACGCTCGCCGCGAAGGCCGCGACGGCCTCCCGTCCGAACATCGACCCCTCGCGGAACCCCTGCTGCCCGATCACCGCCAGTGCGGCGAGGGCGAACCGCCCGCCACGCAGCAGAGGCGTCAGCGGGTGCAGGCGCACCCAGGTCGTCGTCGCTCCCGAGACGGGCTCGCTCACACTCCGGCCTGGCGGGCCTCGCCGAGTGCCGCCAGCCGGTCGCGCAGGCGCGTCGCCTCGGCGGCCAGGAGCCCGGGGATCGACGCGTCCGTGGCGACGGCCGCGGTGTGCAGGGTCACCGACGCCAGCCCGAGGCGCCGAGCCAGCGGTCCCGCCGTGACGTCGACGAACTGCATCCGGCCGTAGGGCACGAGCGTGGTCCGCTGCACCAGCACCCCACGCCGGACGACGAGGTCGTCGTCGCGCTCGAGGTAGCCCCACGCCCACCAGCGGCGCGAGACGGCGAGCAGGAGCAGCGCGGAGGTCAGGCCCACGAGGCCGAGGGCGGCGGCGCCGGGCACCGCCCCCTCGAGCACGCCGAGGACGACCGCGACCAGCGTGCCAGGGAGGGTGACCAGCAGGAGTGCCAGGCGGCGGTGCAGGGTGAGCAACGCGCGGTCAGGACGCCGCCAGGCGGCATCCGGGGGCGTGATCACCGCTCCACAGTAGGGGGGAAGGCGGGCCGCCGCCCGGACGAGGGAGGATGGGTGGATGGGGTCCCCGGAGCAGCAGGTGGCGTGGTGGCGCGACGCACGACAGCGCAACCGTGTCCTGCTCATCACCTTCGCGGTGCTCGCGCTGGGCGGCATCCTGTTCCCGGCCTTCAGCAACTACCTGTTCGCCGGGGACCGGCGCGTCGTCCGGGTGACCATGGAGCAGGACGCCGGTCAGGCGGCCCGCGAGGGGCTGAAGCAGGCCTGCGGCGGCCTGCCAGGCGTCAGCGTGGTCCCGGACCGGGGGAACCCGGACCCGCGCATCCAGGGCCGGTTCCCCGTCCGCTTCGACGTCAAGGACATCACGCCGGCGCAGTACGCCGCCCTCAGCAGCTGCATCGAACGCCAGCCCCGCGTCCTCGGCACGATCACGGAGAACGACGGGAACTGACCTTGGCGCTGTTGAGCAGGCCCGCAACGGGGTAGTTCCGCAGGTCACAGCACTCGGGCGCAGAGGAGGCAGCAGGTGGGACTGCGGGACGTCTTCCTCGGCTGGCCCGTGGTCAAGCAGCTCACCGGGAACGATCCGCTGGGGCGTGGTCTCGCGGCGCAGTCCGACCGCAGCGCTGCGCTGCGACCGCGTACCGCCACCGCCGACCGGGTCGTCCAGAGCGTCTGCCCGTACTGCGCCGTGGGGTGCGGGCAGCGGGTGTTCGTGAAGGACGAGAAGGTCATCCAGATCGAGGGGGACCCCGACTCGCCCGTGTCGCGAGGCCGGCTGTGCCCCAAGGGCAGCGCCAGCGAGCAGTTCGTGAACGGCCCGCGGCGGATCACGACGGTGCGCTACCGCCGGGCCCACGGCACGGAGTGGGAGGACCTGCCCCTCGAACGCGCCATGGACATGATCGTGGACCGGGTGCTCGAGACCCGGGAGCGGACGTGGCAGACGGAGTTCGAGGGCAAGCGGGTGAACCGCACCCTCGGCTTCGCCTCGCTCGGTGGCGCGACCCTCGACAACGAGGAGAACTACCTCATCAAGAAGCTGTTCACGGCCCTCGGAGCGATCCAGGTCGAGAACCAGGCGCGCATATGACACAGCGCCACCGTCCCCAGTCTGGGGGCCTCCTTCGGTCGCGGTGGCGCGACGAACTTCCTGCAGGACCAGCAGCACAGCGACTGCATCGTCATCCAGGGCTCCAACATGGCCGAGTGCCACCCGGTGGGCTTCCAGTGGGTCATGGAGGCCAAGAAGCGGGGGGCGAAGGTCATCCACATCGACCCGCGCTTCACCCGCACCTCGGCCCTCGCTGACCAGCACGTGCCGATCCGGGTGGGGTCCGACATCGCCTTCCTGGGCGGCGTCGTGCGCTACATCCTCGAGAACGAGAAGGACTTCCGGGAGTACGTCGTCGCCTACACCAACGCCGCGACGATCCTGCGCGAGGACTTCGTCGACACCGAGGACCTCGACGGGCTGTTCTCCGGCTACGACCCCGAGACAGCGTCCTACGACGGCCAGTCCTGGCAGTACGCCGGGCACGACCAGGACGCCTCTCCGAACACCGAGGACGAGCAGGACGCCGGCTCGCACGGCAGCGGGCACGAGCTCGGCGGCCGGGGCGCCACGCTGGAGCACTCCGTCGTCCAGCGCGACGAGACGCTCCAGCACCCGCGCTGCGTCTACCAGGTGCTGAAGCGCCACTACGCCCGCTACACGCCCGAGGTCGTGGAGCAGGTGTGCGGCATCCCGAAGGAGCAGTTCCTCGAGGTGTGCGAGGCGGTCACCGCCAACAGCGGCCGCGAGCGCACCACCTGCTGGGTCTACTCCGTCGGGTGGACCCACCACTCCACGGGTGTGCAGTACATCCGTGGTTCGGCCATCATCCAGCTCCTGCTGGGGAACATGGGCCGACCCGGCGGCGGGATCCTGGCGCTCCGCGGTCACGCCAGCATCCAGGGCTCGACGGACATCCCGACGCTGTTCAACCTGCTCCCGGGCTACCTGCCGATGCCGATGGCCGGCGAGCACGACAGCTTCGCTGACTACGTCGGCACGATCAGCCGCCCCGGCATGAAGGGGTTCTGGACCGGCGCCGAGGCCTACACGGTCAGCCTGCTCAAGGCCTGGTACGGCGACGCTGCGCAACCGGAGAACGACTTCTGCTTCGACCTGCTGCCCAAGCTCACCGGTGACCACGGCACCTACCGCACCGTGCTCGACCAGATCGACGGCACGGTCGAGGGCTACTTCCTCGTGGGTCAGAACCCGGCGGTGGGCTCCGCGCAGGCCAAGCTCCAGCGCCGCGGCCTGGCGAACCTGAAGTGGCTCGTCGTGCGCGACGTCAACCTGATCGAGTCGGCCACCTTCTGGAAGGACGCCCCTGAGATCGCCACGGGCGAGCTGGTGACGGAGGACATCGCGACCGAGGTCTTCTTCCTCCCGGCGGCGACCCACGTCGAGAAGGCCGGGTCCTTCACCCAGACCCAGCGCATGGTCCAGTGGCGGCACAAGGCGGTCGAGCCGCCGGACGACGCGCGCAGCGACCTCGAGTTCTTCTACCAGCTCGGCAAGCGGCTGCGCGAGCGGCTCGCGGGGTCGACGGACCCCAAGGACCGGATGCTGCTCGACCTGACCTGGGACTACCGGGTCGACGAGCACGGCGAGCCCGACCCGGTGTCCGTGCTCGAGGAGATCAACGGGCGCTTCCTCACCGGCGAGCGGGCGGGGGACCAGCTGCCCGGGTTCACCTCGATGAAGGCCGACGGGAGCACCTCCGGGGGGTGCTGGATCTACACGGGCATCAACAAGGACGGCGTGAACCAGGCGGCCCGCCGCAAGCCGGGTGGTGAGCAGGACTGGGTGGCGAACGAGTGGGGCTGGGCGTGGCCGATGGACCGGCGCACGCTCTACAACCGGGCGTCCGCCGACCCTGAGGGCAAGCCGTGGAGCGAGCGCAAGGCCTACGTCTGGTGGGACCAGACGATGAACGACGGCGCGGGCCAGTGGACCGGCCACGACGTCCCCGACTTCGAACTCACCAAGCCGCCGTCCTACCGTCCGCCAGAGGGGGCCGGGGGGCCGGAGGGCCTCGCCGGTGACGACCCGTTCATCATGCAGGCCGACGGGAAGGGCTGGCTGTACGCGCCTTCCGGGCTGCTCGACGGGCCGATGCCCGCCCACTACGAGCCGCACGAGTCGCCGGTGCGCAATCCGCTCTACCACCAGCAGGCGAACCCGACCCGGCAGGTGATCCGGCGCGAGGACAACCTCTCGAACCCCTCGGCCGGTGACGACGGGGCGCACGTGTTCCCCTACGTCTTCACGACCTACCGGCTCACCGAGCATCACACCGCCGGGGGCATGAGCCGGTGGGTGCCCTACCTCGCCGAGCTGCAGCCGGAGATGTTCTGCGAGGTGTCACCGGAGCTCGCCCAGGAGCGCGGGTTGGTCAACCTGGGCTTCGCGACGATCGTCACCTCGCGCACCGCCATCGAGGCGAGGGTGCTCGTGACCGACCGGGTGACCCCGCTGACCGTCGACGGACGGGTCGTGCACCAGATCGGCCTGCCGTACCACTGGGGAGTGGGCAACGAGGCCCACGTCAGCGGTGACTCGGCGAACGACCTGCTGGGCCTGGCCCTCGACCCGAACGTGCACATCCAGGAGAGCAAGGTCGGTAGCTGCGACATCCAGCCCGGACGGCGCCCGACGGGGCCGGCCCTGCTCCGCTACGTGGAGGAGTACCGCGCCCGGGCGGGAGTCACCGTGCACACCGGGAACACCCAGCTCACGGCGCCTGACGACGGTCCCGGGGAGGGCACGTGAGCAACAGCCTGTACGGCCCGCTGGACCCGGCGCCGGACGCCGGCTGGCGTGACGAGCAGCCGCGCAAGGGCTTCTTCACCGACACCTCGATCTGCATCGGGTGCAAGGCCTGCGAGGTGGCCTGCAAGGAGTGGAACGCGGTGCCCGAGGACGGGCTGCTGATGCTCGGCAGCTCCTACGACAACAGCGGCTCGCTCGGAGCGAGCACGTGGCGGCACGTGAAGTTCATCGAGCAGGGCGGTGGCTCCTCGGCGACCGACGTCCTCAACCGCACCGCAGACAGCGCGCTGGTGGGGGACCGGACAGCGCTCGGCACGGACATGGACGCCCTCGAGCTCCGAGCTCCCGTGGACCTCGGGATGCCGACCGCGCAGCTGCCAGGGGCGGGCGGTGACGGGGCTCGTGCGGAGTTCCGGTGGCTGATGGAGTCCGACGTCTGCAAGCACTGCACGCACGCGGCATGCCTGGACGTCTGTCCCACCGGGTCGCTGTTCCGGACCGAGTTCGGCACGGTGGTGGTGCAGGACGACATCTGCAACGGGTGCGGGTACTGCGTGCCGGCCTGCCCGTTCGGGGTGATCGACCGGCGGATCGGCGAGAAGGGCGTCACCAAGAACGAGGGCATCGCGCAGAAGTGCACCCTCTGCTACGACCGGATCGGCGACGGCCTCGAACCCGCCTGTTCGAAGGCCTGCCCGACGAAGTCGATCCAGTACGGCGACGTCGACCAGCTGCGGCTGGCCGCCCAGGAGCGCGTCGACGTCCTGCATGCGCAGGGCGTGCACGACGCCCGGCTGTACGGCGAGAGCACGCACGACGGGATCGGCGGCCTGGGCGCGTTCTTCCTGCTGCTCGACGAGCCCGAGGTCTACGGGCTCCCCCCGGACCCGGTCGTGACCACGCGGGACCTGCCTGTCATGTGGCGCAAGGCGGCCCTTGCGGCGGCCACCATGCTGGCCGGTGCCGTCGCCGCGTTCGTGGGAGCCGGCTCGTGAGCGGAGCCACGCACGTCGTGCCGGGACAGAGCGAGGTGCGGGTGGCTGACGCCCCGCGTCGGGGCGGCAAGCGCAGGGGCGGTGGTCGGGCAGCCGGTCGCGCCAAGGCCGAGCAGCTCATGGTCCCCGAGGTCGAGTTCACCTCCTACTACGGGCGACCCGTGGTCAAGGCGTCGCCGTGGGAGCTGGACATCCCGGCCTACCTGTTCCTGGGTGGAGTCGCTGCCGGGTCGTCGTTGCTGTCGGCGGGGGCCGACCTCACGGGCCGCCCCGCGATGCGGCGCACCGGCCGCGTCGGTGCGCTCGTGGCGCTCAGCGCCTCCATGGTCGCGCTGGTGCACGACCTGGGGCGCCCGGCCCGCTTCCTGAACATGCTCCGCGTGGTCAAGGTGACCTCGCCGATGTCGGTCGGCACCTGGCTCCTCACGGCCTACGGTCCCTTCGCCGGCCTGGCGGCGGCGGCCGAGCTGCGCGGGCTGCTGCCGCGGCGCCTGCGGGAGGGTCCGGCGGGACGCCTGCTGGGCGCGTCCGG
>JAOPWP010000274.1 GCA_025965615.1 Frankiales bacterium
GGGTGCTGAGCGGCCGTCGACCGCCGCTGGTCGCCGCCGTGCTGACGGAGGCGTGCAGGCCCTGCGTGCGCAGGCGCCCCCGGGGGTGGGTGATGACGCGGATCCGCGACACCATGCGCAGCCGCAGGCGGGCCACCAGGGCGACCGCCTCGCTGCCGTTCCGGGCCTCGGCGACCACGGTGAAGTCCGAGTCGGCCTCGATCGCGGCGCGCATGAACCGCCGCTGGACGGGTGAGTCGTCCACCAGCACGACCCCCACGGGCGGGGCAGGCGACGCTGCGGCCGTCACGATCCCACGGCCGGAGCCGGGAGGAGGGTGGAGTCGGAGTCGAACGGCACCAGCCAGCTCGTGAGCAGGCTCTCGAGCAGGTCGAGGCAGGTGAGCAGCGCAGCTGGCAGCGACGCGGGCACGTGTTCGAGCACGGCCTCGACCTGGAGCTCCACGGCGCGGGCGCAGCGGGCTGCCTCGGCCTCGCCGACGACGGCAGCGCTGCCGGCGAGCGAGTGGGCGTCGCGGCGCGCCTGGTTCAGGACGTCACGACCGGGCACGGCCTTCCGCACAGCGAGCAGGCGGGGCATCCGGTCGACGACCTCTTCGCAGAAGGCTTCGCGCAGGCTCGCGACGAGCTCGTCGGACAGGGCCATCTGCCTGCAGGACGTGGTCGCGCTCGGCCCGGCCACGTCGTGGTCCTCAGGCACCAGCGCGCTCCTCCCTGCCGGTACGGGTCCCGGCTCCCAGTCCTTCGACGGGAGAGGCGGCGTGCTTGAGCGCTCAGCCGGTGATGCGGAAGGACCCTCCGGACGCCGGGAGCTGGCCGACCCGGCCGCTCACCCGGTACGTGCCGGGCTGCGCCGGCGCCTTCGGCCCGGCACACCCCGGCAGGGAGCGTCGGGCCGCCCACGTCACCTTGGTCGTGACGGTCTTGCCGGGCTCGAGCGTCGTGGGCGCGGCCGGGCCACCGGACCCGCAGTCGTCGCTGGACCAGATCCGGTCGTCACCGGAGACCACGAGCAGCTCGACGGCCGCGGCGCCGAGGTCGATCGTGCACGGGGCCGGCCCGGTGTTCGTCGTCCGCAGCTCGAGGACCGGGCGACCACCGGCCGGGTAGCTCTCGGCGTCGGACGCCGTGACCACCTGGAGCTCGGGGGGAGCGCAGGTCCCCGACGTCGGGCTGCCGGACGGCGCTGCGGGCGTCTCGGGGGCGCCCGAGGCGTTCGCGGCGGGGTCGGACGAAGGGGCCGCGCCCGTCAGCCGGTCAGCGTCGTCACCGCCCCGGGTGAGCAGCACGACGACCGCGGTGAGGAGCAACAGGACGACCCCGAGCAGCAGGCCGCGGCGTTGCCAGTACGTCTGGGCGGGCTCGGGACCGAGCGGCCGCCAGGTCAGCGCCATTGGCCGCAGCGTAGTGCCCGGGAGCGGGCCCAGCCGGGAGGCGACCTAGCCTGGATCCGTGCCGACCGCCCCCGGAGCGACGGCCCGTCCGGCGGCGGGCCGTCCGGCACGGGCACACCTGGCGGACCTCCTCGTCCCGTGGTTCGACGCCGCGGCGCGCGACCTCCCCTGGCGCGCCCCGGACGTCGACCCCTGGGCCGTCCTCGTCAGCGAGGTCATGCTCCAGCAGACGCCTGTCGCGCGCGTGCTCCCGGCCTACGCCGCGTGGCTCGACCGGTGGCCGACACCGGGCGCCCTCGCGGCCGACTCCCCCGGTGAGGCCGTCCGGCTGTGGGGCAACCTGGGCTACCCGAGGCGGGCGCTCCGGCTGCACGCCTCGGCCGTGGCCGTCGTCGAGCGGCACGCGGGGAGCCTTCCGACCACCGTCCAGGAGCTGCTGGCGCTTCCCGGCGTCGGTGACTACACGGCGCGGGCCGTCGCCGCCTTCGCCTACGGCCAGCGCGTCCCGGTCGTGGACACCAACGTCCGTCGCGTCGTCGCCCGCGCTGTCGAAGGCCAGGCTGGTGCGCCCGTCACCCGGCGCGACCTCGCCCTGGTGGAGTCCCTGCTGCCCGAGGAACCGGCCCGCGCTGCCCGGGCGTCGATCGCCCTGATGGAGCTGGGAGCGCTGATCTGCACGGCCCGCGCCCCCCGGTGCCCCGACTGCCCGGTGCAGCGGGAGTGCGCCTGGCTGGCCGCTGGCCGTCCGGCCCCGAGCACCCCGGCCAGGCGCAGCCAGACCTGGACGGGGACCGATCGTCAGGCGAGGGGGCGGCTCCTGCAGGTGCTCCGAGACGACGCAGGCCCGGTCGAGCCTGAGCGGCTCGACCGGGCCTGGGAGGAACCGGTGCAACGCCAGCGGGCGCTGGCGGGGCTGGTCCACGACGGCTTGCTCGTCCGCGGGGCGGACGGCCGCTACGCGCTGCCGGGCTGAGGAGCTGCCCGGCGAGCGGATCAGCTGGCGGTGGCCTCCCCGCCGTGCCCGGCCAGGTCGACCGGCGGGGCGTCGGGGACGTCCACCGGCTTGGCCTCGCCCCGGAAGGTGAAGCGGTCCTCGCCGTCCTCGCCCTTCTCGACGTCGACGACCACGATGTTGCCGGCCTTCAGCGTGCCGAACAGGATCTGCTCGGACAGGACGTCCTCGAGCTCGCGCTGGATGGTGCGGCGCAGGGGCCGCGCTCCGAGGACCGGGTCGTAGCCCTTCTTGGCCAGCAGCAGCTTGGCCGGCCCGGTGAGCTCCAGGCCCATGTCCTTGTTGCGCAGCTGGGCGTCGAGGCGGGCCAGCATCAGGTCGACGATCTGGATGATCTCCTTCTCGCTGAGCTGGTGGAACACCACGATGTCGTCGATGCGGTTCAGGAACTCGGGCCGGAAGTGCTGCTTGAGCTCGTCCTGCACCTTGGTCTTCATGCGCTCGTAGGCGCCCGTCACGTCATTGTCCTTCTGGAACCCGAGGTTGAAGCCCTTGGAGATGTCCCGGGTGCCGAGGTTGGACGTCATGATGAGCACGGTGTTCTTGAAGTCGACGACCCTTCCCTGAGAATCGGTCAGGCGGCCGTCCTCGAGGATCTGCAGCAACGTGTTGAACACGTCGGGGTGCGCCTTCTCCACCTCGTCGAACAGCACGACCGAGAACGGCTTGCGCCGCACCTTCTCGGTGAGCTGACCGCCCTCTTCGTAGCCGACGTAGCCGGGAGGGGAACCGACCAGGCGCGACACCGTGTGCCGCTCCATGAACTCGCTCATGTCGAGCATGATCAGCGAGTCCTCGTCACCGAACAGGAACTCGGCGAGGGTCTTGGACAGCTCGGTCTTCCCGACGCCGGACGGGCCGGCGAAGATGAACGAGCCACCGGGGCGCTTGGGGTCCTTGAGGCCCGCCCGGGTGCGCCGGATCGCCTGGGAGACGGCCTTGATCGCCTGCTCCTGGCCGATGACGCGCTTGTGGAGCTCGTCCTCCATGCGCAGCAGGCGGGCAGTCTCCTCCTCGGTCAGCTTGAAGACCGGGATGCCGGTCCAGATGGCGAGGACCTCGGCGATCTGCTCGTCGTCGACCTCGGCCACGACGTCCATGTCGCCGGCCTTCCACTCCTTCTCGCGCTGGGCCTTCTCGCCGAGCAGCGTCTTCTCCTTGTCGCGCAAGGAGGCTGCCTTCTCGAAGTCCTGCGCGTCGATCGCCGACTCCTTGTCGCGACGGACGTTGGCGATGCGCTCGTCGAACTCGCGCAGGTCCGGCGG
>JAOPWP010000013.1 GCA_025965615.1 Frankiales bacterium
CGACATGTGGGCGATCAGCGCCGAGTCGATCAGGCGGCCGCCGATGGCGTCGATGAGCACGCGTACGCGCACGCCGTCCTGGGCCCGCTCGGCGAGCGCGTGCGCGAACTCGGAGGCGATGTCGCCCCGCCAGTAGACGAACGTGAGGAAGTCGACCGTCTCGGTGGCCTCACGGACGGCCTCGAGCATCGCTGGGAAGATCTGGTCGCCGTTCTTGAGCAGCGTCAGGTCGTTGCCCTCGCTCGCCGGGATCCCGAGCAGCGCCTCGAGCGTGCGCCGGAACCGCTGGGCGCGCTCGTCCGCCGACCCCCCGGTCGCGTCCGAGGGCCCGACCGTGACCAGCTCTTCCGGGACGGTCGCGCTCACGGTGCTCCCTTCGCACGGCCTTCAGGGGGGTGGAGAGCGCCCAGCCAACGCCATGCGAGGCCGGTCGGTCCAGCGGGCACTGCGAATGCGGTCGTCCGTAGGCTGCAGGCGTGGCCCGCCTCCCCAGTCTCGTCGACGTCCTCGCCCTCCTGCAGGCGCAGACCGAGGCGCTGGCCGGCCTGCCGACCGCTGTGGCCTCGCTGACCGGCGCCGTACGTGGCCTCGGCGAGGTGGTCGGGGAGGCCCGGGAGACTCTCACCGCGGTGAACCGGCTGGCCGTACGGCTCGACGGCATGGTGGCCGACCTCGAGGAGCCGCTGCGCGCCCTCGCGCCTGGCCTCGCCCGGCTCGCCGTCGCCCTCGACGACCCGATCGTCGAGGGGCTGCCCGACACCCTGCGCACGGTGCAGTCCGACCTCCTGCCGGTGCTGCGGACCCTCGCCGACACCCACGAGCGGGTGGCCTTCATCGCCGGGTCCACCGAGCGGATCATGACCTTCGTCGACGAGACGAGCCGCACCTTCGCCGGACTGCCCGGCGCGGCCCTGCTGGGCCGTCGGCGCGGCGGCGCCGCTCCCCCGGTTCCGGGCCGGCCCGATCTGCCCGACGCGCCCTGACCCGTGGCCTTCGAGGCGAGGCAGCGCCTGGCCGACGAGACGGTCCGGTTCGACGTCGTCTGGAGCCGGGGGCGCGCCCCCGGTGGCTCAGGTCGGGGAGAGCGCCTGGGCTGCGGCGGGGTCGCTGTCCACCAGGAACTGATGGACGCGGGTCGCCTCGTCGTCCTCGCCGATCGCGCCGGCCGCGAGCCCCAGCGCGTGCAGGGCACGCAGGAACCCCTGGTTCGGCACGTGCGACCACGGCACCGGGCCGTAGCCCTTCCACCCCGCACGGCGGAGGGAGTCGAGCCCGCGGTGGTAGCCGGTGCGCGCGTAGGCGTAGCTCTCGACGTAGGCGCCCCTGCCGTAGGCCTGCTCGGCGAGCAGGGCCCACGCCAGCGAGCTGGTCGGGTGAGCGGCCGCGACATCAGCCGGCGTCGCCTCGCGCTCGAGCAGCTCCCGCGGCCCGGCCTCGTCGGGCAGCAGGGTGGGCGGCGGTCCGCCGAGCAGGTCCTTGCCGGAGAGCGTCATGGGCCCATCCTGCCTGACCGAGCGTTCATCTCAGTGCGTGAGATCACTGTGTGACTCCAGCACCTGGTGCTACGCCACCCCCAGGACCGCGTGGTGGGGAGGGCTCTGGGCGACCGGATCCTGCACCCGGACCTCGCGCAGGTGCTGTGCCGCGGGGAACGTCATGCCTCCGGCCGCCTCGCAGGAGCGCGGCGGCCGGAGGAGGACAGCGGAGCGGCTAGCGCGGTGCGGTCCAGGCAGCGGAGAAGACGGCCGCGTTGACGGTGCCGGGGGTCGCGGCGATCCCCTTCTCGGCGGCGAAGCGCTGCGCGACGCTGGCGCTCTGCGGGCCGAACTTGCCGTCGACGGCGATCCTCCAGCCGCGGTTGCGCATCTGCTGCTGCCACGCCTTGGCGCTCGCGCTGTAGGTGCGGCTGTTGGCCGTCGTCAGCACGCCGCTGAAGGCGGCCGACGAGGAGCTCTTGACGGTGCGGGTCGCGCGGCTGGCGCGCTGCTCCTGGCGGACGAGCGACGCGGCTGCCGCCGGGCTCACCCCGCCGTCGCCGGACAGGCCGAGCTTGCGCGAGCACGAGGGCCACGGGCCCCAGCCACGCTGGCCCTGCAGCTTCTGACCTGCTGCGATCTGGGTCTCGCGGCTGGCCTGGTGGGGGTAGCCGCCGAAGCCGAGCCCGCGCCAGGTGGCGAGGTTGAACTGCAGTCCGCCGTAGTAACCGTTGCCGGTGTTGACGTTCCACCGGCCCCCGCTCTCGCAGCCGGCGAGCCGGTCGAACTGGGCCTCGGAGCCACCCGCCGACGCCGGGGCCGCGAGAGCAGCCCCGTCGATCACCGCAAAGGCCGCGGCCATGCCGCCGGCTGCCAGGACCGGGCCCACCTTGGAGGGCCGAGCGTGCCGAGCGTGCTTGCGGGGGCGCAGGAGGGCAGACAGGGTGGGCGCAGACACAGCGGGATTCCTTCCCTCACGCCTGCGGGGTCAGCTGTCGGGTTCGGGCTGGGCGGCCCGGCTCGGTGCCTGAGTGCTGCGGTGAGCTTCACCCCGAGGACGCGTGTCACGTCCGTAGGACCTGTGGGTCCCCCGCTCCTGCCCCAGCAGGACGTAGTGACCATCTCCCCGGGGCAGGACTCGGCGGGAGGGAGCTGGCGCCATGACTTGCGTCATGATGACGGAACAGTAACGGAACGGACGGAGAACAGGTACCCGATCGGGGGATCTCGATGACCCGATCAGGTGAGGCGGGTGCCCGTCGAGCGGAGGTCCTCGCAGGCGCGGACCACGCGGGCGGCCATGGAGGCCTCGGCGGCCTTGCCCCACGCGCGCGGGTCGTACAGCTTCTTGTTGCCCACCTCGCCGTCGACCTTCAGCACGCCGTCGTAGTTCTGGAGCATGTGCCCGGCCACGGGTCGGGTGAAGGCGTACTGGGTGTCGGTGTCGACGTTCATCTTCACCACGCCGTAGTCGAGCGTCTCGCGGATCTCCTCGAGCAACGAGCCGCTGCCGCCGTGGAAGACCAGGTCGAACGGCTTCTCGCGCCCGACCTCGGCCCCCACGGCGTCCTGGATGTCCTTCAGGATCGACGGGCGCAGCTTGACGTTGCCCGGCTTGTAGACGCCGTGCACGTTGCCGAAGGTCGCGGCCAGCATGAACCGCCCCTTCTCGCCGGTGCCGATGAGCTCGGCCGTGCGCAGCGCGTCACCCGGGGTCGTGTAGAGCTTCTCGTTCTCCCCCGAGTTGTCGACGCCGTCCTCCTCGCCGCCCACGACGCCGATCTCCAGCTCCATGACGATCCGCGCCTTGGAGCAGGCCTCGAGCAGCTCCTGCGCGATCGAGAGGTTCTCCTCGAGCTCCACGGCTGACCCGTCCCACATGTGCGACTGGAACAGCGGCTCACGCCCGGCGTCGACGCGCTCCTGGCTGATCGCGATCAGCGGGCGCATGTAGCCGTCGAGCTTGTCCTTCGGGCAGTGGTCGGTGTGCAGCGCGATCGTCACGTCGTAGGCCTTCGCGACGTGGTGGGCGTACTCCGCCAAGGCCTGCGCGCCGAGCACCATGTCCTTCACGGTCGGCCCGGACAGGTACTCCGCCCCACCGGTGCTGACCTGGACGATGCCGTCGGACTGCGCCTCCGCGAAGCCGGCGAGGGCCGCGTTCAGCGTCTGCGAGCTGGTCACGTTGATGGCGGGGTAGGCGAACCGGCCGGCCTTGGCCCGGTCGAGCATCTCGGCGTAGGCCTCAGGGGTCGCGATCGGCACGGTGTCTCCTCGAGCGGCGGGCCCGGGCAGGCCGTCGAGCGACGGTCGGGCTGGGACAGGAGCATGCCAGAGCGGGTACGAGCGGCGTCCCGAGGCCGTGCCGCTACTGCGCGCGCGCGTCGGCCCGCACGTCGGCCTCGACCGCCTCGAAGGCCTTGCGGGCAGCGATCAGCACCGGGTCCCAGACCGGAGCGAAAGGAGGGGCGTACGACAGGTCCAGCCCCAGCACCTCGTCGACGCTCATGCTGTTCCAGATGGCGGTCGCCAGCACGTCGATGCGCTTGGCGGCACCCTCCCGCCCGGCGATCTGCGCACCGAGCAGCAGCCCGCTGCGCTTCTCCGCGATCAGCTTCACCCGGATCGGCTTCGCGCCCGGGAAGTAGCCGGCCCGGGTCGTCGAGTCCACGCTGGCAGTGACGAAGCAGAACCCTGCGGTCTCGGCCTCCTGCTCCGACAGGCCGGTACGCGCGACCTCCAGGTCGCAGACCTTCGTGACGGCGGTGCCGATCACACCCGGGAACGTGGCGTAGCCGCCGCCGAGGTTGATGCCCGCCACGCGTCCCTGCTTGTTCGCGTGCGTGCCGAGAGCGACGACCATCCGCTGCCCGGACAGCCGGTGCCAGCTCTCCACGCAGTCGCCGGCCGCCCAGACCCCGTCGGCCTGCGTGCGCATGCGGTTGTCGACGGCGATGCCGCCGGACGCGCCGAGCGGGATCCCGGCGGCCTCAGCGAGGGCGACGTTCGGGCGTACGCCGAGGCCGAGGATGACCAGGTCGGCCGGAAGGCGCTGGCCGTCCTCGGTGTGGACCGCGCAGGCCCGGCCGTCGGGGCCGACCTCGACGCGGGTCGCGGCGTGCCCGAAGACCAACGAGATGCCCATGTTCTTCACCGCGTCCGCGATGAAGTGCCCGATGTCGGGGTCGAACGTGCCGATCGGGGTCTGCGAGCGGTTCACGACGGTCACGTCCAGGCCCCGCACCTGGCAGGCCTCGGCCAGCTCCAGGCCGATGTAGCCGCCCCCGACCACGACGACGCGCTCCACCCGCCCGCTGTCGAGCTCACGGATCAGGTCCTCGCCGTCGTCGAGCACCTGCACCCCGTAGACGCCGGGGGCGTCGAAGCCCTCCGCCTGCGGACGCATGGGCACGCTGCCGGTGGCGTACATCAGGGCGTCGTACGGCTCGACCACCTCGCGACCGTCCTCGAGGGAGCGCGCGGTGACCGTGCGGGCACCGAGGTCGATGCCGACGACCTCGGTGCGCATGCGCAGGTCGATGCCGGCCGCCCGGTGCTGCTCAGGAGTGCGGGCGATCAGCTGGTCCTCGCTGGCGACCGCGCCCCCGATCCAGTAGGGGATGCCGCAGGCGGAGTACGAGGTCGCCCGGCCGCGCTCGAAGGCCACGATCTCCAGCTCGTCGGGGCCGAGCCGCTTGCGCGCCTGACTGGCTGCGCTCATGCCTGCTGCGTCCGCGCCGATGACGACCAACCGCGTGCGTGCCATGCCGGCAACCTAACCGGGTTACCCTGCGGCGGTGGACCCGCTCGCCCTCCTCCCGGAGTTCCTGAGCGCGGAGACGATGCTGGCCTTCGGCCTCGTCGGCCTCATGATGATCGTCTTCGCCGAGACCGGGCTGCTCGTGGGCTTCTTCCTGCCCGGTGACTCGCTGCTGTTCCTGGCCGGGGTCTTCGCCGCCTCAGGGCAGGAGGGGCTCTCGCTGTGGATGGTGCTCATCGGGGTGCCGGTCGCAGCCTTCCTCGGCGCCCAGACGGGCTGGTGGATCGGCAAGAAGGCCGGCCCCTCGCTGTTCGAGCGTCCGGACGCCCGGCTGTTCGCGCCGTCCCACGTCGTCCGGGCGCAGGGGTACCTCGACACGTTCGGCGAGGGCAGGGCGATCGTGATCGCCCGCTTCCTGCCGATCGCACGGACCTTCCTCAACCCCATCTGCGGGGTCCTCGGGGTGCCGGCCCGCAGGTTCGCCTTCTTCAACGCCATCGGCGCCGTCCTGTGGGGCGCCGGGCTGCCGCTGGTCGGCTACGGCGTCGCCCGGGTCGCCAGCGACGCCGGAAACATCTCGATCGAGGCCTACCTGCTGCCCTTCGCAGCGGTGGTCGTGGCGCTGTCGCTGATCCCGGTCACGCGTGAGATCCGGAAGGCCCGCCGCGAGGCGCGCGAGGGCGGGCTGCTGGCCGAGCACGCAGCCTCCCTGGTGCGCGAGGACAGCCCGGTCGACGGGCTGCGATCCACTCCCCAGCGCCCGTCGCCGGAGGAGCTCCGCAGGCCGGATCAGCTGAGCCCGAGGTCCTCCAGCGAATAGGCCGAGCGGTAGGGCACGCCCTCGGCCTCGATCTTCTCCGCGGCACCGGTGGCCCGGTCGGCGATGACCGCGACGCCGACCGCCTCCGCCCCGGCCTCGCGTACGGCCTGCAGCGCCGTGAGCGGCGAGCCACCGGTCGTGGACGTGTCCTCGAGGACCAGCACCCGGCGGCCGGCGATGTCGGGCCCCTCGACCCGCCGCTGCAGCCCGTGGGCCTTCGCCTCCTTGCGCACCACGAACGCGTCGAGCCGCCGGCCCTGCGCGGCGGCAGCGTGCAGCATGGCGGCGGCCACCGGGTCGGCCCCCATGGTCAGCCCACCGACCGCGTCGTAGTCCCAGTCGGCGGTGAGCTCGAGCATGACCCGGCCGACCATCGGCGCCGCCAGACCCGACAGGGTGATGCGGCGCAGGTCGACGTAGTAGTCAGCGGTCCGCCCCGAGGACAGGGTCACCTCCCCGTGCACCACGGCGAGCTCGCGGACGAGGGACAGCAGCTGCGCGCGGTCGGTCACGGCGGCAAGCCTAGGGCCGGAGGGGGCCGGGGACGCCGCTAGCCTCGGGGGGTGCCCTCCCTTCCCTCGTCCCCGCTCGCCCTCGGGCCGGAGTGGATCTCGCCGGACTACCTGATCGGCCTGGGGCTCGCGGCCCTGCTGCTCGTCGTGTTCGTCGAGACCGGCCTGCTGATCGGGTTCTTCCTGCCCGGCGACTCGCTGCTGTTCACAGCCGGCCTGCTGGTCGCCGAGGGCACCTTCGACGTGCCGATCTGGCTGCTGGTCCTCACGGTCCCGCTCGCCGCGATCCTCGGCGACCAGGTCGGCTACACGATCGGCCGGACGGCCGGGCCGCGCGTGTTCAACAAGCCCGACTCCCGCTTGTTCCAGCAGGAGTACGTCGACAAGGCCTACTCCTACTTCGAGCGCTACGGCGCGCGGACCATCGTGATCGCCCGCTTCGTGCCCATCGTCCGCACCTTCGCGCCGGTGGTGGCCGGCGTCAGCCGCATGGACCGCAAGGTGTTCACCACGTTCAACGTGGTCGGCGCGGCGCTGTGGGGCGCCGGGGTGACGCTGCTCGGCTACTACCTGGGGCAGATCCAGTTCGTGGCCGACCACGCGGAGGCGATCATCCTCGGCATCGTCGCGCTGTCCCTGCTCCCGATCGTGATCGAGGTGCTGCGGGCCCGTCGCGAGCACCGCAGCGGTCCGCCACGGGCTGCCGAGCGGGACCCCAGCGGCGACCTGCCGCGCGACGGGGACTGAGGGCCGCGCCGGTTCAGCCCGGCCGGCCCGGCATCCTGCCCTGCACCCTGCGGACGACCTTGCGCTGCAGGCTCGGCGGGATCAGCCGCGTCGCGGCGACGATCACCTTGTACTGCGCGCCCGGCACGCTCAGCGAGCGACCCCGGTCGAGGTCCTGAAGCGCTGTCCGCGCGACGTCGTCGGCGTCCAGCCACATGCGCTCGGGGATGCCGCTCGTGTCCATCTCGCCGCGGCTGTGGAACTCGGTGCGCGTGAAGCCGGGCGCCAGCGCGAGCACGCGGACCCCCGAGCCGGCGTACTGAACGTGCAGCGACTCGCTGAAGGTGGTCACCCACGCCTTGGACGCGCTGTAGGTCGCCGCGCGACCGCCAGGGGTGAAGCCGGCGACGCTGCTCACATTGACGACGGCCCCGCTCCCACGCTCGATCATCGGCGGCAGCGCGGCGTGGGTCAGGCGCATCACGGACCGGACGTTGAGCCGGAGCAGGTGCTCCTCGGCCTCGCGGTCCGCCTCGTGGAACGCGCCCTTGGTGCCGAGCCCGGCGTTGTTGACGAGCAGGTCGACCCCCTCGCCGCAGCGCCACTCCACCCGGGCGCAGCCCTCGTCGCTCGCCAGGTCCGCGGGCAGCACCTCGACCGCCACGCCGAAGGTGCGAAGCTGGACGGCCGCGCTCTCCAGCCGCGCGGCGTCACGGGCGACGAGGACCAGGTCGGTCCCGCGGGCGGCCAGCTGGCGGGCGAAGGCCGCGCCGATGCCGGCGGTCGCGCCGGTCACGAGAGCAGTCGTCATGGCGACGAGGGTAGGCGGACGCTACGAGGCCACCTCGGCCCGGGCCGCCGCCCCGACGGTGAGCCCGTCGTGTGAGTCGGCCCGGTCGACGACGACGGCGTCCCCGTCGCGGATGTCCCCCGACAGCAGCGCCCGGGCGAGCGCGTCCCCGATCGCCTTCTGCACGAGGCGGCGCAGCGGTCGCGCGCCGTAGACCGGGTCGAACCCGCTCAGGGTCAGCCACTCGCGCGCGGCCGGCGTGACCGTCAGGACCAGGCGCCGCGCCTGGAGCCGCTGAGCCAGCGCGGCCACCTGCAGGTCGACGATGCGGGCGAGCTCACCGGTGTCGAGGGCGTCGAACACGACCACCTCGTCGAGCCGGTTGAGGAACTCCGGCTTGAAGGCCGAGCGCACGACGTCCATCACCTTGTCCTGGCGCTGGTCAGGGGTGAGCAGCGGGTCGCTCACGAACCCGGACCCGAGGTTCGACGTGAGCACCAGGATCGTGTTGCGGAAGTCCACCGTGCGGCCCTGGCCGTCGGTGAGCCGGCCGTCGTCGAGCACCTGCAGCAGCACGTCGAAGACGTCCGGGTGCGCCTTCTCCACCTCGTCGAGCAGGACCACGGCGTACGGCCGCCGGCGCACGGCTTCGGTGAGCTGGCCGCCGGACTCGTGACCCACGTAGCCGGGCGGCGCACCGACCAGGCGGGCTACGGAGTGCTTCTCGCCGTACTCGCTCATGTCGATGCGGGTCATGGCGCGCTCGTCGTCGAACAGGAACGCCGCCAGCGTCTTGGCCAGCTCGGTCTTGCCGACGCCCGTGGGGCCGAGGAACAGGAACGACCCGGTCGGCCGGTCGGGGTCGGAGATCCCGGCCCTGGCGCGGCGCACGGCGTCCGAGACGGCCTCGACCGCGCGGCGCTGGCCGACGAGCCTCGCCCCGAGGGCCTCCTCCATGCGCAGCAGCTTGGCGGTCTCGCCCTCGAGCATGCGGCCCGCGGGGATGCCGGTCCAGGCGCTGACCACCTGAGCGATGTCGTCGGGGCCGACCTGCTCCTCGACCATGCGCTCGGTCTGCTCGGCAGCGGTGCTGACCTGCGCGAGCTCCTTCTCGAGCGACGGGATCTCGGCGTACCGCAGGCGTGAGGCGGTCTCCAGATCGCCGTCGCGTTCGGCTCGTTCGACCTCGGTGTGCAGGGCCGTGAGCCGCTCCTCGAGCTCGCCGACCCGGTTGAGGCCGGTCCGCTCCTGCTCCCAGCGGGCCGTCAGGGACGCGAGTTCGGTGGCCCGGTCGGCCATCTCACGCCGGAGTTGCCCCAACCGCTCGACGGACGCCTCGTCGGTCTCGTTCTGCAGGTTCAGCTCCTCCATGCGCATCCGGTCCACGGCCCGCTGCAGCTCGTCGATCTCGACCGGGACGCTGTCGATCTCCATGCGGAGGCGGGACGCAGCCTCGTCGACGAGGTCGATCGCCTTGTCGGGCAGGAACCGGGCCGGGATGTAGCGGTCGGACAGCGTGGCGGCCGCGACGAGCGCCGCATCGCTGATCTGCACCTTGTGGTGCGCGGTGTAGCGGCCCTTCAGCCCGCGCAGGATCGCGATGGTGTCCTCGACCGACGGCTCGCCGACGAGCACCTGCTGGAACCGCCGCTCGAGCGCGGGGTCCTTCTCGATGCCCGTGCGGTACTCGTCGAGCGTGGTCGCGCCGACCATGCGCAGCTCGCCGCGAGCGAGCATCGGCTTCAGCATGTTGCCGGCGTCCATGGAACCCTCGGCCTTGCCGGCACCGACCACCGTGTGCAACTCGTCGAGGAAGGTGATGATGCGCCCGTCGGACTCCTTGATCTCGGCGAGCACCGCCTTGAGCCGCTCCTCGAACTGCCCGCGGTACTGCGCGCCGGCCACCATGGAGCCGAGGTCGAGCGAGACGATGCTCTTGCCCCGCAGGCTCTCGGGGACGTCGCCATCGACGATGCGCTGGGCCAGACCCTCGACCACCGCCGTCTTGCCGACCCCGGGCTCGCCGATGAGGACCGGGTTGTTCTTGGTCCGGCGGGACAGGACCTGCACCACCCGGCGGATCTCGGTGTCGCGTCCGATCACGGGATCCAGCTCGCCGCGGCGGGCCTGGTCGGTCAGGTCGACCCCGTACTTCTCGAGAGCCTTGTAGGTCGACTCCGGGTCCTGCGTGGTCACGCGCCGCATACCGCCGCGCACCTTGGCAAAGGCGTCGACCAGGGCCTTGGGCAGCGCGTGCTGGGCCTTGAGCAGGTCGGACACCTCACCGCCGCTGTCGGCCAGCCCGACGAGCAGGTGCTCGGTCGAGACGTAGTCGTCGCCGACCTCCTTGGCCTTGTGCGAGGCCACGGACATGACCGCCATCAGCGCGCGGGAGAGCTGGGGGGTGGCGACGGTCGAGCCGCTCGCACTGGGCAGGGCGTGCAGGATCGCCTCTGCGCGCGTGCGGACCTGGGTCGGGTCGGCCCCGACCGCCGTCAGCAGCGGCTCGGCGATGCCGTCGCTCTGCTCGAGCAGGGCGAGCAGCAGGTGGACCGGAGCGACCTCCGGGTGCCCCTCTGCCGAGGCGCGACGGACGGCCGTCGAGACGGCCTCCTGGCTGCGGGTGGTGAGTCGATCGGCGTCCACGGGTCCTCCTGTGTCGTGCTGGTTCCTGCCCGGGTCAACACCACGAAGGTTGAGTGTGTTCCGCTCAGGTTCCGACCGTCCCCGGTCGTTTTCGGACGGCTCGAACGCCTCGCAGGCCATCGGCATGGGCCCGGCCCCGGCGCCGTGCGTCCAGCAGGTCATCGAGCACGGGCGGCCCGTCGTACCCCGGCGCGGTTCGCGCGTCTGCTGCTAGCGGAAGACGACCGTCCGGGTCCCGTTGAGCAGGACGCGGTGCTCGGCGTGCCACAGGACGGCGCGGGCCAGCACCCGGGCCTCGATGTCCTGCCCCACCCGGGCGAGCTGCTCGACCGTGTGGGTGTGATCGGCGCGGGCCACGTCCTGCTCGATGATCGGGCCCTCGTCGAGGTCCGCCGTCACGTAGTGCGCGCTGGCTCCGATGAGCTTCACGCCCCGGTCGTGCGCCTGCGCGTACGGCCGGGCGCCCTTGAAGCTCGGCAGGAACGAGTGGTGGATGTTGATCGCGGAACCCTCGTAGCGGTCGCACCACTCGGGCGACAGGACCTGCATGTAGCGGGCCAGCACGACCAGCTCGACCTGCTGCTGCTGGACGACGGTCAGCAGCTCGGCCTCGGCGTCGGCCTTCGTCGACGGGGTCACGGGCACGTGGTGGAAGTCGATCCCGTGCCACTCGACGAGGTCGCGCACGTCGGGGTGGTTGCTCACCACCGCGCGCAGGTCGACGGGCAGAGCCCCCGTCCGGTGACGGAACAGCAGGTCCTGCAGGCAGTGGTCCTGCTTGGAGACGAGCACGAGGGTCGGCATCGGGCGGTGCGCCGGGTCGATCCGCCAGTCCATCGCGAACTCGGTCGCGGTGCGCGCGAAGTCCGACCGCAGGGAGGCGCCGTCGACCGAGGGGTCGGCGGCCACGTGCACCCGCATGAAGAACCGGTCGCTGTCGGGGTCCCGGTACTGCGAGCTGTCCAGGATGTTGCACCCCGTCGTCACGAGGACGCTGGAGACGGCGTGCACGATGCCGGGTCGGTCAGGGCAGGACAGCGTCAGCACGTGCTCACCGGTCACCAGCAGCACGCTAGTCCCGCGCGGGCCTCTCAGCCCTCGACGGTCGAGGCCCCCACCGGGACGTCGGACAGCCCGGTGACCGAGGCGACCCGCCCGGTGGACACCAGCTCCGCCAGCGCCTCCGCCGGCTCAGCCTGTCCGAACAGGTAACCCTGCGCGTGCATCGAGCCCAGGCGACTGAGGCGCTCGGCCTGCCGGAGGGTCTCGACACCCTCGGCGATCACGTGCAGGCCGAGGGTGGCGGCGAGCTGGACCACCGCCGCAGGGACGGCCTCCCCGGCCCCACCCGAGGAGAGGCCGGCCACGAAGCTCCGGTCCAGCTTCAGCACGTCGACGGGGAAGCGGCGCAGGTAGTCCAGCGAGGACCACCCCGTGCCGAAGTCGTCCAGCGCGATCCGCACTCCCGCGATCCGCAGCCTCTGCAGGCGCTCGCCCACCGCCGGGTCGTCGATGAGGACGCCTTCGGTCACCTCGAGCACCAGCCGCTCCGGTGACAACCCCGTGCCCGCGAGGACGGCGAGGACCTGCTCTGCGACGTCGACCTCCTGCAGGGTGTGGCCCGACATGTTCACGGCCAGGGTGAGGCCGCCCGCGGGGCCGCTGTCGCCCTCGGTGGACGACCAGGTGACCATCTGCGCGGCGGCCTGGCGCAGGACCTGGAGGTCGAGCACACCGACCAGCCCCGCCTGCTCCGCAGCACCCATCCACTCGTCCGGCCCGATCGGCGTGACACCAGGCAGGCACCACCGGACCAGCGCCTCGAAGCCGACCAGCTCCGAGGTGCGGAGGTCGACGACCGGCTGGTAGTAGGGCACGAACTCACCGAGCTCGAGCCCCTGTGACAGCTTGCGCCGCATGGCTGCCTGCCGCAGGAGCGAGACCGACATCTGGGCGTCGTAGACCTCGCACCGGTGGCCGCCCGAGGACTTCGCGACGTACATGGCCACGTCCGCGTGCCGGAGCAGCTGGGTCACGGTGCCGCTGCCTGGCCCGCTCGCGACCAGGCCCACGCTCGCCCCGAGCCGGATCGCCGAGCCCTGGATGACGGTCGGCGGCCCCAGGGTCCGCAGGAGGCGCTCGGCGAGGCTCGTGGCACCGGCCGTGCTGACGACGGCGAACTCGTCACCCCCCAGCCGGGCCACGAGCTCGTCGGGCTCGGACGCGGCCGTCAGTCGCACGGCCACCTCCCGCAGGAGGGCGTCGCCGACCTCGTGCCCCAGCGAGTCGTTCACCCCCTTGAAGCCGTCCAGGTCCAGCAGGGCCACCGTGAGCCCGACCCCCGCTCCCAGGGCGGTGTCCAGGTGCTCGAGCAGCAGCGCCCGGTTGGCGAGGCCCGTGAGCGGGTCGGTGGTGGCCCGGCGGTGCATCTCGCCCTCGCGGCTGCGCAGGGTCGACGAGGTCGCCTCGAGCTCGCGCACGAGCGCGCCCCCCCGGAGGCCGGCGAGCACGAGCATCAGCGAGGCGGCCACGGCGATGAACAGGCCGTCCACGTGGTCGCCGAACAGGGACTGGTAGGCGAGCAGCCCGGGGGCGAGCATCACCGCGAGCAACAGCCCGGCGCTGCGCAGGCCACCACGGGCTCCCTGTGGAGCGCGCGCCTCCACCTCCTCCATGCCGGGGTGCAGCCCGCAGACGCCGAAGCCCACGTAGGCCAGCATCCAGCCGAGGTCCACCCACGTGCCGGGAGCGAAGGTCCCGGACAGGATCTGGACCCCGAGCAGGGAGTCACTGACCACCCAGCACCCGGTCGCCGCCACGAGCCACGCCCTGACCCCGTTGGCCCGGACCGTGCCGGTCACCAGGCGCAGCGCGAACAGCAGCAGGACCAGGTCCAGCGCCGGGTAGGTGACGGCGACCAGGCGGGCCGGCAGGTCCGCGTCGGAACGGGTCACGTTCGGCTCGATCAGCCACTCCCAGCACAGGAGGGCGGCGCCGAGCGCCCAGATGCCGCAGTCCTGCCAGGCGGACCAGTCCCGTACGCCTCTGCGCCGCACCATCATCGCCAGGGCGAGGAGCAGGAGGGGGTACGCGGCGACGTGGACCGCGTGTGCCAGCGAGGAGTCCGGCGCCTCCACGAAGCGGCGCCCGTCAGCGGCGAAGCCGACGTCACCGAGCGCCCACGCCAGCAGGCCTACCGCCAGCAGGTACCACGGGGCGGGCCGGGCAGGTCGGTGCAGGCGGATGCCGACGAGGACAGCGAGGCCCGAGGACAGCCCGGTGGCCTGGTAGAGCAGGAGCTGCGCCTGCGCCGGGAGGGCCAGGTAGACAGCCACAGCGGTCAGCCCGGCAGCGCCGAAGTGGCTCCAGGGCTTCCCGGGCAAGGGGGGCGGTCCGTCCGTGCAGAGGGGCAGGTCCTGCTCCTGTCGGCAGGAACGGCCCCCACCTGCACGCTAGACCGGGTGTCGCCGCAGGAAGGTCGGCTCAGCGCCGCTGCGGCTTCCACACGACCAGGGCGGTCTCGCGTACGGGCACGAGGTCGCGCCGCAGCCCGGCGACGGCGCTCTCGTGGGCCGTGGCGACCGCCTTGCGGGCACCCACCAGGTCCGAGGACAGCTCGGCGACCCGCTCCTGCAGGGCCTCGACCTGGTGCTCCAGCTCGATGATGCGCTTGATCCCGGCGAGGTTCACGCCCTGCTCCTGCGACAGCCGCTGCACCTCCCGGAGCAGCGCGACGTCGCGCGAGGAGTAGCGACGACCGCCACCCCCTGCGCGGCCCGGGGTCACGAGGCCGAGCCGGTCGTACTGGCGCAGCGTCTGGGGGTGCATGCCGGCGAGGGCAGCCGCCACGGAGATCACGAAGACCGGCGCGTCGTCGTCCATCACGGTCCTTCCAGGTGAGCCCGGGGGTCGTCGGGAGCGGCGTCCGCGAACGCCTGCAGGGCCTGCTTCGCCTCACGCGAGAGCTTCTGCGGGACGGCGACCTCGACGGTGGCCAGGAGGTCACCCGCAGCGCCGCCGGGGCCCTTGCCCGGGATGCCCCGGCCGCGCACCCGGAAGGTGCGCCCGGTGGTCGTCCCGGCCGGCACCTTGAGCGTCACCGGCCCGTCCGGGGTGGGCACACTGACCTGGGCGCCGAGCGCCGCCTCGGGGAAGGTGATCGGCACCGTCACCGTGAGGGCGTCGTCCCGGCGGCCGAAGAACGGGTGCGGCGTGACGGTGACCGTCACCATGAGGTCACCCGGGGGCCCGCCACGGTCCCCTGCACCGCCCCGGCCGGCGAGGCGCACCTTCTGCCCGTCGGCAACCCCTGCAGGGATGCGCACGTTCAACGTCTTGCCGGTCGTGGCACGACCCTCACCCCGGCAGCCGCCGCACGGGGTGTCCACGACGCGTCCGGTTCCGCGGCACGCCTTGCACGGCTCGCTGAACGCGAACCCGCCCTGGCTGCGGGAGGTCACGCCCGCCCCGGAGCAGGTGTCGCAGGCACGCGGGGCCGTGCCGACAGCGGCACCGGAACCCCCGCACACCGAGCAGGGCCCGGTCGTCGTGAGGTGGAGCGGGACGGTGACTCCCCGGAGGGCGTCGAGGAAGCCGAGCGTCACCGAGGCCTCGACGTCTGCGCCACGGCGCGGGGCTCGGCTGCCCCCACCGCCGGCGCGCCCACCGAACAGCCCGCCGAGGACGTCTCCGAAGCCGCCTGGGGCACCTCCGGCCCGGGCGAACAGGTCGCCCACGTCGAAGCTCTGCGCTCCCCCGCCGGCGTAGCCGCCCCGCCGCGGCCCGGAGCCGAACAGCGAGCGGGCCTCGTCGTACTCCTGACGCTTGGCCGTGTCGGACAAGACGTCGTAGGCCTCCGAGACCTCCTTGAACCGGGCCTCGCCCCCCGGGTTGGTGTCCGGGTGGAGCTCACGGGCGAGCTTGCGGTAGGCCTTCTTGATGTCGGCAGCCGTCGCGTCCTTGGCGACGCCGAGAGCGGCGTAGTAGTCCTTCTCGACATCACGAGCGCTCACGGCGTCCCCTCCCTACTGCTCGGTGCCG
>JAOPWP010000029.1 GCA_025965615.1 Frankiales bacterium
GTGGGGGGACGACTCCTGCCTTCCCAGCGCAGGCCGAGGGCTGTCTGCCGGTCCGGGAGAGCGGTTGCCCGCAGGTCGTCGTCATCGGCGTGGCCGGGCTCCGGTGGGACGACATCGGGCCGGACACCCCCGCCTTGCGACGACTCGCGACCGGTGGCGCGGTCGGGGTCCTGTCGATCAAGGCGGTGCCCGCTCTGACCTGCCGTGCCGAAGGGTGGCTGACCCTCGGGGCCGGCGCGCGGGCCCGGTCCGACGTGGAGTCGCCGCAGGTCTGCGACCGCGCCCTGCCGCCGGTCTCCGAGCGCCTGCGGCGGCTCAACGCCGACTCCCGGGACGAAGCGGTCCTCGGAGCCCTGTCCGACGCCCTCGACGGGGCAGTGGCTGTGGACGGGGCGGGGGCGGAGCTGGCCGGTCTGTCCGAGAGCGCAGCAGCAGCGCCGACGCCCGTGCTCCGTCTCGTCGACGCCGGTGCTCTGTCGACCGGGCCCGGCCGCCGCGCCGAGCTCCGCAGCGCCGACGCGGCGGTCGAGCGAGCGCTGGCCGGTGTTCCGGCCGGCGCCGACGTCCTCGTCGTCGGGCTCGCGGAGAGCGACGGCGCCCATGCGCCCGGCCTGCACCCCGCGATGGCCTCCGGACCGTCCTTCCCCCGCGGCGGCCTCGTCTCCGCGAGCACCCGCCGGGACTCCTACGTGCAGCTCGTGGACGTCGCACCGACGGTCCTGTCGCTGGTCGGGCGCACCGTGCCCGAGGCGATGTCCGGCCAGCCGTGGCGGGTCTCCGGCCAGGCGCTCTCGCTCGCCGAGCTGGTCGACCTCGACCGCAGGGCAGCAGCCCAGCGCGAGGCGACCGTTCCGTTCTTCGTGGTCGCCTACGCCGGCACGCTGGCCCTGCTCGTGCTTGCACTGGCCCTCCGCAGGCGGCAGGCGGCAGAGCTCGTCGCGCTGACCGGCACGGCCCTGCTGGGCGCCTCCTACCTTGCGAACCTGGCTCCGTGGTGGCGCGCGCCGCTGCCGCTCGCCGCGCTGCTGGGCGTCGTCGTACCGCTGTCCGTGGTCGTCGCCGCGGTCGCCATGCGCCTCGGCCGATCGACGGTAGGGCAACCCCTGCCAGCCCGCCCGGCCGCACTGGTCTGCGGTTTCGTGGCAGCGGTCCTGCTCGGCGACCTGGTCACCGGCGCCACGCTCCAGCTCGACTCGGTCGCGGGCTATTCGTCCCTCGTCGCAGGGCGGTTCGCCGGGATAGGCAACGTCGCCTTCGGAGTGCTGGCCGCCTCGCTGCTGCTGGCCGTCGCGACCCTTCTCCGGCGGCTCCCCGTCCTGGTGGCCGTCGGGGTCGTGGCCGTCGTCGTCGACGGTGCGCCCCGGTGGGGGAGCGACGTCGGCGGGGTCCTCGCGCTGGTGCCCGCCCTCACCCTGCTGGTCCTGCTGCGCACGGGACGACGCGTCACCCCCCTGCGCCTGCTCGCCGCGGCGCTCGCGGGTGCGGCCGTGGTGACCGCCTTCGCGCTGCTCGACCTGGCCCGCCCGGCACAGGACCGCACGCACCTGGGCCGGTTCGCCCAGGACGTCGCCGACGGCACAGCCGGTCAGCTGCTCCAGCGCAAGGCCGAGGCCGTCTTCGGCCTGCTGTTCGCCAACCCCGTCACCGCCCTGATGCCGCTCATGGTCGCGGCCGCCGTCTACCTCGTCGTACGTCCTCCTGAGCCGCTGCGCCTCGCCTTCGAGGCCTCGCCCTCCTGGCGCCACGGGTTGACCGCCGTCGGCCTCGCCAGCCTCATCGGCTTCGCGGTCAACGACAGCGGCGCCGCCGTACCGGCTCTCGCGACAGCAGTGGCCCTTCCTGCCACGCTGGCTGTGGTGCTGCGCACCCCGCGGGCCCGCCTGAGCGTCCCGCGGGCCGATCCGACGCACCGGGTGGGCGTGCCGCCGACCGCCCCCAGTCCCGGCCCTGTAGCCTGAACTCCCGTGCAGCAGGCCGCCGGTCTGCTCCGAGCACGGGAGTCGCCGAGTGGCCCGAAGCAAGACTGCCGTGCAGACCTGCCACCTGTTCGTCACCGGTGGCGTCGCCTCGTCGCTCGGTAAGGGGCTCACCGCCTCCAGCCTCGGCCGGCTGCTGAAGGCGCGCGGACTGCGCGTCACCATGCAGAAGCTCGACCCCTATCTCAACGTCGACCCCGGCACGATGATCCCGTTCCAGCACGGGGAGGTGTTCGTCACCGACGACGGGGCCGAGACCGACCTCGACGTCGGTCACTACGAGCGCTTCCTCGACGAGAACCTCCACGGCAGCGCCAACGTCACCACCGGGCAGGTCTACAGCGCCGTCATCGCCAAGGAGCGCCGCGGCGAGTACATCGGCGACACCGTGCAGGTCATCCCGCACATCACCAACGAGATCAAGGAGCGCATCCTGGGTCTCGGGGGCCCCGACGTCGACGTGGTGATCACCGAGGTCGGGGGCACGGTGGGTGACATCGAGTCCCTGCCGTTCCTCGAGGCGGCCCGGCAGGTGCGCCAGGCGGTCGGCCGCGACCACTGCTTCTTCCTGCACGTCAGCCTGATCCCCTACATCGGCCCGAGCGGCGAGCTCAAGACCAAGCCGACCCAGCACTCCGTCCAGGCCCTGCGCACCATCGGCATCACGCCCGACGCGATCGTCTGCCGCTCCGACCGCCCCCTGACAGAGGGCATCAAGCGCAAGATCGCGAACATGTGCGACGTCGAGCAGGAGGCGGTCGTCAGCGCCGTCGACGCCGCCTCGATCTACGACATCCCCAAGGTGCTCCACAGCGAGGGACTCGACGCCTACGTCGTACGACGGCTGGGGCTGTCGTTCCGCGACGTCGACTGGAGCGACTGGGACCGGCTGCTCCAGCGGGTGCACTCGCCGAGCAAGTCGGTGACGATCGCCCTGGTCGGCAAGTACGTCGACCTGCCCGACGCCTACCTCTCGGTCACCGAGGCCGTGCGCGCCGGCGGGTTCGCCAACGACGCCAAGGTCCACCTGCGCTGGGTCCCCTCGGACGACTGCGAGACGCCCGAGGGCGCGGCACGAGCGCTCGAGGGGGTCGACGGGGTGCTCGTCCCCGGCGGGTTCGGCGTACGCGGGATCGAGGGCAAGCTCGGGGCCATCACCTACTCCCGCACCCGCAAGGTGCCGACTCTGGGGCTGTGCCTGGGCCTGCAGTGCATGGTGATCGAGGTGGCGAGGTCACTCGCCGGGATCGTCAAGGCCGACTCCGCAGAGTTCAACCCTGACGGTCCCGACTCCGTCGTCGCGACCATGGCCGACCAGCAGGACGTCGTCGACGGCGCCCGGGACATGGGCGGCACCATGCGGCTCGGCCTGTGGCCGACCACGCTCACCAAGGGCTCCCAGGCCGAGCGTGCCTACGCCGGCGCGCCGGCCACCGAGCGGCACCGGCACCGCTACGAGGTGAACAACGCCTACCGCCCGCAGCTGGAGGCGGCCGGCCTGGTCTTCTCCGGCACCTCGCCCGACGGCACGCTCGTCGAGATCGCCGAGCTGCCCCTGGAGGTCCACCCGTTCTTCGTCGGGACCCAGGCGCACCCGGAGTTCCGCTCCCGGCCGACCCGGGCCCACCCGCTGTTCCAGGCCTTTGTCGCTGCCTGCGTCGTCCACGCCGAGGGGCGCATGCTGCCGCTGTAGCCAGCGTCCAGGAGACTTCCGCCCATGAGCACCCACCAGCACGCTGTCGAGTCCTCCGAGGTGGTCTTCGAAGGACGGGTCATCTCGGTCCGCAAGGACATCGTGTCCATGCCGGGACACACCAGCTCGCAGCGTGACGTCGTGGTCCACCCGGGCGCCGTGGGCGTCGTCGCCCTCGACGACCGAGGGCGGGTGCTGCTCGTGACGCAGTACCGCCACCCGGTGGGGCGTCGGCTCGAGGAGCTCCCGGCCGGGCTGCTCGACGTGCCGGGTGAACCAGCCCTGGCGGCCGCCCAGCGCGAGCTCGTCGAGGAGGCGGGGCTCGTAGCCGACACCTGGCACGTCCTCGTCGACACCCTGACCAGTCCGGGCATGTCCGACGAGGCGATCCGGATCTTCCTGGCGCGCGGCGTCAGCGAGGTGGAGCGGGACGTGCAGGAGCACGAGGAGGCCGAGATGACCGCCGAGTGGCTGGACCTCGACCTGGCCGTGAGACGGGTGCTCGCCGGCGAGATCGAGAACGCCATGTGCGTCGTGGGTCTCCTGGCGGCAGACCGGGTCGTACGCACCGACTTCGCGGGGCTGCGCCCCTCGGACGCCCCCTGGCCCGGCCAGAAGACCTGAGCTGCAGGCGTCAGCCCGTCCGGCGGAGCCTCCGGCGCAGGGCGGCCCAGGTGCGGCCAGCGGGTCGGGCGCTCGGTGCCCCGGGCGCCGGTGCCGGGTGAGCGGCTGCCGCCGGAGCGGCCGACGCGTGACGGGCGTGCAGGCGGGAGCGCACCTCCTGCGGCGAGACGGCTCGCCGCCGCCGCTCGTCCCTGGCCACGACCGCGCCCGTGGCGGCGACCCCCGCCAGACCGGCGAGTCCCAGCAGCTTCCACGCCTTCACGGGCTCCACGTCCTTAGTGTCGTCGGGTCGGACCACCGCCCACCTGCCCTGGAGTCTGCCCCGTGTCGACGAGCGCCCTCGCCCTGTCGCAGGCCGTCGAGCTGACGCGTACCGGAGATCTGTGGCTCTTCCGCGGTCGCAGCGCCGTCGACTCCGCGATCCGGGCAGTGACCAACAGCCCGGTCAACCACGTCGGCATGGCCGTCGTGCTCGAGGACCTGCCGCCGCTGATGTGGCACGCCGAGCTGGGGCAGTCGCTGGAGGACGCCTGGACCGGGACCCACCACCGGGGGGTCCAGCTCCACGACCTGGAGGCCGCCGTCCGCACCTGGTCCCAGCGCTACGGCCAGCAGGGGTGGCTGCGGCAGCTGGACGCGACCGTCACCCCCGCCATGGAGGACGAGCTGCTGCGGGTCGTGGCCCGCATGGACGGCACGCCGTTCCCGACGACCGCGGCACTGATCGGCAGGTGGGCCCGCGGACGGGTGCGCCGGGCCGCGCCGGTCGAGAGCACGTACTGCGCCGAGGTGGTCGCGGCGACCTACCAGGCGATGGGCCTGCTCCCGACGGACCGGCCGGCGAACTACTACGACCCCGGCAGCTTCTGGAGCGGTGACGGCCTGGTCCTCGCGGCCGGAGCGGTGCTGGGGGCGGAGATCCGCATCGACGTCGACGGGTCGGACCCGAGCTCCGCGCGCCGGGGGCGTGACCGAATCGTGCCGCCGCATGCGGCTGAGGCCTAACCTGACGCCGGGCGCCGCACCCGGCTGCTCGCAGCACGGCGGCGCGCGCCAGTCGACCCTGGCCAGGCTGCGGACCAGGAGGAGGCGTCATGCGTGTCGGGATCCCGCGCGAGGTCAAGGACAACGAGTACCGCGTGGCCATCACCCCGGCCGGGGTGAAGGAGCTGGTGTCACACGGTCACGAGGTCTGCCTCGAGCACGAGGCGGGGTTGGGCTCGTCCATCCTCGACGAGGAGTACGTCGCGGCCGGGGCGCGGATCGCCTCGAGGGCGGAGGACGTCTGGGGCGACGCCGAGCTGGTCCTGAAGGTCAAGGAACCGGTCGCCTCGGAGTACTCCAGCCTCCGGGCTGACCAGGTCCTGTTCACCTACCTGCACCTCGCAGCCTCCAGGGCATGCACCGACGCCCTGCTGGACGCCGGCACGACGGCCGTGGCGTACGAGACCGTGCAGCTCCCGGACCGGTCGCTGCCGCTGCTCGCCCCGATGTCCGAGGTCGCCGGACGCATGGCCCCTCAGGTCGGCGCCCACAGCCTGCAGCGCGAGAACGGCGGTCGTGGCGTCCTCATGGGCGGGGTCTCCGGGGTGCACGCCGCGAAGGTCGTCGTGCTGGGTGCCGGGGTGTCGGGCATGAACGCCGCGGCCATCGCGCTCGGCATGCAGGCCGAGGTGATCCTGCTCGACAAGAACGTCGCCAAGCTGCGCGACGCCGACCGCATCTACCAGGGCCACCTGCAGACGATCACCTCCAACGCCTACGAGGTGGAGCGCGCGGTCCTCGACGCCGACCTGGTGATCGGGGCGGTCCTGGTCCCCGGGGCCAAGGCCCCCACGCTCGTGAGCGACGAGCTGGTGTCGCGGATGAAGCGGGGGGCCGTGCTCGTCGACATCTCGGTGGACCAGGGCGGCTGCTTCGAGTCGACCCGGCCGACGACCCACTCCGATCCGACCTTCGAGGTGGAGGGGTGCCTGTTCTACTGCGTGGCGAACATGCCCGGGGCCGTCCCGCACACCTCGACCTACGCGCTCACCAACGTCACGCTGCCCTACGTCGTCGCCATCGCCGAGCAGGGCCTGGGCGCTGCCGTGCGCTCGGACGAGGCGCTCGCCCTGGGCGTCAACACCGTCGCGGGCCAGCTCGTCTACGCCCCCGTCGGTGAGGCGCACGGCCTTCCCGTGGCCAAGCTCGACGAGGTCCTCGCCTGAGCACCCGGGTCGCCGAGCCGGCGGTCGCGCGGGCACTCGATGCCTACCTCGACCACCTCGCGGTGGAGCGAGGGCTCGCGGCCAACACGCTGTCGTCCTACCGGCGCGACCTCGACCGCTACGCCGCGCACCTGTCCGCGCTCGGACGCACCGCCTTGAGCGAGGTCGCCGAGACCGACGTCGCCGGCTTCCTCGCCGGCCTGCGGTCCGGCGACGAGGTCCACCAGCCCTTGTCGACGGCCTCGGCGGGCCGGGCGGTCGTGGCCGTACGCGGTCTGCACAGGTTCGCCCTGCGCGAGGGGTGGACGGCGGTCGACCCGGCTCGCGAGGTGCGACCCCCCGCACCGGCCCGACGGCTGCCGAAGGCGATCAGCCTGGCCC
>JAOPWP010000100.1 GCA_025965615.1 Frankiales bacterium
CTGCTCTGCGTCGCCCTGCTGGCCGGGGCTGAGCTCAACGCGATCCTGCTGGCGCGACGCCTGCACCGGGCGGGGCTGCGGGGCGGGGCGGAGCCAGCACCTGAGGTCGAGGACAGCGCGGCGCCAGACACGACAACGGCGACGGAGGCGGAGACGCAGCGGGACCCCGACAGCGACAGCAGGGGTCCTGGGAGCGACGGGGACCCTGCTCGCCCGGTGACGGCGCTGCCTGCACGAGTGGCCTCAGCCGCCACGCCAGCGACCCGCAGCAGGGCTGCGGGCGCCGGCTCCTAGCTACTCCGGGACGCCGAGCCGTTCGAGCAGGAGCCGGCGGACGACCGAGGCGTCGGCCTGCCCTCGGGTGGACTTCATGACCGCCCCGACCAGGGCGCCCACGGCGGCGACCTTGCCGGCGCGGACCTTGTCTGCGGTCGCCGGCTGAGCGGCCAGTGCCTCGTCGACGGCTGCGCCGAGGGCCCCCTCGTCGGACACCACCGCGAGCCCCCGTGCCGCGACCACGTCGTCCGGGTCACCCTCGCCCGCCAGCACGCCGTCGACGACCTGCCTCGCCAGGCCGGCGGTGAGGCTGCCCGCGGCGACCAGGGCCACCACGCGGGCGACCTGCTCGGGGCGGATCGGCAGGTCGGCGGCGTCGACACCGCGCGCGTTGGCTGCCTGAGCCAGGTGGCCCAGCCACCAGTTGCGCGCCTCGGCAGCCGGAGCACCCGCCTCGACGGTGGCGAGGACGGCGTCGAGCACGCCGGCGTTGACCATCGCCTGGGAGTCGAGGACCGACAGGCCGAGCTCCTCGGTGAGCTTCTTGCGGCGTACGGACGGAGCCTCCGGGAGTGCGGCCCGCAGCTCGGCCACCCACGCCTCGTCCGGGGCGATCGGGACCAGGTCGGGCTCGGGGAAGTAGCGGTAGTCCGTCGCCTCCTCCTTGGAGCGACCGGACGTGGACAGCCCCGAGTCCTCGTGGAAGTGACGCGTCTCCTGCACGATCCGCTGCCCGCTCCTGAGCCGGCCCGCCTGCCGCTCGACCTCGGAGCGGACGGCCCGTTCGACCGAGCGCAGGCTGTTCACGTTCTTCGTCTCGGACCGGGTGCCCCACTCCTCACCAGGCCGGTTCAGCGAGACGTTCACGTCGCAGCGCAGCGACCCCTGCTCCATGCGCACGTCCGAGACCCCGAGCCCGCGCAGGACGTCGCGCAGCTCGGTGACGTAGGCCTTGGCCACCTCGGCCGGCAGGGCACCCGTGCCGACCACCGGCTTGGTGACGATCTCGACGAGGGGGATGCCGGCGCGGTTGTAGTCGACCAGCGAGTGCGAGGCTCCGTGGATGCGCCCGGTGGCGCCGCCGACGTGCAGGGACTTCCCGGTGTCCTCCTCCAGGTGCACCCGCTCGATCGGGACGCGGACCACCTCGACCGTGCCGTCCGCCTGCGGGACGTCGACGTCGAGGTAGCCGTCGGTGCAGAGAGGTTCGTCGTACTGGCTGGTCTGGAAGTTCTTCGGCATGTCGGGGTAGAAGTAGTTCTTGCGGGCGAACCTGCACCAGCGGGCGATGTCGCAGTGCAGCGCGAGACCGATCCGCACCGTGGACTCGATGGCGAGGGCGTTCACGACCGGCAGGGCACCGGGCAGCCCGAGGCAGACCGGGCAGGTGTGGGTGTTGGGCTCGGCGCCGAAGCTGGTGTCGCAGCCGCAGAACATCTTGCTGGCGGTGCCCAACTCGACGTGGGTCTCGAGGCCGATGACCGGTTCGAACTCGGCCAGGGCCTGCGCGTAGGGGACGGCGTCGGTCATGCCGTCACGATCGACTCGATGCGGGCGAGGGTCTTCTCGAACCCGCTGCGGGTCGTGGCGCGCAGGCCGACGATCAGCAGCGGCACCCGCTCCTTGGAGATGTCCCAGGTCTCCCGCACGAGGGTGCCACCGGGGACCGGCTCGAGCTCGTAGCGGAAGACCCGCCCGCCGATCACCTTCCCGAGCAGCGGTGCCGCTGGCCACGGCTGCCAGGCGATCCGGCGGTCGGTCTCGAACTCCACCACCTCGTTGATCATGCGGTAGGGCGCGCCGGCCTTCATCCCCATGCCGAACCGGGCGCCGAGGCAGAGGCGGTCGGGCCCGTCGAAGGTGTCGCGCAGGAGCCCGGAGCCGTCGATCTCGCGGTGGCGACGAGGGTCGGCCAGCAGGTCGAAGATCGGACCCGGTGGCGAGGCGATGACGCGCTCGACGGTGACGCCGGACAGCAGGGGCATCGGTCAGACCTCCGGGTGTGGGGCAGGCGACTGGCGGGTGGGCAGCTCGGGCGCCAGGGAGAGCAGCGTGCCGCCCCAGCGGTCCTGCAGCGCGGCTTCGAGGGCGCCGCCCACGCGGTAGAGCAGGTCGTCGCGCATCGTGGGGGCCATGACCTGCAGCCCGACGGGCAGGCCTTCGGACAGCCCGACCGGCAACGACATGGCCGGTCCGCCGTAGAGGTTCGACGGGATCGTGGCCAGGTCCTGGCGGTACATCGCCAGCGGGTCGTCGAGCTTGGCGCCGAGCGGGAACGCGACGCCCGGCGAGGCCGGCGAGACCAGGACGTCGACCGTCTCGAAGGCCGCGGTGAAGTCGCGCGTGATCAGGGTCCTGACCTTCTGCGCCTGGCCGTAGTAGGCGTCGTAGTAGCCGCTCGACAGGGCGAAGGTGCCGAGGATGATCCGGCGCTTCACCTCGGGCCCGAACCCGGCGGCGCGGGTCAGCGACATGACCTGCTCGAGGGAGTTCCCTCCGTCGTCACCGACCCGCAGGCCGTAGCGCACGCTGTCGAACCGGGCCAGGTTGCTCGACGCCTCGGACGGGGCGATCAGGTAGTAGGCGGGCAGCGCGTACGCGAAGTGCGGGCAGCTGACCTCGGACACGGTCGCCCCGAGCTCCTGCAGCAGGGCGACCGCCTCGTCGAAGCGCTCCTGCACGCCCTGCTCGTAGCCCTCGCCGGCCAGCTCCCGGACGACGCCGATGCGCAGGCCCCGCACGTCTGCCTGGCGCGCGGCCTCGACCACGGGCGGGACAGGCGCGTCGATCGAGGTGCTGTCGAGGGGATCGTGACCGGCCATCGCCTCGTGGAGGAGGGCCGCGTCGAGGACGGTGCGGGCACAGGGTCCGGCCTGGTCGAGCGAACTCGAGAAGGCGACCAGCCCGTAGCGCGACACCCCGCCGTAGGTGGGCTTGACCCCCACGGTGCCGGTGACCGACGCGGGCTGGCGGATCGAGCCGCCGGTGTCCGTGCCCACGGCCAGGGGCGCCTCGAAGGCCGCGACCGCCGCCGCGGAGCCCCCTCCGCTGCCGCCCGGGATGCGACCCAGGTCCCAGGGGTTGTGCGTCGGGCCGTAGGCGCTGTGCTCGGTCGAGGACCCCATGGCGAACTCGTCCATGTTGGTCTTGCCGATCATCACCAGGCCGGCCGCACGCAGCCGGGACGTGACCGTCGCGTCGTAGGGCGGGATCCAGCCCTCCAGGATGCGCGAGCCGGCCGTCGTCGGAACCCCCCGGGTGACGAGGACGTCCTTGAGCGCGAGGGGGACGCCGGCGAGCGCCCCGGTCGTGGTGGCTCTGTCCGCGACAGCGGCGTCGACCGCCTCGGCCTGGGCGATCGCCCCGGCCTCGTCGACGTGCAGGAAGGCGTGCACCGCGCCGTCGACGGCAGCGATCCGGTCGAGGTGCGCGCGGGTGACCTCGACCGCGCTCGCCTGCCCTGACGCGATCACCTCGGCGGTCTCCGCCGCGGTCAGCCGGGTCAGGTCCCCGCCGGGCGGCGTGCTCACTCGGCGTCCAGGATGCGGGGCACGCGGAAGCGGCCGTCCTCGGCGGCGGGTGCGCCCGCCAGGACCTCGTCGCGATCCAACGAGGGGACGACGACGTCGGGCCGGGTGACGTTCTCGACGGGCACCGCGTGGGTCGTCGGGGGGACGTCTGCGGCGTCCGTGACCTCGGAGATCTGCGCGACCGCGCCGAGGATCACGCCGAGCTGGGAGGCCATCGCGTCGAGCTCGGACTCGTCGAGGGCCAGTCGGGACAGCCGCGCCAGGTGCGCCACCTGCTCGCGGGTGATCTCTGGCATGCGGCTCCTCTGCACGGGCGACGGGTCGGCGAGAGTCTAGGAGGCCGGGGATCCCCTGCCGCCCTCCGCGCTGCCTGCAACCTCCTCGCAACACGCGTCCGCGAGACTGGGGCAGCTCCGGCGACCGGTCCGGGGTGTGGAGAGCGAGCCGAGAGGCTGCTGGTGTCGTACCTGCTGCGCGTCGTCCTGCCGGACAAGCCAGGGATGCTCGGTGCTCTCGCGACGGCTCTCGGCCGGGTGGGGGCCGACATCCTCAGCCTCGACGTCGTCGAGCGGGGGGTCGACGGCGCGGTGGACGACCTGCTCGTGTCGCTGCCGCCCGGCGGGCTGGCCGACACGCTGATCACGAGCGCGCAGTCGGTGCCCGGGGTCGTGGTCGAGTCCCTCCGCCCGTACCACGGCGGGCAGGACCTGCACCGCGACCTCCAGCTCGTGGAGCAGCTGGCCGCGCAGCCCGCGTCGGCCATGGAGGCCCTCGTGCACGGGCTGCCGGGGGTCTTCCGGGCGAGCTGGGCGCTCCTGGTCGGACCCGGCTCCTCCGACGGCACCCAGGTCCTCGCGGCGAGCCCCGGCGCTCCGGACCTCGATCCGGCCGGCCTGCCGTGGCTGCCGCTCGCGACGGGACGCCACCTCGACGTGCGGGAGCGGTGGGTGCCGGAGCACTGGCGCTCGCTCGGCACCGTGCTGGTGGCCACGCCCGTCGGATCGCCGCACCGGGCCGTGCTCGTCGGCCGGGTCGGCGGACCCCCGTACCGCCAGTCGGAGCTGCTCCGCCTGACGCACCTGGCCGGCATCACCTCGACGGTCGTCGAGGGGGCGGCGGTGCCGATCGCGGCCGACTAGCGCCCGCGACTAGCGCAGCGCCCGTTCGTCGAGGCTCTGCCGGGCGAGCAGCCACGGCGTCAGGACCTGCGCGGGCTCGGCCGCCGAGAGGAACCACCCCTGGGCGACGTCGCAGCCCATGTCGCGCAGCAGGTCCCAGGTCTGCCGGTCCTCGACCCCCTCGGCGACGACGCGCATGCCGAGGCCCGAGGCCAGGTCGATGACGCTGCGCACGATGGCGCAGTCGCGCGGGTCGGTGACCATGCGGGCGACGAACGAGCGGTCGATCTTGATCTCCTGGACCGGGAGCTGGCGCAGGTGCTCCAGGCTCGAGTAGCCGGTGCCGAAGTCGTCGAGGGACAGCAACACCCCGAGCACGTCGAGGTGGCGCAGCGTGGTCGCGGCGCGGTGCGACTCCGAGAACAGCGACCCCTCGGTCATCTCCATCTGCAGGGACGACGCGGGCACACCGTGGAAGGCGAGCGCCGAGGCGACGCTGTTGGTCAGGCGCCCGCCAGCCAGGTCCCGCACGCTGATGTTGATGGCCACCTTGAGCTGCAGGCCCTGCTGCCGCCACAGGGCGAGCTGAGCCAGGGAGGCATCCACGACGTACAGGGTCAGGCTCTCGATGAGGCCGCTGCGCTCGGCGAGCGGGATGAACTCGTCCGGCGGGATCAGCCCCTTCTCCTGGTGTCGCCAGCGCACCAGGGCTTCGACGCCGTCCACGGTGCCCGTCCGCAGGTCGGCCTTGGGCTGGTAGTGCACCTCGAGCTCGCCGCCGGTGATGGCCCGACGCAGCTCGCTGAGCATGACGAGCCGGCCGGTCGAGTTGCGGTCCTTGCCGGGGTCGTACAGCTCGACCCCCCCACCGCTGTCCTTCGCGAGGTACATCGCCACGTCGGCGTGCTGGAGGAGGACGTCGAGGTCGGTGCCGTCCGCGGGGCTCACCGCGACACCGACGCTCGCCCAGACGTCGACCAGCAGCCCTTCCAGCTCGAGGGGCGCGCCGAGGGCCTCGAGCAGCCGTCGACCCGCCTCCTCCGCCTCGAAACGGTCCATGCCTGGCAGCAGCACCGCGAACTCGTCGCCGCCGAGCCGAGCCACGGTGTCACCGTCCCTGCTGGCGTCGGCCAGCCGGGCCGCGACGACCTGCAGGAGCCGGTCACCGACGTGGTGCCCCAGCGTGTCGTTGACCTCCTTGAAGCGGTCGAGGTCGAACAGGAGCAGCGCCGCGCTCCCGGGGTCCTCGAGGGCGTCCGCCGTGTGCCGGGAGAAGCACTTGCGGTTGGGCAGGCCGGTCAGCGCGTCGGTGAGCGCCTGGCGCTCTCGCTCGAGGGCGATGGAGGCCACCGCGTAGACGGCGATGAGCGGCGGCAGGAGCAGGGGGAGGAAGGCCACCCCCTGCTCGAGGATCAGCACGACGAGCGGCGCCAGGGCCAGCAGCGCCCCGTCGGTGACCGCTTCGTAGGCCAGGTCCTCCTTGAGCAGGGCGGTCACCGGGCGCCCCGTCTTGAGCGCGACGGCCAGCGTCACCAGCACCTGGTTCACCACGAAGTAGGCGAGGCCCCCCGCGACCGCAGCCAGCAGGTCGCCCTCCAGGAGGTCCACGGGAGCGGCCGCGTCAGGGTCGAGGCCCAGCGTGATCATGACGACCGAGGCCGCCGCCCAGGACAGGCAGTACTGACCGACGTTGAAGGCGATCCGCCACGGGGCCCGGCGGCGGGAGGCGTCGCTGAGGACGACCACGAGGGCCTGCCCCACCAGGGCGACTTCCAGCCCGTACCGCAGCATGATCGCGAAGACGAACGTCGTGGACAGGACGTGGCCGTTCGCGTCGCGCGCACCAGCGGTGAACAGCGGACGCAGCTCGGCGACCAGGAGCATGAGGCAGACGGCCCAGAAGGCCAGCTCGATCCGCCTGAAGGTCGCGGGCTCGAGCGACGCGGCTGCCGTGCCGACGAGCAGGAGGCCGGCGGCGGCGACGACCGCGACGTAGACCCGGAACGAGAGGTCCTGGCGCCCGCGGAACTCGTTGCGGGAGCGCTCAGCGCTCACGATCTCCACGTCACCCCTCGCGTCGACGGCGCCAGGCAGCGACTGCCTCTGGCGTCGGCAGGTCTACGACCCACCTGAACGCTTTCGTCCCTGTCGGCCGCGGCCGAGCCGTGCCGCAAGCGGGAGCGCATCGGCTCAGGGAGCGCCGATGCGCTGCGTGGGCAGGACCTTCGTCATCGGCTTGCCCTTGGCCAGGTCGTCCACCAGCTTGTCCAGGTAGCGGATCTGCTTCATCAACGGGTCCTCGACGTCCTGCACGCGGACCCCGCAGACGCTCCCGGTGATCGACGACGCCAGCGGGTTCAGCCGCGCAGCGGCGAAGAAGTCCTCGAACGTCGTGCCGGACGTCAGGTGTTGCTGCAGCGCCTGCTCGTCGAACCCGGTCAGCCACTCGACGACCTGGTGCAGCTCCGCCTGCGTGCGCCCCTTCTTCACGACCTTGTTGACGTAGTGGGGGTAGACGGAAGCCACGCTCGCGGTGAAGATCCGGCTCACGGGTGGAGCGTAGTGCCGGACCCGGCACTCGGAGGCACCAGGTGTAGCCGTACGCGATCTCGTTCGAGCACGGCTCCTGAGGGCGGCAGTACCTTCAGTCCGTGGAGGACCTCGGGAGCCAGATCGACCCGGTCGCGGTGCGGAGCGGCTTGTCCGGTGTGGTCCGCGTCGACCGGGCCGGCCGGCAGCTCTTCGCCAGGGCGTACGGGCTGGCGCACCGTGGACACGCGATCAGCAACACGTTGGGCACCCGGTTCGGCATCGCCAGTGGCACCAAGACGCTGACCGCCCTCGCGGTCATGAGCCTGGTCGACGAGGGGCGGCTCGACCTGGCCACGACGGCGCGGGCGGTGCTCGGCGAGGACCTCCCCCTGATCGACGACGACGTCACCGTCGAGCACCTGCTCGGGCACCGGTCCGGGATCGGCGACTACTTCGACGAGGACGTCGTCGAGTCGATGACGGACTACGTCATGCCCGTGCCGGTGCACCGGCTGGTGACGACGAGCGACTACCTCGCCGTGCTGGACGGTCATCCTCAGAAGTCCGCTCCTGGTGCGGAGTTCGTCTACAACAACGGCGGCTTCGTCGTGCTCGCGCTGATCGCCGAGCGGGTGGGCGGCGCGCCCTTCTCCGAGCTGGTGCGCGCCCGCGTGACCGAGCCGGCCGGGATGCACGACACGGAGTTCCTGCGCTCCGACGAGCCTGCCGGGCACGTCGCGCTGGGCTATCTCGCCGCCGACGGCCTGCGTACCAACGTCCTGCACCTGCCGGTCTGCGGCAGCGGGGACGGCGGGATCTCCACGACGGCAGCAGACGTCTCCGCCCTGTGGTCGGCCGTGTTCGCCGGACGGGTCCTGCCCGCGGACCGGATCGCGTCGATGCTGGTCCCGCGCAGCGACGTGCCGTCCGAGCGGTCTCGTTACGGCCTGGGCTTCTGGCTGCACCCGACGGGCACCGCCGTCAGCCTCGTGGGGGGCGACGCCGGGGTGTCGTTCCGCACGGTCCACGACCCGACGAGCGGCGTCACCCACACGGTCCTGTCCAACACCACCGAGGGTGCATGGCCGGTCTCCCACCACCTCAGCGAGCTGCTCGGCACGTGAGGGGTCGGGCAGCCGTCGAGCGCGCCCCTGCCGTCAGCAGCGCCGAGCGCGCTCAGGCCTCCACGTCGGGCACGAGGGCGACCTCACGCGCCGCGTCGGGACCACGCTCCAGCAGGACGGTCAGACCGGCGTCGTCCAGCAGCGGCAGGCCGAGCTTGACGGCCTTGTCGTACTTGCTGGCGCCGGGATCGGTGCCCACCACGACGAAGTCGGTCTTCTTGCTGACGCTGCTGGTCACCTTGCCCCCGCGCTCCTGCACGGCCTCGGTGGCGCCGTCCCGGCTGTACGAGGTGAGCGTCCCGGTGACGACGACGGTCACCCCCTCGAGCGGGCGCGGCCCCTCGTCGGCCCCGTCGTCGACCAGCGACGCCCCGGCCCGCCGCCACTTCTCGACGACCTCGCGGTGCCAGTCGACGGCGAAGTACTCCGCGACGGTCTGCGCGACGACCGGCCCCACGCCGTCCACGGAGGCGAGCTCCTCCGCAGAGGCAGCCTGCACGCGGTCCATGGAGCGGAAGTGGCGGGCCAGGTCGCGTGCGGTGGGGGCTCCGACGTGGCGGATCGAGAGGGCGACCAGCCAGCGCCACAACGGACGCTGCTTGACCTCCTCGAGGCTCGCCAGCAGCTGGCGGGCCGCGGCCGAGAGGGCGCCGTCCTTGGTCGTGTAGAAGGCGCTCGTCGCGAGCTTGTCCGCGTCGAGCAGGAGCACGTCACCCTCGTCCTGGACGATTGCCTGCTCGGTGAGGCTGCGCGCGGCCTCGTAGCCCAGGCCCTCGATGTCGAGCGCGTTCCTGCCCGCCATCGAGAACACCCGCTCCCGCAGCTGCGCGGGGCAGGCGCGGTGGTTGGGGCAGCGCAGGTCCTTGTCGCCCTCGCGCACCTGCTTCAGGAGCGTGCCGCACTCGCGGCAGTGCGTCGGCATGACGAACAGCCGCTCGCTCCCGTCTCGCAGCGCGACCACCGGGCCGACGACCTCGGGGATGACGTCGCCCGCGCGGCGCACCACCACCGTGTCCCCGATGCGCACGTCCTTGCGGGCGACCTCACCCGCGTTGTGCAGGGTGGCCAGCTTGACCATCACGCCACCGACCTGCACCGGCTCCATGTACGCGAACGGCGTGACGCGACCGGTCCGCCCGACGTTGACCTGGATGTCCAGCAGCCGGGTCGTCGCCTCCTCCGGCGGGTACTTGTGCGCGATGGCCCACCGCGGCGCGCTGCTCGTCGCGCCGAGCCGGCGCTGCAGGCTGATCTGGTCGACCTTGACCACGACGCCGTCGATCTCGTGCGTGACGTCGTGACGGTGCTCCCCCCAGTGGGCGATGTAGGCCAACGCCCCGTCGAGCTCGTCGAAGACCTCGAAGTAGGTGGACACCGGCAGGCCCCAGGCACCGAGCTGGGCGTAGGCCTCGGACTGGCTCGTGGGCTCCCAGCCCTCGCGGGCACCGATCCCGTGCAAGGTGAGCGAGAGCGGACGGCTCGCCGTGATCCGCGGGTCCTTCTGGCGCAGGCTCCCGGCGGCCGCGTTGCGGGGGTTGGCGAACGGGGCGCGGCCCTCGGCGACGAGCCCGGCGTTCAACCGGGCGAAGTCCTCGGTGGCGAGGAAGACCTCGCCACGCACCTCGAGGACGGCCGGCACGTCGTCGCCCGTGAGCCGCTCCGGGACGCCGGTCAGGGTGCGCACGTTGGGGGTGATGTCCTCCCCCGTGCGTCCGTCTCCGCGCGTGGCCGCACGCACGAGACGTCCCTCGCGGTAGACGAGCGCCACCGCGAGACCGTCGATCTTCAGCTCGCACAGGTAGCGCGCGGCCGGCGCCTCCTTCGCGACGCGTGCAGCCCACTCGCGCAGCTCGGCCTCGTCGAAGACGTTGCCGAGGCTGAGCAACCGCTCCAGGTGGTCCACCGGGGTGAAGTCGGTCGAGAAGGTGCCCATGACCTTCTGCGTGGGCGAGTCCGGAGTACGCAGTCCGTCGTGCTGCTCCTCGAGCTCGCGCAGCTCACGCATCAGGGTGTCGTACTCGGCGTCGGACACGGTCGGCGCGTCGAGGACGTAGTAGCGGAAGGCGTTCTCGTCCAGGGTCCGGCAGAGCTCGGCGTGCCTGGCCCGCACCTCGAGCGGTGGCTCGTCGACCTCGGGCAGGCCTGCGGCGTCCGCTTCGGGATCCCTGCTCACTCGGGCTGCTCCCCCAGTCGTCTGGCCATCTCGGTGCAGGCCGCGAGCGCCGCGCGGGCGTGGGCCGGGGAGGCCCCGGCCAGGCCGCACGTCGGCGTGACCACCACGGTCCCCGGCAGCCGATCGGGGTCGAACCCGAGCCGTCGCCAGAGCACCCGGATCGGGTCGGGCCGCGCCGGGGGGGCAGGTGCCCGTCCACCGCGAGCTCCCCGGTCGAGGCTGGTGACGACGCCCAGGAGGAGCCCGAGCCCGGCCTCCACGGCGAGGCCGAGCGCCTCGTCGTGCCGCGGCCCCAGGAGTGTCGCGTCGACGCTCAGCGCACCGGCACCGGCCTGGGTCATGAGCTCCAGCGGCGGGTCCTCCGCGCAGCAGTGCACGACCGTGTCGTCGCACACCGACAACACCTCAGCCAGCACCTCGCGCACCCGCTGGCGGCTCGGCGACCGGAGCCGGCCGAAGCCGCTCGCCGTCGGGATGCCGCCCCCCACCACCGCGGGCAGCAGCGGCTCGTCGAGCTGCAGGACCAGGCGCGTGCCGGGCAGCCGCACCGCGAGGTCGGCCAGGTGCCGGCGCAACCCCTCGGCGAGAGATCCGGTCAGGTCGGCCACGGCTCCGTGGTCCGCGAGGGCCCGCTCCCCCCGCTGGAGCTCGAGGAGCGCCGCGAGCGTCCAGGGGCCCGCGGCCTGCACCTTCAAGGCGGCCGGTGGGCCGCCCTGGGTGGCACCTTCGAGGGCGTCGAGGTCGCGCGACACCAGGTCACGCGCGCGGCGCCCGTCGCGGGACGCCCTCGGGACGAGCCGCCACCCGGTCGGCTGGAGGTCGACGGCGAGGTCCACGAGCAGCGACGCGGTGCGCCCGGCGAGGTCGGCGTGGGGCCCCCGCCCAGGGAGCTCGGGCAGGAACGGCAGGTCAGGCAGCTCTCCCAGCACGACCCGCACAGCCTCGTCGGGGTCGGTCCCGGGCATGCTCCCGATGCCGGTGGCGCCGTGCCAGACGGGAACTGCGGGAGGTCCGCCGGGGGTGGAGCCGGCCCGGACGGCGAGCGACGGGTCGGACACACTGCGACCCTATCCGGCGGCACCGGCAACGCGACGGCGCCAAGGCTCCACGGTGCTCGCCGGGGGTCGCTGCGTCAGCCGCTGGACGACCCCTCGACGGTGGCGCTGGCGAGCACCCGGTCACCGTCGTAGAGCACGGCGGCCTGCCCGGGAGCGACCCCCCTCGCCGGCGTCGCGAGGTCGAGACGCCAGCCGTCGGCCTCGGCGTGGACCACGCAGTCGTGCACGGCGCCGTGCGCCCGCAGCTGCACCTGGCAGGTCAGGGGGAGCTCGGCCGCTGCGAGCCAGCCGGGCCGGCTGGCTCTGATCTCGGAGACCTCCAGGGCCTCGCCGGGACCGACGGTGACGGTCCTGGTCACCGGCTCGACCGACAGGACGTAGCGCGGTCGGCCGTCGGGCGCCGGCACCGTCAGGGCCAGACCCCTGCGCTGTCCGACCGTGTAGGCGTAGGCACCGTCGTGGCCGCCCACGACCGCTCCGCTGAGGGCATCGACGACCGGGCCGGGCTGCGCACCGAGGCGCTGGCGCAGGAAACCCGCCGTGTCGCCGTCGGCGATGAAGCAGATGTCGTGGCTGTCAGGCTTGTCGGCGACGGCGAGGCCCCGGGCGCTCGCCTCGGCGCGCACCTGCGTCTTGGTCAGCGAGCCCAGGGGCAGGACCGTGCCGGCCAGCTGCTCGGGCGTGAGAACGGCGAGGACGTACGACTGGTCCTTGTCGAGGTCCACCGACCTGCGCAGGTCACCATCGGACAAGCGGGCGTGGTGGCCCGTGACCACCGCGTCGAACCCGAGCGCGAGCGCGCGGTCCAGGACGGCCGTGAACTTGATCTTCTCGTTACAGCGCAGGCAGGGGTTGGGTGTGCGACCCGCTGCGTACTCCGCCACGAAGCCGTCGATCACGTCCTGCCGGAAGCGATCGGCGAGGTCCCAGACGTAGAAGGGGATGTCGAGCAGGTCGGCGACCCGCGAGGCGTCGCGAGCGTCCTCCTTCGAGCAGCAGCCGCGCGAGCCGCTGCGCAGCGTGGCCGGTGAGGACGACAGCGCCAGGTGCACCGCGGTCACGTCGTGGCCCGCCTCGACCGCGTGGGCCGCGGCGACCGCGGAGTCGACCCCGCCGGACAGGGCGGCGAGCAGCTTCACCGGCGCAGCGCCGGCAGTCCCGCTCGCCGGGCCCTGTCGACCACGGAGGGCAGCACCTCGACGAGGGCGTCGACGTCAGCGCGGGTCGAGCTGTGCCCGAGCGAGAACCTCAGGGAGCTGCGTGCCGCCTGCTCGTCGGCTCCCATCGCCAGGAGCACGTGGCTGGGCCGGGCCACCCCTGCGGAGCAGGCCGACCCGGTCGAGACCTCGACCCCCTTCGCGTCGAGCAGGAGCAGCAGCGAGTCCCCCTCGCAGCCGGGAAAGGAGAAGTGGGCGTTGCCCGGGAGCCGGTGCGCCTGCCCGAGGGGCACGCCGTTGAGGACCGCGTCGGGCACCGCTGCCTGGACGCGCCGCACCAGGTCGTCGCGCAGCGCGGACAGGCGCGCGTGCAGCTCGGCCTGCCGTTCCACGGCGAGCGAAGCGGCGACCGCCAGGCCGGCGACCGCTGGCGTGTCGAGCGTCCCGGAGCGCACGTCCCGCTCCTGACCACCGCCGTGGAGCAGCGGGACGCACTCGACGTCGCGCCCCAGCAGGAGGGCGCCCACTCCGAGCGGCCCGCCGAGCTTGTGACCAGCGAGGGTGAGCGCGTCGACCCCGCACCCGCCGACGTCGACGGGGAGCTGACCCACGGCCTGGACGGCGTCGCTGTGGAAGGGCAGGTCGTACTCGTGCGCCACCTCCACCAGCTGGTGCACCGGCTGGACAGTGCCCACCTCGTTGTTGGCCCACATCACCGTCACCAGCGCGACGTCGCTCGGGTCCCGCTCGATCGCGGCGCGCAGCACCTCGGGGTCCAGCCGCCCGTCGACACCGACCGGGAGCCAGTCGACGCTCGCGCCCTCGTGGGACGCGAGCCACTCGACGGCGTCCAGCACAGCGTGGTGCTCGACGGCGCTCGCGAGGATGCGCGTACGACGGGGGTCGGCGGCGCGCCGGGCCCACCAGATGCCCTTGACGGCGAGGTTGTCGCTCTCGGTCCCGCTGCCGGTGAAGATGACCTCCGAGGGGCGGGCCCCGAGCGCCGAGGCCAGCTGCTCCCGAGACTCCTCGACGACCCGCCGCGCCTGCCGGCCTCCGGCGTGCAGGGACGACGCGTTGCCGGCCGCCGACAGCGCGGCGGTGAGGGCCGTGGTCACCGTCGCCACGGCCTCGGGGAGCATGGGCGTCGAGGCCGCATGGTCGAGGTAGGCCACGCTCCGAGGGTACTGCCGGGCGGCGGGAGGGGCCGTGCGTCGGGAGCTCAGGACAGGCGGGCGGGCGTACGGGCGCCGACGACCCGCGGGACGTTGCGCCGGCACCCGGGGCAGCTGCTCTCGTCGATCCGCCCGGCGAGCTCGCCTGTGCGCCAGCGCAGCAGCGCGCTGCCACGAAGCCCGAGCTGGGTGATCACGAGCTCGCCAGGGCCCTCCCCGCCCACGTGGGCACCGGTCGGGGGGTCGACGAGCTGGGCGACCTCGAGGTCCGGGTAGGTGTGCAGCCCACCCCCGCCCCCCGCCTGCCGGCACTCGCCCCAGAGCAGCCGGTGGCCGTCCGGGACGTGGACGGCGAGCAGGGTGGCCTGCACGTCGTCCAGGGAGTCGAGGGCGTCGTCGATGTCGTCGCGCTGCTGCCGGTCGGGCGCTCCGGCGACCAGCACGGTCGTCAGGGTCGTGAGCCGGGCGCCGGCGTCCGCGAGCTCGAGCAGGAGGGACGCGCCACCGACCGCCGGGACGACCAGCACGCTCGCGGGCACGGCGGCGAGCGTGTCGAGGACCAGGGAGGGGTCATCACCGGGGGCCAGCAGCGGTGAGGCCGAGGCGAGGGCCGCGAGCGAGAGGGCCTGCTGCAGCGCGAACGGCCCCGACGGCAGCGCGCTCACGACGACGTCCGCTGCGCCGAGCCCCAGCACCTGCCACAGCCGGGCACCGGCCCGGGCGACGAGGTCGAGGTCCGAGCGCGTGCTGGCGACGGGGAAGCGCAGGGACCGGCCCGCGTAGACGTAGGACGTCGGGCGGGTGTCGGCCTCCACGACGGCGCGGTAGGAGCCGGGCGCTGCCACCCGGAGGCGCAGGGCCTGGCGCAGCCGCGGGCCGTGCGCGTGCTGGGCGAACCCGCCCTCCCCCACCTGCAGGACGAGGCCAGCGGCGCCGGCCGGGTCACCGTCGGGGCACAGGTCCCGCTCGCCGAGCGCCGGGAGGGCCCGCAGTCCTTCGACCGAGGCGAAGAGGGCCGGCGGCCTGCCCAGCTCGGCGAACCGGTCCCGCCAGAAAGGCGAGAAGGGAGCGACGGCGTCGAGCAGCTGGGCGCGTACGCCGGCGTCGCGCTGCTTCGCGAGCTGCGCGGGCGTACGCCGGTCCCAGGTGGCCATGAGGCGGCAGCCTAGACAGGGGGCGCGCACGCCGACGGCCCGGTCCCTGCGGGTGGCAGGGGGTCCGGGCCGTCGGGTGCGTGCGAGGGCTAGTTCTTGCGCTTGGTGATCTCTTCGGTCAGCGCGGGCACGACGGTGAACAGGTCGCCGACCAGGCCGAAGTCGGCGAGCTCGAAGATCGGCGCCTCCGGGTCCTTGTTGATCGCGACGATCGTCTTGCTGGTCTGCATACCGGCGCGGTGCTGGATCGCACCGGAGATACCCGCCGCGATGTAGAGCTGCGGCGACACGGTCCGGCCGGTCTGACCGACCTGGTTCTGGTGCGGATACCAGCCGGCGTCGGTCGCGGCGCGAGAGGCCCCGACCGCCGCACCGAGCGAGTCGGCCAGCGCCTCGATCACACCGAAGCCCTCCGCAGCACCAACACCCCGACCGCCGGAGACGACCACCGAGGCATCACCCAGATCAGGACGGCCACCCTTGGACTCCACGACCGACTCGACGATCTTGGCGCCCTTCGCGGCGTCGGAGACCGACACCGTCAGCTGCTCGACGGTCGCGGCACCGGCCTGCTCGACCGGCGGGGTCGAGTTGGGCCGGATCGTCACCAGATTGGTCCCGACAGTGACCTTGGCCTTGACCTCGACCCCACCACCGAAGACCGACTGGGTAGCGGTGCCGTCAGCGTCCAGGTCGACAGCGTCGGCCAGCAGCCCGCTGCCGGTACGGACCGCGACGCGAGCAGCGACCTCCTTGCCCTCGGCCGAAGACGGGAACAGCACCGCGACCGGGCTCTTGTCCTGCACCAGCTGCGCGATGATCTCAGCCTTGGGCGCGGTCAAGAAACCGGCGATCTCCTCGGACTCACCGACGTAGACCTTCTGGGCGCCGTACCTGCCCAAGCTCTCCAACGCCGCCGCGGACTGGCCCGGCGCCCCGAGGAAGACCGCGGACGGCTCACCCAGCTCCCGAGCCTTCGTCAGCAGCTCGAAGGTGACCTTCTTGGGAGTCCCGTCGATGTGGTCGACCAGGACGAGAACTTCTGCCATGTCTGCCAGCCCTCTCAGATGAACTTGCGCGATGCGAGGAACTCAGCGACCTTGACGCCACCATCACCCTCGTCCTTGACGATCTGACCAGCCTGGCGAGGCGGCCGGTTGGAGAACGACTCGACCATGCTCGTCGCGCTCGCCAGCCCGACCTTGTCGGCCTCGATACCGGCATCAGCAATCGTCAAGCTCGTCAGCGGCTTCTTCTTCGCCGCCATGATCCCCTTGAACGACGGGTAACGCGGCTCGTTGATCTTCTCGACCACCGAGATGATCGCCGGAGTCGAAGCCTCGACCACGTCGTAACCACTCTCGGTCTGCCGCTCGATCCGGACCGTGCCCCCCTCGACCGTGACCTTGCGGGCACCCGACAACTGAGGCAGACCCAACCGCTCAGCCAGCAGCGGCGCCATGATCGACAAACGGGCATCGGTCGACTCCGACCCACAGATCACCAGGTCGAACTCCAAGGACCCAAGAACCTTGCTCAACGCATACGACGTCTGCAACGCACACGAACCATGCAGCGCCTCATCACTCAGATGAACCGCCTTGTCAGCGCCCATCGACAGCGCCTTACGAATCGTCTCGACCGCACGGTCCGGACCCATCGTGACGATCGTGACCTCACCACCCGAGGCCTCCTTGATCTGAAGAGCCTCCTCCACCGCGTACTCGTCAATCTCGTTCATCACCACGTCGACCGCCGCGCGGTCGAGGGTCTTGTCACTGTCCTGGAGCTTGCGCTCCGCCCAGGTGTCAGGCACCTGCTTGACCAGTACGACGATGTTCACGTGGGCGCCGACCTCCGGATCGAATGGGGCGTGCAGCACGCGGGATGCCCGCGCACGTCTGTCTCGAGGGTGCCTGCTCTCGGGGCTGTTCGCCAGCCGAGGACGTCACACGGTATCGCCGTGCCTCGTCCGGCTGCCGACCGCCCCGGGTCGCGACAGGTTACCCAGTGGGAACAGCGGCGAGACGCCGGGTTCGACGTGTGCCGCGTCACCGGCGCGACGCTCAGGTCAGCGTCCGGCGAAGGTCGCCTTCCCGGGTCCCTGTGAGAGAAAGGAGGTCATGCCGGCCTTCTGGTCCTCGGTCGCGAACAGCCCGGCGAACAGGTTGCTCTCCAGGCGCAGGCCGCTGTCCAGGTCGAGCTCGATCCCGTCGTCCACGGCCTGCTTGGCCGCCCGCAGGGCGATCGCCGGACCCGAGGCGTAGCTCGCAGCGATCGCTCGCGCGGTGGAGTAGACGTCGTCGTCGGGGACGACCGAGTCCGCGATGCCCAGCGCCAGGGCCTCGTCCGCGGCCACGTGCCGGCCGGAGAAGATCATGCCCTTGGCGCGGGCCGGACCGACGAGCCGGGCGAGGCGCTGCGTGCCCCCGGCGCCCGGCATGATCCCGAGGGTGATCTCGGGAAGGCCGACCTTCGCGCGCTCGCCGAGCACGCGGACGTCTGCGGTCAGGGCCAGCTCGAAGCCGCCGCCGAGGGCGTAGCCGTTGACCGCCGCCACGACCGGGACCGGCAGGCGGGCCAGGAGGCGGAAGGTGTCCTGGAGCAGGTCGGCCCAGCCGACCATGTCGGAGTAGGTACGGGTGGACATCTGCTTGATGTCGGCCCCGGCGGCGAACACCCGCTCACCGCCCCAGAGCACGAGCGCGCGGACGTCGGGGCGGTCCCGGACCTCGACCCCGGCCGCGTGCAGCTCCCTGCGCACCTGCTCGTCGATCGCGTTCATCTTCGGCCGGTCGAGCCGGAGCGTTCCGACCCCGTCCTCGACGTCCAGCCGCACGTACTCGCCCATGTCTGCCTCCACGACTTGATCCCGGACCGGCACCCTAGGCCCGGAGGCGCTGCCCGGGTCGAGGGAGGTCGGGGCTCTAGGCTGCTCCGGTGTTCAGGGACTCGCGAGGCGTCGTGCACACCGTCTGCTCCGCCGACCCCCTGGCAGACCTGCCGCCAGGGGCGGCGGTCGCCCTCCAGCGAGCGCTGCTGGAACCGGACCCCGACGAGCCGGTCGACCTCGGGGGCGCTCTCGAGCGGTGCGATGCCGTGCTGGAGCTGGTCGAGCGGTGGCAGGACGCCTTCTTCACGTCCCTGCCGGACGACGTCGACCTCGAGGAGGAGGCGCGCTACGCCGCGGAGGCCGGGCTCTCGCTCGAGGACGTCGAGTCGGGCTACGCCGAGGACGAGGACGAGGACGAGGACGACGGTGCCTACGAGGGCGACGACGAGGTCGGGTACGACCGCTCCGGGATCGTGCTGGACACCAGCGGCAGCGACGGGTCCGAGCTCGACCCGGACCTCCTGCTGCACCTGCCCGAGGAGCTCGTCACGGTGCTCGAGCGAGAGCTGCTCCTGCTGCCGCTCCGCGTCCGCCTGGAGGCGCTCGTGGCCGCCGCCAACCTCGTCGGCGAGTGGAGCGACCTGATCGCCGACCCCGAGAAGCTGCTCGGCCACCTCGTCCTCGCCCACGAAGAGCCACAGGCCCGCACCGGCCACGAGGAGCTGGTGCGCCGGCACGGGTCGCTGCACGGGTCCGCCGGCCCCGCCCACCTGGCCGGGTCGTCCTGACGGCCCCGTCCCCCTGGCCGGGACGCCCCACCCCGCTCGGGGCCCGGTGGGACGGGAACGGCACCGCGTTCGCCGTCACCAGCGGGACCGCGACGGGGGTCGAGCTCTGCCTGTTCGACGAGGCCGGCCGCGAGACCCGCCTGCCGCTCGAGGAGCGGACCGGTCCGGTCTGGCACGGTTACGTCCCCGGGATCGGGCCGGGGACGCGCTACGGCTACCGCGCCGACGGTCCCTACGACCTCGCGACGGGCTCCCGGCACGACCGGACCAAGCTGCTCGCGGACCCCTACGCCCGTGCCCTCGACGGGGACCTGCTCCTGGCCGACGCCGTCCTCACCGGCGACCGGCCCGGCAGCCGGGACAGCGCTCCGTACGTCCCACGCTCGGTCGTGGTGGCAGGCGGGTTCGACTGGCAGGACGACCGGCCTCCCGCGACGCCGTGGCCGGAGACGGTGGTCTACGAGCTGCACGTCGGCGGCTTCACCGCGCGGCACCCCGACGTGCCGCCCGCTCTGCGTGGAACCTACGCAGGGCTCGCGCACCCCGCAGCGGTCGAGCACCTCGTGGGGCTGGGCGTCACCGCCGTGGAGCTGCTGCCGGTCCAGCACTTCGTCAGCGAGCAGCACCTGCTGCGGCGCGGGGCGCGCAACTGGTGGGGCTACAACACCCTCGGGTTCTTCGCGCCACACGCCGGTTACAGCTCGAGCGGGTCCCGCGGGCAGCAGGTGCAGGAGTTCAAGTCGCTCGTCCGCACCTTGCACGCGGCGGGCATCGAGGTGCTGCTGGACGTCGTCTACAACCACACGGGCGAGGGCGACCGGAGCGGGCCGACGCTGTGCCTGCGGGGCCTGGACGCCGCCGGGTCGTACCGCCTGCACCCGAGCGACCGCTCGCGCTACGAGGACGTCACCGGCACCGGGAGCACGGTCGACCTGCGGTCCCCTGCGGTCCTGCGCCTGGTGCTCGACTCCCTGCGCTACTGGGTCTCGGAGATGCACGTCGACGGCTTCCGCTTCGACCTGGCCCCTGCCCTGCTGCGGGGGGACCGGGGCGTCGACCCCCGGTCGGCGTTCCTCCAGGCCGTCCAGCAGGACCCGGTCCTCGCCGAGGTCAAGCTGATCGCCGAGCCGTGGGACATCGGAGAGGGCGGCTACTCGCTCGGGCGCTTCCCGTCGCCGTGGGCCGAGTGGAACGACCGCTACCGCGACACGGTGCGCGACGCCTGGCGCGGTCACGGGGACGGGGTGCGCGAGCTGGCCTCACGGTTGTCGGGCTCGTCGGACCTGCTCGGGGCTCCCGGCCGGCGTCCCTGGGCCTCGATCAACCTGGTGACCGCGCACGACGGCTTCACCCTGCACGACCTCACGGCCTACGACGTGAAGCACAACGAGGCCAACGGGGAGCAGGGTCGCGACGGCGAGGACCACAACCGGTCGTGGAACTGCGGCGCCGAGGGCGAGACGTCGGATCCGGAGGTGCTGGCACTGCGCCGGCGCCAGGCTCGCAACCTGCTCGCCACCCTCCTGCTCAGCGCCGGGGTCCCGATGCTGTCGATGGGCGACGAGGTCCGCCGGACCCAGTCGGGCAACAACAACGCCTACTGCCAGGACGGAGAGCTCTCCTGGCAGCCGTGGGAGCTGTCCCTCGACGCCCAGCAGATGCACGCCTTCACGAGCCGTCTGGTGCACCTGCGGCGTGCGCACCCGGTGCTCCGCCAGCCGCACTTCTTCACCGGCGAGCCGGGGCCCGACGGGGTCAGGGACGTCACCTGGTTCGGGGCGTCAGGCCGGGAGCTGACCGACGCCCAGTGGCACGACGCCCACCAGGCCACCCTGGGCATGCTGCTCGACGGTCAGAGCATCCGGGCCCGCGGCGCCCGGGGCGAGCCGATCGTGGACGAGAGCTTCCTGCTGGTCGTGCACCTCGGCGCGACCCGCACGGCCTTCCACCTGCCCGGTCCGCCGTGGGCGGCTTCGTACGCCGTCGTGCTGGACACGGCGGAGGAGCCGGCGACCGGCGCGAGCGCTGCCGGCTGTGACGGGACGCGGACGCTCGAGGCGGACGCGCTCCTGGAGGTCGGCGCCCGCTCGGTGGTCCTGCTGCGCGTGGCGCGCCCGTGAGCCGGCCTGGCGGCGCAGCTCAGGCCGAGACCATCAGCCCCAGCTCGGCGTCACCGGGCAGCAGGGGCGAGTGCGGGAGGACCCGCACGGTGTAGCCGAACGAGCCGGCCCGCTCCATCGGCACGGCGCCGACGTAGCGGCGGGCCCCGTCGTCGCCGGGACCGGTGTCGGTGAGCGCGACGTAGGACGGTGCGGTCAGCTCGTCGGCCTCGTCGACCCGGCCGTAGGCCGCGGACACCGCGACCTCGGTGGGCTCCAGCCCGCCGAGCTCCACGCTGGCCCGCACCTCGAGCACCGTGCCGACCTGGGGCGTGTCACCGACACCGCCCGCCTCGACGTGTCCGACCCGCACCTGGGGCCAGTGCTGCGCGATGCGGGCCCGCCAGGCGGCGAGCTCGCGGGCGGCTGCGTGGTCATCGCCCGACAGCGCGCGCGACGCGACGGCGGCCGGGGTGTAGAGCTCCCGCACGTAGTCACCGACCATGCGGCTCGCGAGCACCTTCGGCCCGAGGGTGCGCAGGGTGTGCCGGACCATCTCGACCCAGCGGGCGGGCACGCCGTCGGCGTTCCGGTCGTAGAAGCGGGCGCGCACCTGCTTCTCGACCAGCTCGTAGAAGGCGGTGGCCTCGAGGTCGTCGCGGCGGTCGGGGTCCGAGACGCCGTCGGCGGTCGGGATGGCCCAGCCGTTCTCGCCGTCGAACATCTCGTCCCACCACCCGTCGCGGATCGACAGGTTCAGGCCGCCGTTCAGCGCCGACTTCATGCCTGACGTGCCGCACGCCTCCAGCGGGCGCAGGGGGTTGTTCAGCCACACGTCGCAGCCTCCGTAGAGGTAGCGGGCCATGCCGATGTCGTAGTCGGGGAGGAAGACGATCCGGTGCCGGACGTCCTTGCGGTCGGCGAAGCGCACGATCTGCTGGACGAGTTCCTTGCCACCGTCGTCCGCCGGGTGCGCCTTGCCGGCGATGACCAGCTGCACCGGTCGGGCAGGGTCCAGCAGCAGGGCGGCGAGCCGCTCGGGGTCGCGCAGCATCAGCGTCAGCCGCTTGTACGACGGGACGCGCCGCGCGAACCCGATCGTCAGCACGTCCTCGTCGAAGACCGAGTCGGTCCAGCCGAGCTCGGCCGAGCTGGCACCGCGCTGCAGCCACGACTCACGCAGCCGGCGGCGCACCTCCTCGACGAGGCGTCCACGGAGCACCCGGCGGGTGGCCCAGATGTCGGCGTCGTCGGCCCGCGAGATGCTCTCCCACGCCTCGGCGTCGGAGATGGCGGCACTGGTGAGGTCGCGGTCAGCGAGCCGGAACACCTCGGACGACACCCAGGTCGGGGCATGCACGCCGTTGGTGATGGAGGTGATGGGCACCTCGGCGCTGTCGAAGCCGGGCCACAGGTCGGCGAACATCTCGCGGCTCACGACGCCGTGCAACTGGGCGACGCCGTTGCGCCGCTGGGCCATCCGCAGCCCCATGTGGGCCATGTTGAAGACCGACGGGTCGGCCTCGGCACCGAGCTCGAGGATCCGCTCCACGGGGACGCCCTCGAGGGCGCTGTCTGCGCCGAAGTAGCGCTGGATGAGCTCGATGGGGAAGCGGTCGATGCCGGCAGGGACCGGCGTGTGCGTGGTGAAGACGGTCCCGGCCCGCACGGCCTCCTTGGCCTCGTCGAAGGACAAGCCCTGCGAGACCAGCTCCCGGATGCGCTCGACGCCGAGGAAGCCGGCGTGGCCCTCGTTGGTGTGGAAGACCTCGGGCTCGGGGTGCCCGGTGAGCGCGGTGAAGGCGCGGATGGCGCGCACCCCGCCGATGCCCAGCAGCATCTCCTGGTGCAGCCGGTGGTCCGACCCGCCGCCGTAGAGGCGGTCGGTGACCTCGCGCTCCTCGGGCAGGTTGTCCTCGACGTCGGAGTCGAGCAGCAGCAGCGGCACGCGGCCGACCTGGGCGCGCCAGACGTGGGCGTGCAGGGTGCGGCCGCCGGGCATGCCGACGCCGATCGTCAGCGGGGCGCCCTCGGCGTCGGTCACGAGGGTCAGCGGCAGGCCGTACGGGTCGAGCGGTGGGTAGCGCTCCTGCTGCCAGCCCTCGGCGTTCAGGGACTGCTTGAAGTAGCCGGCGCGGTAGAGCAGGCCGACGCCCAGGATCGGCACGCCCAGGTCGGACGCCGCCTTGAGGTGGTCGCCGGCCAGGATGCCGAGCCCGCCGGAGTACTGCGGCAGCACCTCGGTGATGCCGAACTCCGGGGAGAAGTACGCGATCGCCCGCGGGGCGGCAGGATCCCCGTCGGACTGGGCGCCGGGGGCGAGGTAGGCCGTGAGGTCGTCGTGGGCGGCCTGCAGGCGGCCGAGGAACTCCTCGTCCGCGGCCAGCTCCGCCAGCCGGCTGGGGGCGACCTCGGCGAGCAGCCTCATCGGGTCCTGGTCGACGGCGTGCCAGGTGGCCGGGTCGACCGACCTGAGCAGGTCGAGCGAGGGCGAGTGCCACGACCACCGCAGGTTCATCACCAGCTCGGCCAGCGGCGCCAGCGGTTGCGGCAGGGCAAGGCGGACGGTGAACCTGCGGAGTGCTCTCACCCGGGCGACCCTAGCGGGAAGAGCGGACCCCGCAGGAGCGGACCGGGCAGGTGTGACAAGCCTGGCAACGCGAGGCGGAGCGTGTCCGGCCGTGATCGGTGGGTACGGTCGGCGCAATGGTCGGACGCATAGCAGTCACAGCAGTCAGCCCCACGGTGTCGTGTGCGCAGTACCCCTCGCGCGCCGTGACGGGACAGACGATCACCGTCTCTGCGACGGTCTTCCGCGAGGGCCACGACGCCGTCGCGGCGGACGTGGTCGTCCGGGGGCCCGACGGGAAGGCGCAGCCCTTCCTCCGGATGCAGCCCGGCACCCCCGGCACCGACCGGTGGTCGGCCCCGGTGACGTTCCCGGACGACCCCTCGGCCCAGGGCGCGTGGTCGTTCAGCATCGAGGCCTGGAGCGACCCCCTCGGGACCTGGTGGCACGACGCCCCCCTCAAGGTGGAGGCCGGCGTCGACGTCGAGCTCATGCTGCAGGAGGGGGCGCTGCTCTACGAGCGGGTCGTCCCCTCGGTGCCGTCAGCGCGCCGGCCGGCGCTGCGCAAGATCGTCAAGAGCCTCCGGGACAGCAAGGGCGACCCCCTGGGAAGGCTGCAGGCGGCGCTCGACCCGGAGGTCGTGGCCCTGCTGTCGGCCCACCCCCTGCGCGAGCTCGTCACCGCCCTGCCCGCGCAGCAGGTCTGGGTGGACCGCGGGCGCGCGCTGTACGGCGCCTGGTACGAGTTCTTCCCCCGCTCCGAGGGGGCCGCCCCGGACGCTGACGGGGTGCTCCGGTCGGGCACCTTCGCGACCGCAGCGGAGCGCCTGCCGGCCGTGGCCGAGATGGGCTTCGACGTCGTCTACCTCCCGCCGATCCACCCGATCGGCACCGTCAACCGCAAGGGCCCGAACAACACGCTGACCCCCACGCCTGACGACGTGGGTTCGCCGTGGGCGATCGGCTCGGCCGAGGGCGGCCACGACGCGGTCCATCCCGAGCTCGGGACGATCGAGGACTTCGACGCCTTCGTCGCCCGGACCGCCGAGCTGGGCATGGAGGTCGCCCTCGACCTCGCCCTGCAGTGCGCCCCCGACCACCCCTGGGCGACCGAGCACCCGGAGTGGTTCACGACCCGGCTCGACGGGACCATCGCCTACGCCGAGAACCCCCCGAAGAAGTACCAGGACATCTATCCGCTGAACTTCGACAACGACCCGGAGGGGCTGTACGCCGAGATCCTGCGGGTCGTGCGCCACTGGACCTCCCACGGGGTCCGCATCTTCCGGGTCGACAACCCGCACACCAAGCCGCTGATGTTCTGGGAGCGGCTGATCGCCGAGGTCAAGAGCACCGAGCCCGACGTGCTGTTCCTCGCCGAGGCGTTCACCCGGCCGGCGATGATGCACGAGCTCGCCAAGATCGGCTTCACCCAGTCCTACACGTACTTCACCTGGCGCACCGGCCGCACCGAGCTCGAGGACTACGCGGTCGAGCTGGCCGAGGCCTCCCACTACATGCGGCCCAACTTCTTCGTGAACACCCCGGACATCCTGCACGCCTCGCTCCAGTACGGCGGGCCGCCGGTCTTCAAGATCCGCGCCGCCCTCGCAGCGCTGCTGTCGCCGACCTACGGCGTCTACGCCGGCTTCGAGCTGTACGAGCACGTCGCCGTCCGTCCTGGCAGCGAGGAGTACCTCGACAGCGAGAAGTACCAGTTGCGCCCACGCGACTGGAGCACCCCGGAGCACACGCTCGCGCCGTACCTCACGATGCTGAACCGCTTCCGGCGCGAGCACCCTGCCCTGCACCGGCTCGACACGCTGACGATCCACGACGCGGACTCGCCCGACATCATGACGTGGAGCAAGCGGCTCGGCGACGACGTGGTGCTGGTCGTGGTCAACCTCGATCCGCACGGCGCCCGTGAGGCCACCGTCACCCTCGACCTCCCCGCGCTCGGCTTCGACTGGGACGAGCGCTTCGAGGTCCACGACGCCGTGACCGGCCGGACCTACGAGTGGGGCGCCAGCAACTACGTGCGGCTGGACCCGTTCGACGAGCCCGCGCACGTCTTCCACGTCGGCCCCCGCACCACCTCGGCCTCGACATCGACCCCCACGGGAGCCACCGCATGAGCGCCGACCTCGAGCACGGCGAGCTGGTCTCGCTCGAGCAGTCCCAGGACCCGCTGTGGTTCAAGCGGGCCGTCTTCTACGAGGTGCTCATCCGGGGCTTCGCCGACAGCAACGGAGACGGCACGGGCGACATCAAGGGCCTGACGTCCAAGCTCGACTACCTGCAGTGGCTCGGCGTCGACTGCGTCTGGCTGCTTCCGATCTACCAGTCGCCGCTGCGCGACGGCGGCTACGACATCAGCGACTTCCGCGCGGTGCTGCCCGAGTTCGGCACCGTCGACGACTTCGTCTACCTGCTCGAGGAGGCGCACAAGCGCGACATCCGGGTCATCACCGACCTCGTGCTCAACCACACCTCGGACGCCCACCCGTGGTTCCAGCAGTCGCGCAACGATCCCGACGGCCCGTACGGCGACTACTACGTGTGGAGCGACGACGACTCGCAGTACCCCGACGCTCGGGTCATCTTCGTCGACACCGAATCGTCCAACTGGACGTACGACCCCGTGCGCGGCCAGTTCTTCTGGCACCGGTTCTTCTCCCACCAGCCCGATC
>JAOPWP010000054.1 GCA_025965615.1 Frankiales bacterium
CCGCAGACGCGACGACGAGGGCGGACCGCCGCGCCCGGAGGCGACCTCCCGTCCCGGCCCGGCCGACCCGCCCCCGGCGGCAGGTGGTCTACCGCAGCCGGCGCTTCCCGCCCCTCCCGTGGCGGCTCAAGCTGGTCCTCGCCCTCGTCTGGGCGACGGCTGCGCTCCTGACCCTCGTCTTCGTCCCGACCTGGACCGGCCGGCTCGGCTTCCTGGTCGTCGCCACCTTCGCCCTGCCCCTGATCGTCGTGCTCGTGCACGACCCGTCCCGGAGGACCCGTTGAACCTCGAGCTCCTGCCTGCTGTCGACGTCGCCGACGGGCAGGCCGTACGCCTGGTCCAGGGGGAGGCGGGCAGCGAGACCTCCTACGGCGACCCCGTCGCGGCGGCCCTGCAGTGGCAGGGCGACGGTGCCAGCTGGGTGCACCTGGTCGACCTCGACGCCGCCTTCGGCCGGGGCTCCAACCGCGACCTGCTCGCCCGGGTCGTGGGCACCCTCGACACGAAGGTCGAGCTCAGTGGAGGGATCCGCGACGACGAGTCCCTGGCGCAGGCGCTCGCGACCGGCTGCGCCCGGGTGAACCTCGGCACCGCGGCCCTGGAGTCGCCTGACTGGTGCGCTCAGGCGATCGCGACCCACGGCGACCGGATCGCCGTGGGGCTGGACGTCCGGGGGACGACCCTCGCAGCCCGGGGGTGGACGTCGGAGGGCGGCGACCTCTGGGAGGTCCTGGAGCGCCTCGACCGGGAGGGCTGCGCGCGCTACGTGCTCACCGACGTGCGCCGCGACGGCACGCTCACCGGTCCCAACCTCGAGCTGCTGGAGAAGGTCTGCGCGGCCACCGACCGGCCGGTCGTCGCCAGCGGCGGGGTCTCCTCGCTGGACGACCTCCGGGCGCTCGCCCGGCTCGTGCCGCTCGGCGTCGAGGGCGCCATCGTCGGTAAGGCGCTCTACGCGGGAGCCTTCACGCTCCCGGAGGCCCTGGCTGCGGTGTCCGGAGGGGCTCCGAGCTCCTAGCTGCCACGCCGGGTGACTTGACCGGATGGGCTGTAGGAAGGTCCGCTTCCTGTCGACAGGGCCGTGTGACACTCCTACGACGTCAAGGGCCCTTCCTGGTCACTGCCGGCGTGGTCGTCCCGGCCGTCGCCCTCCTGAGCGCACCGGGGGTGCCCGCCGAGCTCGGGACCTCGCTCGCCGCGCTGCTCCAGAGCCTCGTCGCCTTCGCCGCCGGCAGGGTCCTGCTGCAACGGGCCCGACGGTCGTCCTCGGGCCTGCGACGGGGGCGCAGCCTGCTCGGGTTCGGCCTGCTCCTGGGCGGCGCCCTCGGGATCCTCCAGTCCTTCGCGCCGACGACCTCGGCGCCCCTGCCGTGGCTCGCCGCCTCCGGTCGCATCGTCCTGCTCGTCCCGGTCGCCGTGGCCCTGCTCAGCTACGCGAACGCGCGCGGGGTCTGGGTCCGCAGCCTGCTCGACGCCCTCGCCGCCTCGACCGCCCTGTGGTTCACGGCGTACGCCCTGCTGCTCGGGCCCGCCCGGCTCGTCGCAGGAGACGTCGGGCCGGGCCTGGTCGCCCCCGCGACCGACATCGTCATGCTCGGTCTGCTGGTCGGGGTCTCGCTCCGGGTGCCCGCGGCGGTCCGCACCGAGCTCCTGCTGATCGCGGCGGGGCTCACGCTCGTCCTCGCCTCGGACATGGTCGTGGCCGTCCTCCCGACGCCCGGTCGTGGGACCGCAGCGGCCGTCCTGTCGGTGTCCGGTCTGCTGCTGCTCCTGCTCGCCGCCCTCTCCGCTCCGGAGGACCCGTCGGTGAGTGAGCCCGGCGAGGCACCGAGCGCCTGGGTGCGTGCGGTCCCGGGCGTCATCCTGGCTCTGGCCATCGCCGTGTCCACCCAGCTCGCCGTCACGGGCGAGGCGCTGCAGGGCAGCCAGTTCGTCGTATGCCTGGTCTTCGTCGCCGGCCTCCTCGTGCGCCACGCCGTCGGGAGCTGGGACCGGACCGCCCTCGAGCAGCAGCTGCGGGCCAACGAGGAGCTCTTCCGCTCCCTCGTCACGGGCGTCTCCGACCTGATCACCCTGCACAACGAGGCCGGCGAGGTGCTCTACGCGAGCCCCGCCGTCGAGCGCGTGCTCGGGCGGCCCGGTGCAGGCCTGGACCTGCGAGGGGTTCGTGCAGCGATGCACCGGGACGACCGGGAGCTGTTCGAACAGGCCTGGCTGGACGCCCTCGCGACGCCCGGGGTCACAGCCGAGTGCCGGGGCCGGGTGCGCAGCGCCGACGGCGAGTTCCGCTGGATGCAGACGCTCATCTGCAGCCGGCTCCACGAGGGGAGCGTGGCCGGTGTCATCGTGAACCTGCGCGACATCCACGAGCGGCACGAGCTCGAGCAGCAGTTGGGCCACGCCGCGCACCACGACGCGCTGACGGGGCTCGGCAACCTCACCTGGGCCCGCGCGGTCCTGTCCGACTGCTACCGGACCAGCCCGCCCGTCCAGGCCACGGTGGTCCTCATCGACCTCGACGGCTTCAAGGCGGTGAACGACACGTTCGGCCACGCCCAGGGCGACGCCCTGCTCATCGAGGTGGCGAACCGCCTGCGCGCCTGCGTGCGCGAGGGCGACGAGGTGACCCGGATCGGGGGGGACGAGTTCGTCCTGGTGCTCCGAGGCGCACGGGGGAGCGTGGCCGAGCGGGTCCTGGCGGCACTGCGCGCACCCCTGTCGATCGCCGGGACCCCCCTGCCGATCGGAGCGAGCCTCGGCATCGCGTCCACCGATGACGCCCTGACGGCTGAGGAGCTCCTGCGCAACGCCGATCTGGCGATGTACGCGTCGAAGTCCTCCGGACGCAACCGCATCACGCCGTACCGGGCGGAGATGCACGAGGCGGCCGCGCTGCGCATGCAGGTCCACCGGGGTCTGCGAAGGGCACTGGACGAGGGCCACCTGGCCCTGCACTACCAGCCGATCGTGGAGCTCCCGTCCGGCGAGGTCATCGGCGGCGAGGCGCTGCTCCGATGGCGCGACCCGGACCTGGGCCCGATCTCGCCCGAGGTCTTCATCCCGATCGCCGAGGAGTCGGGGATCATCTCCGAGATCGACGGCTGGGTGCTCGGGCGCGCCTGCCGGGACATCCGCCTGTGGCTCGACGACGGCGTCGACGTCCCCAGGATCAGCGTCAACGTGTCCCGGCGGCACATGACCGCCGACCTCCCGCGCATGGTGGCCGAGGCGCTGAGTCGGCACGGCCTGACGGGGGAGCGGCTCTGCATCGAGGTGACCGAGACGGCCGTCGTCCCTGACGCCGACCTGGCCTCCGCGGTCCTGCACGGCGTCCGGGCCCTCGGGGTGACCGTCTCGCTCGACGACTTCGGCGCCGGGGAGTCGTCGCTGTCGCAGCTCGCCCGGCTGCCCGTCGACACCGTGAAGATCGACCGCTCCTTCACCCGCACGGCGGTCGCAGACGCGGGAGCTCGCCGGCTGCTCATCTCGATCGTCCGGGTGTGTCAGTCCCTCTCGCTCCCGGTCGTGGCCGAAGGCATCGAGACCCGCGAGCTCGCCCACCTGCTCGCCGACATGGGGTGCCTGCAGGGGCAGGGGTGGTACTTCGCGCGGGACGCGCCCGCCGACGCCTTCTCGGTGCTCGTGGCCGGGGGCGCCCTCCCGGTCCGGACGAGGGCCGACCACGTCCGGGCCGTCGTGGCCTGACAGGTCCGGCTGCTGTCCGGGGGCCGGTAGCGTCCCGCGGATGAGCGTCGCGATCCGCGTGGTCCCCTGCCTGGACGTCGACGCCGGCAGGGTCGTGAAGGGCGTCAATTTCCGCGAGCTGCGCGACGCAGGGGATCCCGTCGAGATGGCCCGGCTCTACGACGCGGAGGGCGCTGACGAGCTGGTCTTCCTCGACATCACGGCGAGCAGCGGCAGCCGAGAGACGACGTACGACGTCGTGCGGCGGACCGCCGAGCAGGTCTTCATCCCCCTCACGGTGGGAGGCGGGGTGCGCGCGGTCGAGGACGTGGACCGGCTCCTGCGGGCAGGCGCGGACAAGGTCGGCGTCAACACCGCGGCGCTGCAGCGTCCGGAGCTCCTGCGCGAGATCGCCCACCGCTTCGGCAACCAGGTGCTCGTCCTGTCCGTCGACGCCCGGCGGGTCGAGGCCGGGACGACGCCGAGCGGCTTCGAGGTGACCACCCACGGCGGGCGCACCGGCACGGGGGTGGACGCCGTGGCCTGGGCCGAGCGGGGGGCGGAGCTCGGCGTGGGCGAGATCCTGCTCAACTCGATGGACGCCGACGGGACGCGCGCCGGCTTCGACCTGGAGCTGCTCCGGGCGGTGCGGGCGCGGGTGTCCGTACCGGTGATCGCCAGTGGCGGCGCCGGACGCTGCGAGGACTTCGCCCCGGCGGTCGAGGCCGGAGCCGACGCCGTGCTTGCTGCCAGCGTCTTCCACTTCGGCACGCTGCGCATCGGTGAGGTCAAGGCGGCCCTGCACGGACGCGGGCACGTCGTCCGGTGAGCCGGGCCCGCGAGTCCGAGCCGGTCCTCGACGGCCCTGCTGCGTGGGCTGCGGTGGCCGTCGCCTTCACGGCCATGTTCACCACCTTCGGGATCGCCTACGGCTTCGGGGCCTTCCTGCTGCCGCTGTCGAGGGACCTCGGTGTGGGGCGCGGTGCGGCGTCGGCGGTCTTCTCGCTCACCACGATGGCCTTCTTCGGGCTCGGGGCGCTGTCGGGTGCCGCGCTCGACCGCTTCGGCCCGCGCCGGGTCGTCCTTCTCGGGGCGCTCTCCCTGGGGGCCGGCCTCGTGGTCGTGTCCCGGGCCGACTCGCTCTGGCAGGCCTACCTGGGCCACGGCCTGGGAGTCGGGCTCGCCGTGGCGTGCTGCTACGTGCCGCTCGTCGCCGTCGTCGGTGCGTGGTTCGACGCCAGGCGCACCCTTGCCGTGGGCATCGCCGTCTCGGGCATCGGCCTGGGCACGCTCGTCGGTGCGCCCACGGCCGCGGCCCTGATCGCGGCCGTCGGGTGGCGGAACGCCTACCTCGTGCTCGCTGCCGCGGGCACGGGGGTCCTGCTGGTGTGCGCCCTGTTCGCCCGCGCCGCTCCGCTGCGGGTCGACGCCGTCCGCGTGCCGCTCCTGCCGCGGCTCCGGACGCCCACCTACCTCCGGCTGTACGGCGCTGGACTGCTCCTGTCGGTCGCGCTCTTCGTCCCGTTCGTGCACCTGCCCGCCTATGCGGTGAGCACGGGGTCCGGAGCCGTCGCCGCAGCCACGCTGGTCGGGGTGATCGGAGCCGCGAGCATCGGGGGGCGGCTGGCCCTCGGAGCCCTGGCCGGTCGGGTGGGCGTGCTCCGCACCTACCAGGCCTGCTTCCTGGTCATGGCGGGGAGCTTCGCCCTGTGGCTCAGCGACCTCCGGCTGGGCGAGCCGTCGTACGCCCGTCTCGTGGTCTTCGCCGCTCTCCTGGGTGTCGGCTACGGGGGCTTCGTGGCGCTCGGGCCGCCCCTCGTGGCAGAGGTCTTCGGGCTCGAGGGCCTCGGGAGCCTGCTCGGCGTGCTCTACACCTCCGCGGCCGTCGGTTCCGCCCTGGGGCCACCCCTGGCCGGGGTCCTGATCACCAGCCACGGCTACCTGCTGACCGTGGTCGCCTCGCTGGCGGTCTGCGCTGTCTCCTGCCTGCTGGTGCTGCGCGTACGGCCCTGAAGCCCGTTCCGGGAATCTCCGTCGACCGGGCGGTGTCAGCAGTGGAGAGTGCTGTCACTCATGACGTCACCCCCGTGACGGCCCTCATGACGGCACCCGCCGCGTCACCCCGTGACGGCGCCCTGGCCTCACCCACGACGTCACCCGCCACGGCACCCATGACCTGAACGATCAGCAGACCACCGCGAGGAGGACCCGTGACGGCGCCGAACGCCCCGACGACGGCGCCGGCCCCGCCCGTCCGGACGATCCGGCGGGGCCTCGGCGTGCTGTGGGTGGCCGTCAAGGAGGAGCCGAGGATCTTCGCCGTCTCGGCGGTGGGCAGCGCCCTGTTCGCGATCACGACGATCGGTCAGGCCTACGTCTTCGGAGCGATCACCAAGGACGTCATCGTCCCGAGCATCCGCGACGGCGAGGCGGCCACGGCGGGACTGGCGATCGCCTTCCTCGCCATCATGCTCACCGCGGCCCTGAAGGTCGTGGGCATCGTCGCCCGTCGGCTCGGGGCCGGAATCATGCAGTACCGGCTGCAGGCCACCTACCGGCGGCGGGTCACCCGCCGCTACCTCGAGCTGCCGCTGTCCTGGCACCACGAGCACCCCACGGGCGAGCTGCTGTCGAACGCGAACAGCGACGTCGAGGCCACGTGGTACCCGATCGCGCCGTTCCCGTTCGCCGTCGGGGTCATCGCGATGCTGGTCACGACCCTCGGCCTGCTGCTCGTGACGGACCCCGTGCTCGCCGTCGTGGGCTCCGTGGTCTTCCCGGCGATCGCCGTGCTGACCGTCGTCTACTCGCGTCGCATGTCCCCGCTGATGACACGGGCGCAGCAGCTGCGCGGCGAGGTCAGCGCCATCGCGCACGAGTCCTTCGACGGAGCCCTCGTCGTCAAGACCCTGGGCCGTGAGGGACAGGAGACCGACCGCTTCCGCGCCCGCTCCGACGAGCTCCGCGACACCATGACCGCCGTGGGCCGGGTGCGGGGGACGTTCGACCCGATCATGGAGGCGCTGCCGGTCGTCGGCGTGATCGCCGTGCTGCTCGCCGGGACGAGCCGCGTCGGCAGCGGCGACATCACCCCGGACCAGCTGGTCCGCGTCGCCTACCTGTTCACCCTGCTGGCCTTCCCGGTCCGGGCGATCGGCTGGGTCCTCAACGAGCTGCCGCGCAGCGTCGTCGGCTGGGACCGCGTGCAGCGGGTCCTCACCGCGACGGGAGCCCAGGAGCACGGGACCGCCGACCTGCCGGGTCACGGCGCTGCGGCACTGTCGGTCGAGGCCGTCGGGTTCTCCTACGGCGCCGTCGGGGCCGCCGACCGCGTGCAGGTGCTGCACGACATCACCTTCGACCTGCGGCCCGGCCGCACCGTGGCGCTCGTCGGCACGACGGGTTCCGGCAAGTCGACCCTCGCGACGTTGCTCGTCCGCCTGCTGGACCCCGACACCGGTCGCGTCGCCTTCGACGAGGTCGACCTGCGCGCGCTGCGGCCCGGCGCCGTGGCCGAGGTCGCCTCGCTCGTCCCCCAGTCGACGTTCCTGTTCGACGACACCGTGCGCGGCAACATCACCCTCGGGGCCGACCTCAGCGACGCCGACGTCTGGGCAGCGCTGCGGGTCGCCCAGGCCGACGGCTTCGTCGCCGCCCTGCCCGACGCCCTCGACACCCTGGTGGGGGAGCGCGGGACCACGCTCTCGGGCGGCCAGCGCCAGCGGCTCGCCCTCGCCCGCGCCGTGGTCCGCCGGCCCCGGTTGCTGGTCCTCGACGACGCCACGAGCAGCGTGGACGCGCAGGTCGAGCAGCGGATCCTGGCCGGACTGCGCGACTCCGGGGCCTCGGCCACGGTCGTGCTCGTGGCCTACCGCCTCGCGACGATCGCGCTGGCCGACGAGGTCGTGTTCGTCGACGAGGGACAGATCACCGCCAGGGGCACCCACGAGGAGCTGCTGGCCACCTCGTCCGGCTACGCCGACCTCGTCCACGCCTACGAGCGGTCGGCTGCTGAGCAGCAGCACCCGCGCGACGACGCCGACGCGACCCAGCCGGTGGTCGCATGACCGCCGCCGCTCCCGAGACCTCCACCGGGGGCGGAACACTGGACAGCCGCGGCACCGAGCGAGGCGCCTTCGCGACGCTCGCCCACGGGATCCGGCTCACCCCCGAGTTCCGCGAGGGGCTCGTCGTGACCCTCCTGCTGGCCCTGCTGGCCACAGCGGGTCGCGTCGTCGTCCCGGTCGCGGTCCAGCAGACCCTCGACAACGGCCTGCTCCGGCCCGAGGGGCCCGACCTGGGCCTGGTCCGCCTGGCCTGCGGCGCGGCCCTGGTCGCCGTCCTGGTCACCGCCGTCGCCGGCTACGCGACCAACGTGCGGCTGTACCGCACGACGGAGCGGGGCCTGTCAGCCCTGCGCGTACGGGCCTTCCGTCGCGTCCACGACCTGTCGATCCTCCACCAGGCCGCGGAGCGCCGTGGGTCGCTGGTGTCGCGGGTGACCAGCGACGTGGACACGATCAGCACCTTCATGCAGTGGGGTGGCCTGCTGATCGTGGTCTCTGCGGCGCAGGTCTCGCTCGCGACCGTGCTGATGCTGCTGTGGTCGTGGCAGCTGACCCTGCTGGTCTACCTGTGCTTCCTGCCGCTCGTCTTCGCCGTGCGGCTGTTCCAGTCCCGGCTCGAGGTCGCCTACACGACGGTCCGCGAGCGGGTGGGCGAGATGCTCGGCGTCGTGGCGGAGACGGTGGTCGGAGCCCCGGTGATCCGCGCCTACGGCGTGCAGGCGCGGACCGCAGAGCGCCTGGACCGCTCGGTCGACGCCACCCGGACCGCCCAGACCCGGGCCCAACGCATCGCAGCGGTGACCTTCTCGGCCGGTGAGCTCGTCGCCGCGTTCGCGACCGGCGCGGTCGTGGTGGGGGGTGTCCTGCTGGGCGCGGGCGGCGATCTCACGACCGGCCGGCTGGTCGGGTTCCTGTTCCTCGTCACGCTGTTCGTGCAACCGGTGCAGATCGCCACCGAGGTGCTCAACGAGGCGCAGAACGCCGTGGCCGGGATGCGCCGGGTCCTCGGGATCCTCGACACGCCCAGCGACGTGGCCGACCCGGTCGACGGCGCGACCCTGCCCGAGGGCCCGATCGACGTGCGGTTCGAGTCCGTCAGGTTCGCCTACCCGGGCGGGCCCGACGTCCTGCACGACGTCGACCTGACCATCGCGGCGCGCACCCGGGTCGCCGTCGTCGGGGAGACGGGCAGCGGCAAGACGACCTTCGCGAAGCTGCTGACCCGGCTCATGGACCCGACCTCCGGCCGGGTGCTCCTCGGCGGGGTGCCGCTGACCGAGCTCGGCTTCGACTCGCTGCGCTCACGCGTGGTGATGGTGCCCCAGGACGGGTTCCTGTTCGACTCGACGATCGCCGCCAACGTGCGGTTCGGACGCCTCGACGCCACCGATGCCGAGATCACCCGGGCCTTCGCGGACCTGGGCCTCGCGGACTGGCTCGAGCAGCTGCCGGAAGGCGTGCACACCCCGGTGGGGGAGCGCGGCGACTCGCTGTCGGTCGGCGAGCGCCAGCTGGTGGCCATCGCCCGTGCCTACGTCGCCGACCCCGACCTGCTCGTGCTCGACGAGGCGACCAGCGCCGTCGACCCGGCCACCGAGGTGCGCCTCCAGCGGGCGCTGGACTCGCTGACCCGTGGGCGGACGACCCTCGCGATCGCTCACCGCCTCTCGACGGCCGAGGGCGCCGACGAGGTGCTCGTCGTCGATGCGGGCGTCGTCGTCCAGCGCGGCCCGCACGCCGAGCTGGTCCAGCAGGACGGGGTGTACGCGCGGCTCCACGCCTCCTGGTCCTCCCAGACCCGGTGACGCAGGCGTCGACCCCCGCCGCCCTCGAGCGGCGGGGACTGCTGCTCGGGTTCGCCGCGTTCGGCGGCTTCTGGGGGGCCTGGTCTGCGGTGCTGCCCGACGTGCGGACCCAGACCGGGCTGCCGGACGGCCAGCTCGGTCTCGCCCTGGCCGCCATCGCCGTGGCGGCCCTGCCGGCGATGCCGGTCGCGGGCCGGCTCGTCGACCGGCACGGCGCGCGGCGGCTGATCCCCGTCTCGATGGGCTCGTTCGCCGCCGTCGCGGTGCTACCGGGCTTCGCGGAGGGCCTGGTCCCGCTGGTCCTCGCGCTGCTGCTGCTCGGCGCCACCACCGGCGCGCTCGACGTCCTGCTGAACACCGCCACCGCCTCCTGGGAGCGGCGCGAGGGGACGCGCCTGATGGCCGGGGCGCACGGCTGCTTCTCGGTGGGGGTGCTGGTCGCGAGCGTCGCGACCGGGGTCGCCCGCGACCTCGGGGCGGGCCCTCGTACCGTCCTCGGCGCCAGCGCAGCCCTGCTCGCCCTCGCGACCCTCGTGCAGCCGCCCTACCGGGGAGTCGTCCGGGAGGAGCCGGTCGGGAACGGCCGCCGCCGGATCGCCCCGCTGCTGCTGGCCCTCGGTCTGCTCACGGCAGCCTCGTTCCTCATCGAGGACGCCGTCCAGGCATGGAGCGCCCTGCACCTCGAACGCACCCACGACGCGCCTCCCTGGGTCGGGGGCCTGGGTCCGGGGGTGTTCGCCGGGGCGATGGCCGCCGCGCGCTTCGGGGCCCAGGCGCTGGGGCGCTCGGTGAGCGATGCCCGGCTCGTCGGCGGGGGAGGCGGCGTGCTCGCCGTCGGACTGCTGCTGCTCGCGCTCGGTCCGGGGCCGGCGGTCGTCCTCGTCGGTGCGCTCGTCGCCGGGGCCGGGGTCGGTGTGCTGGCCCCCACGCTCTTCTCGGCTGTCGGCAGCCGGAGCCTGCCGGGGCAGGAGGGCGCCGACCTGGCGCTGGTCAGCGCCACCGGCTACCTCGGGTTCGTGCTCGGTCCGCCGCTGGTGGGTCTGCTCAGCGCCCTCACCAGCCTGCCGACGGCTCTCGCCCTGCTGGCGGCGCTCGCCACCGTGGTCGCGGTGGCCGGACCGTCTGCGCTGGCCGGAACTCGGAGGTCACACCCGCAGCGGGCTGGCAGACTGCCCGCATGACCGGACCGGCCCGCCCCGCAGACCTCGACCCCACGATCGCCGCGCGGCTCAAGCGCGACGCGGACGGCCTCGTCGTCGCCGTCGCCCAGCAGCACGACACCGGCGAGGTGCTGATGGTCGGGTGGATGGACGACGAGGCCCTGCATCGCACCCTCACCACCGGCCGGTGCACGTACTGGTCCCGCAGCCGCCAGGAGTACTGGGTGAAGGGCGAGACCTCCGGCTCCCAGCAGTGGGTCCAGTCCGTGGCCCTCGACTGCGACGGCGACACCCTGCTGGTCAAGGTGGACCAGGTCGGCGGGGCCTGCCACACCGGCGACCGCACCTGCTTCGACGCCGCCGAGCTGCCGGCCGTCGTCGGCCACAGGCCCGCGTGAGCGGGCGATGACGGCGTCCTCCACGGCTCTGGGCACCACCACCTCGCGCGCGGAGTTCGACGCCCTGACGGGCGCGGTGCGTCCGGTCAGCCGCCGGCTCCTGGCCGACGCCGAGACCGCAGTCGGGCTCTACCGCAAGCTCGCGGGCAACCGGCCGGGGACCTTCCTGCTCGAGTCCGCCGAGCAGGGCAGGTCGTGGTCCCGCTGGTCGTTCGTGGGCGTGCGGTGCGCCGCCGTGCTGACCGAGCGCGACGGGCGCGCGGTGTGGTTGGGCGAGGGGCTCGCGACGACGAGCGAGGACCCGCTGGAGGCGCTCCGCCAAGCCGAGGCGATGCTCCGCTCGGACAAGCCCGCCGGGTCGGCACCTCTGACCGCCGGGCTCGTCGGCTACCTGGGCTACGACCTCGTGCGTCGCCTGGAGCGGATCCCCTCCACCGCACCGGACGAGGTCGGCATGCCGGAGCTCGCCATGATGCTGGTGACCGACCTCGCGGTCCTCGACCACCACGACGGCACGCTGCTGCTGCTGGCGAACGTCCTGCCGGGTGCGCCCGCCACGGCCTACGACGACGCCGTGGCGCGGCTCGACGCCATGACCGCCGACCTGGCGGGGTCGGCCCCGTCCAGCGTTGCCCAGCTGGACCTCGCGGCGCGCAGCGAGGTGGTCCGCCGCACGGCCCCCGAGAAGTACGAAGCGGACGTCGAGCGCGTGCGCGAGCACATCCGGGACGGCGACGCCTTCCAGGTCGTGCTGAGCCAGCGCTTCGAGGTGGCCACCGAGGTCGACGCGCTGGACCTGTACCGGGTGCTGCGCGCCACGAACCCCTCGCCGTACATGTACCTGCTGCGGTTCGAGGGCGCGGAGTCCCCGTACGACGTCGTCGGCTCGTCCCCGGAAGCCCTCGTCACGGTCACCGGCGACCGGGCTGTCGTCCACCCACCGGCCGGCACCCGGCCCCGTGGCGCGACTCCCGTCGAGGACGCGCAGCTGGCGGCCGACCTCCGCGCCGACCCCAAGGAGCAGGCCGAGCACGTGATGCTGGTCGACCTGGCCCGCAACGACCTCGGACGGGTGTGCGTGCCGGGCACGGTCGACGTCTCGGACTTCATGCGGGTCGAGCTCTACAGCCACGTGATGCACCTGGTGTCCACGGTCTTCGGCCAGCTCAGCCCCGGACAGCGCGCTCTGGACGTGCTCACCGCGACGTTCCCTGCCGGGACCGTCTCCGGGGCGCCCAAGCCCAGCGCCTTGAAGATCATCGAGGCGCTCGAGCCGGCACGCAGGTCGCTCTACGCCGGCACGGTCGGCTACGTCGACGCCGGTGGCGACATGGACATGGCGATCGCCATCCGCACCGCGGTGCTCCACGCAGGTCGGGCCTACGTCCAGGCCGGTGCCGGGATCGTGGCCGACAGCGACCCCGCCACAGAGCAGGCCGAGTGCGAGAACAAGGCGGCGGCCGTCCTGCGGGCGATCGCCGCGGCCGAGACCCTGCGCGTCGCCGGGGGGCCCTCCTGAGCTCGGCCACGGCTCGCCGCGAGATCACCCTCTCGGTCGCCCTCTGCGTCCTGGCCTCCTCGGGCGGGCTGGTCGCCTCCGGTCGCACCTGGGCCTCGGGGACGATCGCCGGCATACCGCCCCTGCCCGCGCGGGAGCTGGCGCTCTCCGGGGCTGAGGCGGGTACCCCGGTGAGGGGGCTGGCGGTGGTCGGCCTGGCGGGAGCGATCGCGGTGGTCGCGGCACGTGGCTGGCTGCGCCCGGTGGTGGGGCTCGTGCTCGTGCTGGCCGGCGTCGGCATGGTCGTGGCAGGTCTGGGCTTCGACCCGGACAGCGCCCTGGCCCGTGGCTCGTCGGCGAGCCTGCAGGGCACCGGCTCGACGCCCTGGCCCGTGCTGGCCGCCGTCTGTGGTGCCGTGCTCGCGACTGCCGGGGCCCTCGTGGCGGCGCGAGGTCGTCGGTGGGGCGGGATGTCCCAGAGGTACGACTCGCCCGTGGCTGCGGCCGCCCCCGAGCCGCAGGGCGCGGCCGAGGGCGGGTCGGGGGAGCGGCAGCTCTGGGAGGCGCTGGACCGCGGTGAGGACCCGACCGGGCCCGACCTCACCGCTCCGCCCGGGCAGACGTCCCCCGGACCTCCCCCCACCGGCGGGGCGGACCTCCCCTCCCGATAGCCTCGGCGAGTGGGCAAGATCGGCGTCGGATCGACGAGAGGACCGTTGTGAGCGTGCTCGACGACATCCTCGTCGGCGTGCGCGAGGACCTCGCTGAGCGCCAGTCCCGCACCAGCATCGACGAGCTCAAGGACCTCGCGGCAGCGCGACCTCCGGCGCTCGACGGCGTCGCCGCCCTGATGCGCCCCGGGGTCGCCGTCATCGCAGAGGTCAAGCGGAGCAGTCCGTCCAAGGGGGCACTGGCCGCCATCGCCGATCCGGCTGCCCTGGCCGAGGACTACGAGGCCGGCGGCGCCAGCGTGATCAGCGTCCTGACCGAGCGGCGCCGGTTCGGGGGCAGCCTCGCCGACCTGCAGGCTGTCCGAGACCGGGTCTCGGTCCCGTTGCTGCGCAAGGACTTCGTGGTCTCCAGCTACCAGCTCTGGGAGGGCCGCGCCTCCGGGGCCGACCTCTCCCTGCTCATCGTGGCCGCGCTGGAGCAGGAGGCCCTGGTCTCGCTCGTCGAGCGCTCGCACTCGCTCGGCATGACCGCGCTGGTGGAGGTGCACGACGAGGCCGAGCTCGAGCGCGCGCAGGCCGCAGGCGCCCGGGTCATCGGGGTCAACGCCCGTGACCTCAAGACGCTCGAGGTCGACCGCTCGGTGTTCGGCCGGCTGTCGCCCCTCATCCCGGACGGCGTCGTGAAGGTCGCGGAGTCAGGCGTACGAGGACCTCACGACCTGCTCGCCTACGCAGCCGTCGGCGCCGACGCCGTGCTGGTCGGCGAGGGCGTCGTCACCGGTGGGAACCCCCGACAGGCCGTGGCCGAGCTCGTCACCGCGGGCAACCACCCGTCTGCCCGCGGCTAGCGCCGACTTCCAGAGAAGAGTGCCGCCCGCATGACTCCGCGTTCCCACGATCCAGCCGGCCCCCCGTCGCCGCTCCCGAGCCAGCCCGACGAGTCCGGGCACTTCGGGCCGTACGGCGGGCGCTTCGTCCCGGAGGCGCTGATCGCCGCCCTCGACGAGCTCACCGCAGCCCACCTGGCCGCGAAGTCCGACCCGGTGTTCCTCGCCGAGCTGGACCGCCTTCTCACGACCTACGCCGGTCGACCGACGCCGCTGACCGACGCCCGCAGGCTGTCCGAGCACGCGGGCGGTGCGCGGATCCTGCTCAAGCGCGAGGACCTCGCCCACACCGGCAGCCACAAGATCAACAATGTCCTGGGGCAGGCCCTGCTGACCCAGAAGATGGGCAAGCAGCGGGTGATCGCCGAGACGGGCGCCGGGCAGCACGGGGTCGCCACCGCGACCGCCTGCGCGCTGTTCGGCTTCGACTGCACCGTCTACATGGGCGAGGAGGACACCCGGCGCCAGGCGCTCAACGTCGCCCGGATGCGCCTGCTCGGCGCTGAGGTGGTGCCGGTCAAGAGCGGCACGCGGACGCTCAAGGACGCCATGAACGAGGCGATGCGCGACTGGGTCACCAACGTCGAGACGACCCACTACGTCATCGGCTCGGTGGCCGGACCCCACCCGTTCCCCATGCTGGTCAGGGACTTCCAACGCATCATCGGCGTGGAGGCCCGTCAGCAGTGCCTCGACCTGGTCGGTCGCCTGCCCGATGCCCTCGTGGCCTGCGTGGGTGGCGGGAGCAACGCGATGGGGCTGTTCCACCCCTTCCTCGACGACGAGTCGGTGGCCCTCGTGGGTTGCGAGGCCGGCGGGGACGGCGTCGAGACCGGTCGTCATGCCGCGCCGCTGACGGCAGGCCAGCCCGGGGTGCTCCACGGATCCCGGAGCTATCTCATGCAGGACGAGGACGGCCAGACCCTGGCCACGACGTCGATCAGCGCCGGTCTCGACTACCCGGGCGTCGGCCCTGAGCACTCCTACCTGCGCGACACGGGCCGGGCCACCTACAGCGGGGTGTCGGACGCGTGGGCCATGCAGGCCCTCGACCGGCTCGCGAAGACCGAGGGCATCCTGTGCGCGATCGAGACCGCCCACGCCTTCGCAGGAGCGTGCGACTGGGGCCGGGCCCAGGTCGCCGCAGGGCGGAGGGCCGAGGACCTCGTGATCATCGTCAACACCTCCGGCCGCGGCGACAAGGACGTCGACACGATCGGCCGCTGGTTCGGTCTCGTGACCGGCGAGGAGATCGCCGAGTCCGAGCTGGTCCGCACCTACGAGGGAGAGCAGCCGTGAGTGCTGCTCTCGACGAGCTGTTCGCCCGCTGCCGTGCCGAGGGGCGGGCTGCCCTGATCGGCTACCTCCCGGCGGGGTTCCCGTCGTACGACGTGGCTGTCGAGGCGCTGACCGCGATGGTCGCGGAGGGCGTCGACGCGGTCGAGATCGGCATGCCCTACAGCGATCCGCTCATGGAGGGCCCGGTCATCCAAGCCGCCCACCAGGCGTCGCTCGAGGCCGGCACGCGCCAGGCCGACGTGCTGCGGACCGTCGAGGCGGTGGCGGCGACCGGCGCCCCGACCCTGGTCATGGGCTACTGGAACCCCGTGCACCGCTACGGCTTCGAGCGCTGGGCAGCTGACCTCAAGGCGGCTGGCGGGGTGGGCGCCATCACGCCGGACCTCATCCCCGAGGAGGCGCCGGAGTGGCTCGACGCCTGCCGTACCCACGACCTCGACCCGGTCTTCCTCGTCGCGCCCAGCAGCACCGACGAGCGCATCGCGGTCGTCGGGCGCACGAACCGCGGGTTCGTCTACGCCGCAGCGGTCATGGGGGTGACCGGGGCCCGCGCCGAGATCGGAACGGGGGCACGGCGCTTGGTGGGTCGGGTCAGGGACCAGACGGACCTGCCGGTGGCCGTCGGTCTCGGGGTCTCCACCGGTGCGCAGGCGTCCCAGGTCGCCGGCTTCGCAGACGGGGTGGTCGTGGGCTCGGCGCTCGTGACCGCACTCGCCGAGGGCGGGGTCGACGCCGTGCGCCGGCTGTCCGCCGAGCTGGCGGAGGGCGTGCGGGCCTCAGCCTCCGCGTGACGGGCGGCGCCCGTCCGGCCCGCCTACCCTTGAGGCCGTGAGCGTCGCCTACCTGCCGAGTCCCTCGACCGGGGTCTGGCAGGTCGGCCCGTTCCCGCTCCGGGCCTACGCGCTCGCGATCATGCTGGGTGTGGTGGCCGCCGTGGTGATCGGCGAGCGCCGCTGGGTCGCGAGGGGCGGCACCCGGGGGGTCGTGACGGACGTCGCCACGATCGCCGTCCCCTTCGGGATCGTCGGCGCCCGCATCTACCACGTGGTGACCAGCCCGGGGCCCTACCTCGACGACCCGGTCCGGGCGCTCTACGTGTGGCAGGGGGGCCTGGGGATCCCGGGCGGGATCGCCGGCGGGTTCCTGGCCGCCTACGTCGTCCTGCGCCGGCGCGGGCTGTCCAAGAGCGCGTTCGCGGACAGCGTGGCCCCCGGGGTGGCGGTGGCGCAGGCGATCGGCCGCCTCGGCAACTGGTTCAACTCCGAGCTGTTCGGGCGGCCGACGACCCTGCCGTGGGGGCTGACCATCGACCCCGGCAACCCCGACGCCGTCCCAGGGGCAGTGGCCTACCACCCGACGTTCCTCTACGAGCTGCTGTGGAACCTCGGCGTCGCAGCCCTCGTCGTGTGGGCCGACCGGCGCTGGAAGCTCGGGGGCGGCCGCGCGTTCGCCCTCTACCTCGCGGCCTATGCCGTCGGACGCGGCTGGATCGAGGCGCTGCGCATCGACGACGCGAACACCCTGTTCGGCCTACGGCTCTACGACTACGTCATGGCCGTCGTCCTGGTCGGCGCCGTGACCTTCCTGTGGCTGCGTCGGGGAGTCGGGCGCGAGCAGCAGGTCGAGGGCCCCGCCGAAGACCCCGACGACCCCGCGGACGACGACACGGCTGACCAGCCGCCGGCCGCCACGACCCGGAGGGAGCAGGCCCCGTGACGTCGCTGCCAGCCGGACGGACCACCCCTGAGCACCACCACGACCACCGGGACGTGACCGGGGGATGGTTGCGCCCTGCCGTGTTCGGCGTCATGGACGGACTCGTGAGCAACACGGCCCTCATCGTGGGGGTCGCCGCCGGGGCGGACGACTCGAAGACCGTCGTCCTGGCCGGCATCGCGGGTCTGGCGGCGGGGGCCTTCTCGATGGCCACGGGGGAGTACGTCTCCGTCGCGTCGCAGACCGAGCTCGCCCGAGCCGAGATCGAGGTCGAGAAGGCCGAGATCTCCCGGGTGCCGGACGCCGAGCAGGCCGAGCTGGCCGCGATCTACCGCAGCAGGGGTGTGGACGAGGTGACGGCGGCCGAGGTGGCCCGTCAGCTCTCGCTCGACCCGGAACAGGTGTGGCGGGTGCACGCCCGCGAGGAGCTCGGCATCGACCCCGACGACCTGCCGTCGCCGTGGCTCGCGGCCGGGACCTCCTTCCTGGCCTTCGTGGTGGGGGCGTTCGTCCCGCTCCTGCCGTTCGTGCTCGGGGGGACCGGGCTGCTCCCGGTCGTGCTGCTGGCCCTGGTGGCCTCGTTCGTGGCCGGGGCCGTCGTCAGCCGCTTCACCGACCGCAGCGCGGTCTACAGCGGTACCCGCCAGCTGCTCCTGAGCGGGGCGGCGGCCGCGCTGACCTACGGCGTCGGGAGCCTCGCCGGCGCGTCGGTCTGAGCGGCGCCCTCGGCGCGCACCCCGACAGCGCGGCCCCGCCGGACGGGCTGCAGCCTGATCTGGACCGTGATCCACCCGCTGTCGCTGTTCACCTCGATCGAGCCCCCGTAGACCTCGACGAGCCGGCGGACGACGTAGAGGCCGACGCCGATGCCCTCCCGGTCGCGGGTCGCCCCCGAGCTGATCTGGGTGAACGGCTCGAACAGCCGTCCTTGCGTGGTCAGGTCGATCACCCCGCCCTCGT
>JAOPWP010000056.1 GCA_025965615.1 Frankiales bacterium
GAGCAGCAGGCACGCTCGGCCGGTCGGGGGCTGTGGAAGGCGTGCCAGCGCCCCTGAGCGTCGTACGCTCGTGCGGGTGAGGACCTACGAGGTGCGCACCTACGGGTGCCAGATGAACGTCCACGACTCCGAGCGGATCAGCGGTCTGCTGGACGCTGCCGGCTACGTCCCGGCCCAGCCCGAGTCGACCCCGGACGTCGTCGTGTTCAACACCTGCGCCGTCCGGGAGAACGCCGACAACCGGCTCTACGGCAACCTCGGTCACCTCAAGCCGGTCAAGGACCGCACGCCGGGCATGCAGATCGCCGTCGGCGGGTGCCTCGCCCAGAAGGACCAGAGCCTCATCACGACGAAGGCCCCGTGGGTCGACGTCGTGTTCGGCACGCACAACGTGGGATCGCTGCCGGTCCTGCTCGAACGCGCGCGGGTCGAGCAGGAGAGCCAGGTCGAGCTGCTCGAGGCGCTCGAGGTCTTTCCCTCGACCCTGCCGGCCCGTCGCGAGAGCACCTACTCCGCGTGGGTGTCGATCAGCGTGGGCTGCGACAACACCTGCACCTTCTGCATCGTGCCGTCGCTGCGCGGCAAGGAGCAGGACCGGCGACCGGGTGACGTGCTGCGCGAGGTCGAGGTGCTCGTTCAGCAAGGCGTTCTCGAGGTGACGCTGCTCGGCCAGAACGTCAACTCCTACGGCCGCTCCTTCGGAGAGCGCGACGCGTTCGGCAAGCTCCTGCGGGCCGTCGGCGCGACCGGCCTGGAGCGCGTCCGCTTCACCAGCCCCCACCCGCGCGACTTCACCGACGACGTCATCACGGCCATGGCCGAGACCCCGGCGGTCTGCCCGAGCCTGCACATGCCGTTGCAGTCGGGCAGCGACGCGGTGCTCAGGGCGATGCGGCGGTCCTACCGCAGCGACCGCTTCCTCGGCATCCTGTCGCGGGTGCGCGAGCAGATCCCCGACGCCGCCATCACGACCGACATCATCGTGGGCTTCCCCGGCGAGACCGAGGACGACTTCGCGGAGACGCTGCGGGTCGTCGCGGCGTCCCGCTTCGCCGGTGCCTTCACCTTCCAGTACTCCCCCCGCCCGGGGACGCCCGCTGCAGACCTGCCGCCGCTGCCCCGCGAGGTCGTGCAGGAGCGGTACGAGCGCCTGGTCGCGCTGCAGGACGCGATCTCCTACGAGGGCATGCAGGAGCAGGTCGGCCGTACGGTCGAGGTTCTCGTCAGCGCAGGGGAGGGGCGCAAGGACGTCGCCGGTCGCCTCACCGGCCGGGCGCGCGACAACCGGCTGGTCCACCTCGCAGGCGCGCCGGGCGTACGCCCCGGTGACGTCGTCGAGACCGTCATCACCCGGGGCGCACCGCACTACCTGCTGGCCGAGGGCCCGCTGCTGTCCCACCGGCGTACGGCCGCGGGTGACGCCCACGAGGGAGGGCGTCGACCGTCGACCCCGGGAGTCGACCTGGGGCTGCCGGGGTTCGGCGTGCCGGTCGCGACCCCGCAGGTCATGGCCTGCAGCTGACCCGGGCCCTGCGGTCTTTCGTGGTGTGACCACCCCGAAGGACCGCCTCGCCGAGCTCGGGACCGTCCTGCCTGCTTCGCTGCCGGCCGACCTGGTCCTCGAGATCGAGGCGACGATCCGGCTACGCCACGGGCGTCCTGTGCGGCAGCCGGGGTAGACAGGCTCGTGACCACTGTGCGGCGGGACGAAATCGCCGAGGCCGTCGGATCCTTCGAGCGCCTTGCCGTCGAGGACCCCACCCGCAAGTCAGCCGCGGTGGCCGTCGCGATCGTCACCGGCGACAACGGTCCGGGGGTCCTGCTGACCAGGCGGGCAGCGGGCATGCGCGCGCACGCAGGTCAGTGGGCGCTTCCCGGCGGGCGGCTGGACCCGGGGGAGGCGGCCGTCGACGCCGCCGTCCGGGAGCTGGACGAGGAGCTCGGTCTGACGGCTCCTGCGGATGCTGTCCTCGGGCTGCTCGACGACTACCCGACCCGGTCGGGCTACCTGATCACGCCGGTGGTCCTGTGGCTCGGGGTGGCAGGGGTGCTGACGCCCAACCCCGACGAGGTCGCGAGCGTGCACGTCGTGCGGCTCACCGACCTCGATGTCGAGCCGGAGGTGGTGCGCATCCCCGAGTCGGAGTCGCCGGTGATCCGGCTCGCCCTGTTCGGCGGCTACGTGCACGCGCCGACGGCTGCGGTCCTGCACCAGTTCCGCGAGGTCGCCCTCCACCGGCGTCCCACCCGCGTCGCTCACTACGAGCAACCGGTGTGGGCCTGGCAGTGACGTCGGAGGCCGCCGGGGTCGACTGACGTCGACCCGGGTAGAGACCTCGCGTGAACCGCCGAGCGCCCGGGCCTTTCCGCACGGGGCGACGCGGCTACGCGCGGGAGGACGTCGACGCCTACGTCGCCGCGACTGACGCAGAGCTGGCACGGCTGCGCGCCGAGGCCTACGGCCGCCACCGCACGCTGGAGCTCGACGTCGCGGGACAGCCAGGGGGACCGGAGTCGCCCCGACGGCCTGTCGACCCGCCGCAGAGCGGTGTCGCCGGATCCGACGGCAGTGCTCCCACCGGGGGTGACGTGGGTCGGGGTGAGGCCACGCTGCCGAGGCCGTCCGGCGCGGTCGCTGCCGTGCGCATCTCGGGCCGGTCACCTGCACCGGAGGATGAGCAGACCGTGCTCATCGACCGGGCTCCGCTCGACGTCGACGGGCCCAGCGGGCAGACCGCCCGTGTTCCGGACCTCGACGGAGTCGACCCCTACCCGGGCGACTCCGCCGGTGGAGGTCCCGGTGTCCCGAGGGGGTCGGCCCCCGCCGGACGGTCACCTCTGGCGCGGCGACCCCTGACCC
>JAOPWP010000087.1 GCA_025965615.1 Frankiales bacterium
GCCAGGCCCTCGATGAGCACCTGCATGCCGAGGTAGGGCATGTCCCACCGGCTGTCGGACAGGGTGTCGTCCAGCAGTGTCTTGAGGTACGGGTTGATGGGATACAGCAGGCCGACCTTCTCCTGCAGGAAGCGGGCGTAGGTCTCGGCGTGCCGCGCCTCGTCCATCGTCTGCGTCGCGGCGTAGAACTTGGCGTCCAGGTCGGGGACCGACTCGACGATGCGGGCGGAGCAGATCATCGCCCCCTGCTCGCCGTGCAGGAACTGGCTGAACTGCCAGGCCGTCATGTGCTGCTTGAGCTGGCCCACGGCCGCCCGGTCGTCCTTGATCTTGTCCCACTGCGGCGTCCCGAAGATCGCGATGCTCTCGTCGGGGAGGCCGAGGACGTCCATCGGGTCGACCTCGATGTCCCAGTCGATCCGGTGCACCTGGTCCCACTGCTTGTCCTTGCCCTTCTGGTAGAGCGACAGCAACCGGTCCCGGCCGTCGTCGTAGTCCCAGGTGAAGCGGGAGGCGCCTGCCATGTCGACGTCCCACGTCGCGTGCTCGGCGGGGATCGTGTAGAGCTCGTGCGTGCTCATGCGGGGCCTCCAGAGGCGTCAGACGTGGCGTGGGAGAGCAGGGAGTCGACGAGCCGGGCGATGTCGGCGCCCACCTGGTCGGGGCGAGCACCGGGCAGCACCAGGTGGGACAGCGTCAGCCGGTTGACGGTGTCGGCGACGAAGAGCACGAGATCGCCTGGCAGGGAGGGCCAGTGCCCCGACAGGTAGCGGGCGCAGTGGTCGTTCGCGGCGCTCAGCAGCGCCTCGGACCTCGTTGTGAGGAACGGCAGCAGCCCGCCGGTGTCATCGGTGAGCACCGCCTTGAGCAGGGGGTTGCCGGCAGCCTCGGCGAGGGTCCACTCGGTCGCGGCTCCCACGGCCTCGCCGGGACTGCCCCCGTGGCCGACCATCGCCGCGTCGGCGCCCTCCATGTAGCGGGCCGCCTCGCGCAGCGCGAGGGCCTGGGCGAGAGCGTCCTTGGAGCCGAACTCGTAGTAGAGCGTCTGCCGGCTCACGCCGGCCGCCCTCGCGACGTCGGCCATGCGCAGGCGGTCCCAGTCGGCCCCGGAGCGCACGGCGTCGGCCGCCGCCTCGAGCAGCAGGTCCCGGGTGGTGTGCACGGCGTCACATTGACACAGACTCGCGTGGTGTCAAGACACCAGTCGGCTGAACGTCAAGGCAGCTGTGCGGTGGCGGCGCCCTGTCGAGGGGTCCCGCGTCGAGGAGGTCGGCGGAAAGGTCCTGCGGGTCGCGCCCGCATAAAGCGTGGTGGACGGCGTCGCTAGGTCGTCTTCGCGCCGAGGTCGAACTCCCGCTGGCGCCCGGTCGCCCACTCCACCATCAGGCACGTCGCATCGTCCTGGAGTGCCTCGTCCTGGTGGTCGAGGACCGCACGGAACAACCGGCGCAGGGTCTCGGGCGGGGGTTGCTGCGCCGCAGACTCTCGGCTCAGGAAGTCCGCCAGCCGGTGGACCCCGAACTGCTCGCCGTCGGGTGCCCGGGCCTCGACGAGCCCGTCGGTGAACATCAGCAGGGCGTCACCCGGCTGGAGCCTGAACTCCCCGACGACGTCGTCCCGGCCGCCCAGCCCCAGGGGGACGCCCGCCGCCACGTCGACGGCACCGAGGACCTTGCCGGCCCGCAGCAGCAGCGGCGCCGGGTGTCCGGCCAACAGCAGCGTGACCGTGCCTGTGCTCAGGTCCAGCTGCACGAGCAGGGCTGTCACGAAGGAGCTCTCGCCGAACTCCGCCGCCACGGCTGCGTCCATGGCGGCGGCTGTCTCGACGAGGTCCGCGCCGTACCGCCTGCTGATCCGGTACGCGGCGAGAGCCACGCTGGTCATCAGCGTGGCGGACAGCCCGTGACCCATCCCGTCGAGCACGGCCGCGTGCAGGACGGCTCCGTCGTCGGCATGGTCGAAGGCGTCCCCCGCCGCCTCCCCCCACGGCTCGAGCAGGCCGGTGACGGTCACGTGCTCGGTGCTGTAGGTGAAGGGCGGCAGCTGCCTCCACAGCAGCTGCGCCGCCACGGTCATCGGCCGGGACTCGCGTGTCCGAGCGATCAGGTCGGTGTGCTGGCTGCGGCTGCGCAGGAGCTCGGCCACGAGCGAGGCGTAGAGCTGCGCCTCGCGCCGGATCTCCTCGACCTGCTCGGCGCTGCAGAGCAGCTCCAGCACACCGAGGCGCTCGGCTCCGTCGAGGAGCGGGAGCCACAGCCGAGGCTGGTCGTCCACGGCGCTCGGAAGGACCTCGAGCGTCTTGTACGCCCGTCCCGGCACGCTGCCCTCGACCGCCACCACCGCCCGGTCCCGCTCGCCGAACGGGACGAGCCGCGCCTGGTCGCGGTCCACGAGGTAGACGAAGGCGTCCAGCGCACCGAGCCGGCGGGCCCCCTCGGCGACGGCGGCCGGGAGGTCGTGCGGCGCGAGCAGGTGGGACCGGTCCAGCAGGAAACCCAGACTGCCCTCGACGCCGGTCATCCGACCTCCTCTGCTCGCACCACGGTCAGGTGCCCCGTCGCCCGTACCCCCACCCGCTCGGCCGTCTTGCGGATGCCAGGGCCGCGCCGGACGAGCAGGTACCTGCTCTACTCCCGGACACCCGGGGTGCTCACGTGCACGCCCCCGGCCGGCGCACCGCGCACGACCACGATGCGGTCGGACTTGCGCAGCTTCAAACCCTCGTCGGCGGTGAACATGAACGTCTCGCCGTCCCGGACGATGGCGACGACGAGGTCCCGGCACGCCCGCGGGGTCAGGCCGACCTCGTCGCGCTGCACCGCGCGCTCGACCAGCTCGAGACCGGACCCGGGGACCAGCAGGTCCTCGAAGATCGCGCCGGTGGTGGGGCTGCTGGCTGCGACCCCCAGCAGCCGACCGGCCGCCTCCGAGGAGACGACGACGCCGTCGGCACCGCCTTCGCGCAGCAGCGGCGCGTTCTCGCTCTCGCGCACGGCCGCGACGACGTAGGCCGAGGGGTTGTGCCGGCGGACGGTCAGCGTCACGAGCACGGCTGCGTCGTCCCGGGGGACCGCGACGATGACCCGCTTGGCGTGCTCGATGTCGGCCCGACGCAGGACGTCGGCCCTCGTGCCGTCGCCGACGACCGCCGTGATGCCGTCGTCGGTGGCGTCGGCGATGTGGGTCGGGTCGTTGTCGACCGCGACGATGCTGGCCTTGTCGGCGCCGTCGTCGATCAGGGCGCGGACCGCGCTGCGCCCCTTGGTGCCGTAGCCGACGACGACGGTGTGGTCGCGCAAGGAGGACCTCCAACGGTTCTGCCGGAACTGGTCGCGCGTGCGCTCGGTCAGCACCTCGAGCGTCGTCCCGACCAGGATGATGAGGAAGAGCAGGCGCAGCGGGGTCACGCACAGGATGTTGACCAGCCGCGCGCCGTCGCTGACCGGTGTGATGTCGCCGTAGCCGGTCGTCGAGAGGCTGACCGTGGCGTAGTAGAAGGCGTCGAGCAGGTCCACCTCGCCGTCCGAGGTGTCGTTGTAGCCCTCACGGTCGAACCAGACGATCAGCGCGACGGCGGACAGCGCGACGAAGGCGATCACGATCCGCCGCAGCACCGCCTTGACCGGTCCGATCTCGGAGCGCGGGAGGACGATGTCCGCCGTCTGGCGACCGGCAGAGCGCGACGACGGGCCCGGCACCGCGTTGGACAGGGGCATCAGCCGGCGCGCTGGAGGCGCTCGTCGGCCGAAGCGGACACGACCGACAACGTCAACTCCTGGGGCACGGGACTGCTCGGGTGCCGGGTGCCTGGCCCCCGGCGCAGCAGCCAGTGTGAAGGATCACGGCCGCACGGCGAGCGGCGGGCTGCCCACGGGCCCGGGCAGGCGGGCGAGGCGCCCGCGCGTGTGGCCCGGGATGCCTCGTTGTGAGGCAAACCCGCAGGCGGAGCGGTTTGCGTGGAGGCGCGAGCGGTAGATCAAGCACCGTGCGTTGAGAACCCAGCGCCGTCCGGTCGGTCGACGCTGGGCGATGCCGCGTCGAGAAGCACTGCGCACAGTACGGAGAGGTCATGTCGAAGCCGGTCACCTGCCTGTCGCAGGCCACCCTGGACCTGCTGCCGGAGCATGTCGCGGTCCCGTCGTACGACCGGAGCTCGCTGGTCCCCTCGGTGGTCCACATCGGCGTCGGCGGGTTCCACCGGGCGCACCAGGCGGTCTACTTCGACGACCTCGCTGAGTGCGGCGACCCGGGGTGGGGGGTCGTCGGGGTCGGGCTGCGCCGGCCGCAGATGGGGGACGTCCTCAAGGGCCAGGACGGCTTGTTCACGGTGATCGAGCGCAGCCCCGACGGTGAGCGCGCGCGGGTCATCGGCTCACTGCTGGACTACCACTTCGCACCGGACGACCCGGAGGCGGTGCTGCGCGCGCTGGCCGACCCCCGCACCCGGCTGGTCACCCTGACCATCACGGGCGGTGGCTACCTCGTGGGCGAGGACGGCACGCTCACAGCCTCCGACGACGATCTGCAGCACGACCTGGACAACCCCGACCGGCCACGCACCACCGCAGGCTTCCTGGTCGAGGCGCTCCGGCGCCGCCGGGACGCCGGCGCCGGGCCGTTCACGGTGCTGTCGTGCGACAACCTGCCGGACAGCGGCGCGGCCGCCCGGGCGATGGTGGTGGGCTTCGCCGAGCTGCGTGACCCGGAGCTGGCCGGCTGGATCTGCGAGCACGCGAGCTTCCCGGCGAGCATGGTCGACCGCATCACCCCCGAGACCTCGCCGGAGCTCCGCGACGAGGTCGAGCTGGCCTTCGGCGTCCCGGACCGGTGGCCGGTCGTCACCGAGCCGTTCCGCCAGTGGGTGGTCGAGGACGACTTCTGCGCCGGGCGGCCCCCGCTCGAACAGGTCGGCGTGGAGTTCGTGAGCGACGTCGCCGCCTACAAGCTGGTCAAGGCGCGGCTGCTCAACGGCGGGCACTGCGCGCTCGGCTACCTCGGGGCCCTGCGTGGACATCACACGACGGACCAGGCCATGGCGGACCCGGTCGTGCGCGAGTGCGTCGAGCGCATGCTCGCCGACGAGGTCGTTCCCCTGCTGCCCGACGTCCCCGGCCTCGACCTGCAGGCCTACCTGCAGACGACGCTCCAGCGCTTCGCGAACCCGGCGATCAGCGACAGCCTGGACCGGCTGTGCCGGCGGGGATCGGTCAAGATGCCGTCGTACCTGCTCCCGTCGCTGCGCGAGGCACGGGCCCAGGGCCGACAGGCACCACTGCTCGTGCTCGCTGTCGCGGGCTGGTTGAAGTACCTGCGGGGCGCCGACCTCGCGGGGCAGCCCCTCGAGGTGCAGGACCCCAAGGCGCAGAACCTGGTGGCCCTGGCCCAGGCCGGCGGCGATGACCCGCGGAGGGTGCTCGGTGCGCGCAGCGTCTTCGGCGACCTCGTGGAGGACGGTGCCCTGGTCCAGGAGCTGGGCTGGGCCCTGCGGACCCTGTCCAGGGACGGGCTGGGCGCAGCCCTGCGGGACGCCGCCCTGAGGGACGTGGCGGCTGTCCTACGGGACGCGGACGCCGTGCTGCGGGACGCTGTGCTGCAGCAGGCGGACGCGATGGTCGGGGAGAGCGCCGCCTGACCGCTCTGCGCACAGCCACCGCCACCGCTCACGACGACGAGGAACTGCATGTCGCTCGACCTGCCTGACCTGGGCGATCTCGCGCTGGAGGCCGTGCTCTGCGACGCCGACGGCAACCTGTTCCCCTCGGAGGGGCCGGCCTTCGTCGCCTCGGCCGACGTCACGAACGCCTTCCTCGAGCAGCTCGGTGTCCCGGCCCGGTTCACGGCTGAGCAGCTGCGGCTGGCGACGACGGGGAAGAACTTCCGGACCACCGCGGTCGACCTGGCGGTCGAGCACGGGGTCCCCGTGGAGGCGGTCCTCGCCACCCGGCGCCCCGGCGCGACGACGGCTCCCGCCGGCCCGGGGGTGCTCACGGCGGCAGCGCTCGAGCACTGGGTGCAGGAGGAGGGACGGCAGGTCACCCGCTACCTCTCCGACGTCCTGCGGCCCGACCCCGACGTCCTCGGACCGTTGACCTCCCTCGCGGACCGGTACGTGCTCGCGGCCGTCAGCAGCAGCGCGACCGCCCGGTTGACGGCCTGCTTCGAGGCGACCGGGCTCGACGCCCTGCTGCCTGCCCCGCTCCGGTTCAGCGCGGAGGACTCCCTGCCGGTCCCCACGAGCAAGCCGGACCCGGCGGTCTACCTCCACGCCTGCCAGGAGCTGGGCATCTCGCCGTCCCAGGCCGTCGCGGTCGAGGACTCCGTCCCCGGCGCCCAGTCGGCCGTCGCAGCCGGCATCGCGACCGTGGGGAACCTCCAGTTCGTCCCGGAGCCGGAGCGGGCCGAGCGGGCTGCGCAGCTGCGGGCCGCCGGTGTCGTCGCCCTGGTCACCAGCTGGGTCGAGGTCGAGGGCCTGCTGACCCGGGACTCCACCGCCCGGCGGAGCGCCTGAGCGCGGCGAACGCTCCGGACCAGGCCGCGCTCGCGGCGCTGGTCGCCCGCGCGCGCGAGCTCGCCTCCGGGGGGCGCCGGGTGCTCCTGGGCATCGCCGGTTCTCCGGGTGCCGGGAAGTCCACGCTGGCCGCCGCCCTGGTCGATGCGCTCGGCCCGGAGGTCGCCGTCCTCGTCCCGCTCGACGGGTTCCACCTCGACGACCGGGTCCTGGACGTGCTCGGGCGACGCGGCCGCAAGGGCGCCCCCGACACCTTCGACGCCGCCGGCTACGTCAGCCTGCTGCGCCGGATCCGCGACCGGCACGACGACGTCGTCTACGCCCCGGTGTTCCTCCGCGAGCGGGAGCAGGCCGTGGCCGGCGCTCTCCCGGTCCGCGCCGAGGTCCCCCTGGTCGTCACGGAGGGCAACTACCTCCTGACCGACGGGCCGTTCGCCGCCGTGCGTCCCCTCCTGGACGAGGTGTGGTTCCTGGACGTGGACCCCGCCCTGCGCCGCCAGCGGCTGGTCTCCCGGCACGTCGCCCACGGCCGGCCCGCCGAGCAGGCAGAGCGCTGGGTCGCCTCGAGCGACGACGCCAACGCGCTGCTGATCGAGGCCACCCGTGACCGCGCCGACCTCGTCGTGCGGCTCGAGCCGTGACGGCCTGCGGTCAGCAGCCGGACGGCGTGCCGCTTCGCGCGGCCACCGTGGCGGACCTCCCCTTGCCGCAGCCGTCGTACGACCGGAGCCAGGTCACGGTCGGCATCGTGCACCTCGGGGTGGGTGGCTTCCACCGTGCCCACGAGGCCGTGTTCGTCGACCGGCTCCTGTCGGCCGGCGCCACCGACTGGGGCATCTGTGGCGTGGGCACGCAGCCGGCCGACCGTCGGATGCGCGACGTGCTCCGGGCCCAGGACGGGCTCTACACCGTTCTGCTGAAGCACCCCGACGGGCGGATCGAGCCCCAGGTGATCGGGTCGCTGGTCGAGTACCTCTACGCGCCCGACGACCCGGAGGAGGTGGTCGAGCGCCTGGCGGCGGCCACCACCCGGCTCGTCTCCCTGACGATCACCGAAGGTGGCTACCTCGTCGACCCGCTGACCGGCGTCTTCCGCCCGGACGAGCCCGCAGTGCAGCTGGACCTGCAACCCGGGTCCCAGCCCACGACCGTGTTCGGCCTGGTCGTGGAGGCGCTGGCCCGGCGCCGCGACCGGGGCACGCCACCGTTCACCGTGCTGTCCTGCGACAACGTCCCCCAGAACGGGGAGATCGCCCGGACGGCCTTCAGCGGCTTCGCTGCGCTCCGGGACCCCGAGCTGGGCGAGTGGGTCCGCTCTCGCGTCCTGTTCCCGAGCTCCATGGTGGACCGGATCACCCCGGCGACGACGGACGCCGACCGCGACCTGCTCGCCTCCCGGTTCGGCGTCAGGGACGCCTGGCCGGTCGTCTGCGAGCCCTACCTGCAGTGGGTCCTCGAGGACGGTTCCTCCGCCGCAGGTCCGGCGTGGGAGGACGTCGGGGTCCAGGTGGTGGAGGACGTCCATCCGTACGAGCTGATGAAGCTCCGGCTGCTCAACGCCGGCCACCAGGCCCTCGGCTACCTCGGCTACCTCGCCGGCTACCGCTACACCGACGAGGCCTGCGGCGACCCCGTCCTGACCGGCTTCCTGCTCGACTACATGGAGCTCGAGGCGACACCCACCCTGCGGCCGGTGCCCGGCGTGGACCTCCCCGCGTACTCCCGCTCCCTGCTCGAGCGGTTCGGCAACCCGGCGGTGCGGGACGCCCTGTCCCGGCTGTGCGCTGAGAGCTCGGACCGGATCGCGACCTTCCTGCTCCCGGTCGTCCGGGAGCAGCTCGCCCGGGGTGGGGACGTGCGCCGCTCCGCCCTGGTCTGCGCCGCCTGGGCCCGCTACGCCGAGGGCGTCGACGAGCAGGGCTCCCCCATCGAGGTGGTCGACCGCCTGCTCGAGACGGTGCGCGAGGCGGCCGCCGCGCAGCGCGACGACCCGACCGCCTTCCTGCGGCAGGTAGGCGTCTTCGGCGAGCTGGCCTCGGACCCCGTGTTCAGCGCGGCCTTCGTGGAGCACCTGCGCTCGCTGCACGAGCACGGCGCTCGGGCGACGGTCGAGCGCCTGGTGGCAGCGGCCCGCTAGCGAGGGTCGGGCTCACGAACCGTCCAAGGAGGAGCACTGCGACGTGCGACCCGGCCGGGCTGAGGAGTCCGCGTCCCTGTGGTTGTCTCGGCACGTGGAGCCCGAGCAGAGCAGCGAGACCGGTGCGCGGGTGGACAACTCCGCCGTCCTGCACGCACTGGCCGAGCCTCGCCGGATCGAGCTGCTGCGGTTGCTCACCGACCAGCAGCTCTGCACCCGCGACCTGGTCCTCGCCACCGGCATGGCCCAGCCCCTGGTGTCCCACCACCTGCGCGTCCTGCGGCAGAGCATGCTCGTCGACAGCACCGTCTGCGCCAACCTGCGCGTCTACCGGGTGCGTGCCGCCACCCTGCGGGTGCTCGGCGAGCGGCTGGGCGTCATGGCCCGGCGGGCCGCCCTCACGTCCGACGAGCCGCCGTGCTGAGCCGGAAGACCCACGTCACGGGTCGAGCTGGGCCAGCAGCAGGTCGACGAGGGCGCCGACCGTCTCGATGCTCGTGACCTGCTCCTCGGGCAGCTCGACGTCGAAGGCCTCCTCGAGCGACAGGGCCCACTCGACGAGCGAGAGCGAGTCGAGCCCGAGGTCGTCCGCGAACCGGGCCGTCTCGAGCAGCGGCCCCGCCGGGACGCCGAGGGCCACGCCCCGCTCCCGCACGAGGGCCAGGACCTGCTCGCGGGTCATGGCCCGGCACGCTAGCGCCGGGGCGGCGGGGTGAGCCGAGACGACCACGACCTGGACGACCGGCCCGGTGACCCCGTCGTCGTGCAGACGTGGCTCGGCGCACCAGCGCTGTCGTACGCGCGCCGGCCCGCGACCGTGCTGGACGTGCTGGACCGGGCGGTGCGCCGATGGCCGCTGCGCACCTGCTTCGTCGACGTCGACGGCACGTCGGTCAGCTACGCGGAATTCGCCGCGAGGGTCGAGGCCGCCGCGGCCTCGCTGGAGGCCCGCGGCCTCCCGGCCGGGGCGTCGGTCGCTGTGGCGTCAGGCAACACCCTGGACCTCGCCACTGCCGTGTTCGCCTGCGCACGAGCACGTCTCGTGCTGGTGGGGCTGAACACGCGGCTCGCGCCGGCGCAGTGGTCGTACATGCTGGACCACTCCCAGGCGGCGCTCGCGCTCGGCAGCGAGCCCCACCTCGCCGGGCTCGCGGCCGCAGGAGCTCCCGACGTCGTCCCGCTCGGGGAGGCCCTGCGGGAGGCATCTCCGCGACCATGGGCCCGGGCAGCTGCCGGACCGGCCGAGGACGCGACCTACGCCGTCGTCTACACCTCCGGCACGACCGGACGCCCGAAGGCGTCGCAGGTGGTGCACCGGGCATCGGTCCACTCGGCCATGAGCTACCAGCGGGTGCTGCAGCTCGGGCCCGACGACGTCACCGCCGTGCTCTTCCCGATGTCCTACATCTCCGCCATGCACGCGCACGTCCTGCCCGCGATGCTCGCCGGCGCCTCCTGCGTCCTGGTCGACACGACGTCCCCGCGGGACTACGTCGAGCTGCTCGCGACCCGGCAGGTGTCCTGGGCCTACGCGGTGCCCTCGTGGTGGCGGTTGTGCCTGCGGGTGCCGGGGCTCGCTGATCTGCCCGCCCTCACCCGGGTCGCCGCCGGCGGGGCGCCCTTCCCGGCCGACCTCGTGGCAGCCCTGCGCGAGCGCCTGCCGCACGCCCGGCTGCACGACGTCTACGGCTTGTCCGAGACGCACTCCCCCGCATGCCTCGCCGACGACGACGACCTGCGCGCGCGTCCTGGCTCGGTGGGGCGCCCCCTGCCGTGCATGGAGGCCGAGGTCCGGGACGAGGACGGCACCGCGCTCCCGGCCGGCCGCCCCGGCGAGCTGTTCCTGCGCGGGTCCCTGGTCACCACGGGCTACGCCTTCGACCCGGCGGCGACCGCGGCCGCCATCGTCGACGGCTGGTTCGCCACCGGCGACATCGCCCGCCTCGGCTCCGATGGCGAGGTCACGATCCTCGACCGGAGCAAGGACATGATCAACCACGGGGGTACGAAGGTCTTCTCGGCAGAGGTCGAGGCGCTCCTGCGCACACACCCCTCGGTGGAGGACGTCGCCGTCGTGGGCGCACCCGACGCCCTCGCCGGCGAGGTGGTGGCGGCGTTCGTGGTCGCGCGCGGTCCGCTGTCCGCCGCGGACGTGCGGTCGTGGGTGCGATCGGGCCTGGCCGACTACGCCGTCCCCCGCCGGGTCGAGCTGGTCGACGACCTGCCCCGCGGGACGATCGGCAAGGTGGACAAGACGGCCCTGCGGGCCCGCCTGTCCAAGACCGGTGCTTGCGCTTCCCCCTGAGTGACGCCGAACGCCTGCCTCCTGTGGACGGAGCCGCTGGGGGTGCGGGCAGTCCGGCGGTGGTGCACCATGTCCCGACGGCACGTGGTGACCCCGGAGCAGGTTGGGGCCGTCCCGACCGCACGACCCCTCGTACGCAGCGCTGCACTCGTACGCTGACGGCCGTGACCGAGCCCGCGGGGACGCTGCTCTCCGGAAAGCGCCTGCTCGCCACAGGGGTCCTCACGGAGTCCTCGCTGGCCAGTGCCGTCGTGCGCACCGCGCGAGCGCAGGGAGCGGAGGTGCTGCTGACGTCGCCGCTGTGCAGGGGGTTCTCGGTCACCTCGCGGGTGGCACCCCGCCTCGGCGTCGAGGCCGACGTGCTCGAGCTCGACGTGACGCTCCCGGACGACCTCGCCGGCCTCGAGCAGGCCGTACGCGAGGCCGGGTGGGACCGCGTCGACGGCGTCCTCCACTCGCTCGCCTACCTCCCTGTGGCCGACCGCTCCGCGGGCTTCGCCGCGGTGCCGTGGGAGGTGGTCGGCCCGTCGCTGCAGACCGGCGCCTGGTCGCTGGCCGCCCTCGTCCACGCGGTGCGGCCCTTGCTCGTACGCGGGTCGTCGATCGTCGGGCTCGACATGGACGCCGAACGCGCGTGGCCGGGTCAGGACTGGCTCGGGGTCGCGCAGGCGGGGCTCGAAGCCACCACCCGCTACCTGGCGCGCGAGGTCGGACCGGACGGCGTGCGCGTCAACCTGGTGGCGACCGGGCCCCAGCGCACCCTGCTCGCCAAGGCGGTCGAGGGGAGGGACGAGCTCGTCCGCTCCTGGAACGACCGGGCGCCGCTCGGGTGGGACGCCGGCGACCCCACCGCCGTGGCCCGCGCCGCCGTCATGCTGCTGTCCGACTGGTTCCCGGCCACCACCGGCTCGATCGTGCACGTCGACGGTGGCGCTCGAGCGGTCGCCATCTCCAGCCTGCACTAGCGTCGCGGCATGTCCCTCGACCTCGACGCGTCGCCCGTCGTCCTCGCGGCGAGCCGGCTCGCGAGGGAGCTCGCCGGGGACGCCGCCCGGCTGGAGCGCGAGGGCGTCGGTCGACCGCTGCTCGACCGCATGGCCGCCCTGGGTCTGCTCGCCGTCGCCGGCCCGCCGGACCTCGGCGGCGCGTGGCCGGCAGAGCAGCGGCGCATCGCCGAACTGCTGTCGGGTGCGAGTCCCGACGCCTGGTTCGTGTGGTTCCAGCACGGTCCGGTGGTGCGCATGCTCAAGGCCAGCGACAACGCCGACCTCGTCGCCAAGCACCTGCCGGAGCTGTGCGCCGGCCGGACGCTGGGTGGCGTCGCCTGGAGCCACCTGCGCACGGCGGAGCCGTCGGTCTCGGCGACCCGCGTCGACGGCGGGTGGTCGCTCTCGGGCTTCCAGCCCTGGTGCACCGGCTGGGGCCTCACCGACGTCGTGCTGGTCGGGGCGCTCGTGGCTGCGGACAGCGAGCACCCCGAGCGGGTGGTCTTCGGGATCGTCGCCGCAGGCGACCGCCCTGAGATGACGAGCGCGGGCGAGCTCTCGCTCGCCGCCATGGCGGGCACGGCCACCCACGCGCTGCGGCTGCAGGACCTGCAGCTGCCGGACGCCGACGTCGTCCTGCTCACGGACAGGGAGCCGTGGGCCGTCTCCGACCAGGCGCTCAACTGCAACGTCCAGCCGTCGACGTTCGGGATCGCCATGGCCGCCCTGGACCTGCTCGCCGAGCGCGAGCCCCACACGGCTTCCCTCCTGCGCCCCCGGGTCCTCGAGCTGCGCGCCAGGGCCTACCGGCTGATCGACGAGGTGGACGGCGCAGAGCGGCTCGACCAGCGGCTGTCGCTGCGGGCCGAGGCGCTGCTGGTCTCGATGGAGGCCTGCACCGCGCTGCTCGCCGCCCGCGGCGGTCAGGGCATGGACCTGTCCGAGCCCGCCCAGCGGCTGCTGCGTGCCGCTGCCTTCCAGCTGGTCCACAGCCAGGCCGCGCACGTCCGCACGGCCACGCTGGACGCGCTCGTCGCGTGACCGCGCCGGCGTCCTCCCAGAGCGGCCCGGACGCCCTCGCCGTCGAGGTCGTCGGCGGGCGGCAGGTGCGCTGCTACGCCGAGAGGCCCACCTCGGTCGTCGAGGTGCTGGAGCGCGCGCTGCCCAGCTCGGCCGGCGACGTGCTCCTCGTCGACCCGGCGCTGGGGACGAGCACGACGTACGACGGGTTCGCCCGCCTGGTCGAGGGGGCGGCCGCCGTGCTCACGGCTCGCGGCCTGCCCCGGCGCTCCCGGGTGGCCGTGCTCGCCCGCAACGGGCTGGAGGCGGCTGTCGCCATCTGGGCCTGCGCCCGGGCCGACCTCGTGCACGTCGGCATCCCCGTCGACAGCCCGCCGGCCCGGACCGCCGCGCTCCTGGAGCTGACCGGCGCCTCGCTCCTGCTCGTGCAACCCGAGCTGGTCTCCTCGCTCCCGGCGACCGGGGTGCCGGTCGCCGACGCGGCCGAGGTGCTGCTCGGCGCCGAGGTCCCGTGGCGCTCCGGGCAGCCGCTGCCGGACCAGGACACGACCTACTCCCTGATCCCGACGAGCGGTACCACCGGGCACCCGAAGGCGGTGCAGGTCACCGGGCGGATGTCCGGGCACGCCGCGGCCTTCTACGTGCGCACGCTCGGTCTGGACCGTGCGGACCGCACCGCCATCCACCTGCCCTTCGCCTGGGTGTCCGGGCACATCACCCAGCTGGCCCCTGCGATGCTGTCGGGCGGCTCCGCCGTCACGATGGCGGCCTTCACGGCTCCGAAGCTGACCGCGGTCGTGGCCGAGTACGGGGTCACCTGGCTCGACGTCGTCCCGAGCATCTGGGAGATGCTGCTGCGCACCGAGACCTTCTCCCTGCCGGAGCTGTCGGGGCTGCGCCTCGCGGTCTTCGGTGGGGCGCCGGCGCCCCCCGGCACGCTCGACCGCGTGCGCGAGCGGATGCCGCAGATGCGCCTGCTCGACGTCTACGCGCTGTCCGAGACCTGCGCCCCCGTGACCTGCCTCGGTGACGTCGAGGCCCGTCGCCGGCCGGGCAGCGTCGGGCGGCCAGCGCCGTACTGCGATCTGCGGGTGGTGGACCCTGCCGGGCAGGACGTGCCCCGGGGCGAGGTGGGCGAGCTCTGGGTCCGCTCACCGGCGGTGACGCCCGGCTACTGGGGCGGGGCGACGACGCCCGTCGACTCCGAAGGATGGCTGCACACAGGCGATCTCGGTCGCATGGACGACGAGGGCTACCTCTACGTCGGCGGCCGGGCCGTCGACCTGATCATCCGCGGTGGCGTCAACATCTACCCGGCGGAGGTCGAGCGGGCGCTGCTCGGCACCGGGTTGCTGGCCGACGCGGCCGCGGTCGGCATCCCGTCGGCGGTGACCGGTCACAACGTGGGGGCGGCCGTCGTGGCGCTTCCCGGAGCCGTTCCGGAGGTGCACGTGCTGCAGGCGGCCGTACGCGAGGCACTCGGGGCCCACGCCGTGCCTCGGCCGCTGCGCGTCGTGGACGACCTGCCGCGCAACCGCAACGGCAAGGTCGACCGGCCGGCTGTGGTGGCGCTGCTGACGTCCTGACTCAGGCGGTCAGGACGCGCTCGAGCACGGTCGCCTTGAGCCGCACGAACTCAGCATCAGCCAGCACCGCACGTCCCCGGTCCGCGCCGAACGGGACCGGCAGCTCGTCGACGACGCAGGCCGGGCGGTTGGAGAGCAGGCAGAGCCGGTCTCCGAGCAGGAGCGCCTCCTCGACGTCGTGCGTCACGAGCAGGACCGTCGTCGGGCGCTCTGCGAGCAGGGCGCGCAGCCACTCGTGCATGCGCAGCCTCGTCTGGGCGTCCAGTGCGCCGAAGGGTTCGTCCAGCAGCAGGACGGGTGGCCGGTTGGCGAGGACCTGAGCGATCGCGGCCCGCTGGCGCATGCCCCCGGACAGCTGCTTCGGGAGCGCGTCGGCGAACCCGTCGAGCCCGGTCGCGGACAGCAGCTCGTCGACGACGGCAGTCACCTGGGTGCCGGTCCTGCGGGAGGCGCGCGGCCCGAAGGCCAGGTTGTCGCGCAGGGTCAGCCACGGGAACAGCCCACCGGCCTGGGCGACCATGCCGCGGTCCGCCGAGGGCCCGCTGAGCCGCACGCCGTCGAGGAGCACCTCGCCGGAGGTCGGGGCCTCGAAGCCGGCCAGGACGCGGAGCAAGGTGGACTTCCCGCACCCGCTCGGGCCGAGGACGGACAGCACCTGACCCGGCCGGGCCTCCAGGTCGATTCCGGCGAGCACCGACAGGTCCCCGAACGACTTGTGCAGGCCCCGGGCCGACAGAAGGCCCGTTCCGGTCCCGCTCATGCCCGTGACCACCGGACCCAGCGAGCGGTCACCCCCCGCAGCACCAGGTCGGCGAGCAGCCCGACGGCCGCGAACACCACGATCCCGACGACGACCTGCTCGGTGCGGCCGGTCTCGCGAGCGGCGCTCATCATCGCGCCGACCCCCCGGTCGGTCCCGGACAGCTCGCCGACGATGACGCAGGTCCAGGCCAGCGTGAGCGACAGCCGCAGCCCGGTGACGACCTCCGGCAGGGCCGACGGCAGGTAGACCTTGCGCCAGAGCCAGCGGCGGGGCGTGCCGAGCATCCGGGCGGTCTCGACGTGCCCGCGCGGGACCCGGGCAGTGGCGTCGCCGACGGCCACGAGCACCGGCCACAGCGCGCCGACGAAGATGATCGCCCGGGCCGCCCCTTCGCCCAGGCCGAACCAGACCAGCGCGAGCGGCAACCAGGCGAACAGCGGCACCGCGCGCAGCGCGTTGAGGATCGGGTCGAGCAGGTCGCGGGCCAGCGACGAGAGGCCGAGCAGCAGTCCGACGACCGAACCCACGAGGACGGCGAGCAGCCACGACACCCCGCAGCGGGTGAGGCTCGCCGCCAGGTGCTCCGGACCGGCACCCGTGAAGGGGACGACCCCGGCCAGGGTGTCGTTCCGGTCGCCCGTGAAGAACTCGGCCAGGGCCGTCGCCACCGTCCCTGGGCCGGGAAGCAAGCGGGTGCTGAGGATCTCGCGGTCGGAGACGACGTACCAGGTGGCGAGCAGCAGGACCGGCACGACCAGCCCCAGCAGCCGACGACCGCGGCGCCTCGCGCGCGAGTGCGCCGGGCCCGGGCCGGCCGGGACCAGCACGTCCTCGAGCAGGGCGGCTGACACGAGGGTCAGAGGTCCCAGTACTCGCGGGCGAACAGGGACTCGTAGTCGGGCTCGACCTTGATACCGCCCTGCTTCAGCAGCATCTTGCCCGCCCCCACGACCTCCCTGGCCCGCGCGTCGTCGAATCTCCACTCGGCGCCGACGTTCTCGAGAACGGCCTCGTACACAGGTTCGGTGTAGCCGAACTGCGTGACCAGCAGCTCCTTCCAGTTCGCCCGGTCGTTCCTGCCCCCCGGGCTGAGGTACTCGGCGGCGGCCTTCTGCATCTTCACGACCTCGCGCACCACGTCCGGCCGTTCGGTCAGGATCTTCGCCGAAGCCCAGTTCGCCGTGTTGAAGTTCCCGACCGGCGTCTTCGTGGCCTCGGCGAGCCGCACCCCCTTGCCGCTGATGACGCTCTGCGTGCACAGCGGCTCGGTCCCGATGTAGGCGTCGATGTCCCCGCGCTCGAGCGCCGCCACGTGGTCGGCGTAGGCGAGCGGGATGCCCTGCACGTCCTTGCCGAGCACCAGACCGGCGGAGTCGAGCAGGTCGTTGAGGATGAGCACCTGGATGCCGGGCGGGGGCACGCCGATCTTCTTGCCCCGCAGGTCCGCGACCTTCTCGACCTTGCCCTTGGCTCCGATGAGGGCCACCCCGTTGCGGGCCGTCATGCTGACGATCTTCGAGGTCAGCTTCCTGTCACTGGCGGCGATGACCGTGCTGTAGGGGCCGAGCAGGCCGAAGTCGAGCTGTCCCCCCTCGAGGGCGTCCTGGATCTGCGTCGCGCTCGTGACCGGCGTGACCTCGATCGTGTAGCCCCTGGGGGCGAACTTCTGCCAGTACAGCGGCGACGAGGCGTGGTTCTTGGCGTACACGCAGGTCCGGACCGTCACCGGAGCAGCCGCTGCCGAGGCTCCCGAGGAGGACGCCGCCGACGGAGATCCGCTGTCGCCGCAGGCACCGAGCAGGACGGCTGCGCCGACCCCCGCGCCGAGGCCGAGGAACCCGCGACGGGACAGGGGCGACGGGAGGCGTACGGGCACGGGGCACTCCAGGAGGTGGACGGGATCAGGGTCGGCGTCATCAAAGCAGGTGCATGAGGCCCCCGCCGGTCGCGCGCCGGCGCTCACCGCGGGCCGCTGCGCGGCGGCGCCTGGCGTGCATAGTGAGCGAGGATGTGTCCGTGAACCGCCAGACGTGGATGACCCTGCTCGGCCTGGGTGAGGACGAGGTGCCGCGACTGCTGGTGCAGGAGGGCACCTGGTGGCGGCAGCAGGCACTGGAGCGCCGCCTGCCCCTGCTCACCGGCGTGCGCGAGCTGGGACTGCCGGACCTGTGGCTGGGCTGGTACGGCGAGGTGCCGGTCGCCTACTCCGTCGCCTACGGGGCCTCCCGGGCCGTGGAGCCGGTGCACGTCCTCGGCACCTGCGGAACGCCCGTCGTCGTCCAGATCGGCGCGTGCGGCGGGCTGCAGCCCACGGTGCAGACCGGCGACATCGTGCTGTCCGAGCGGGCGACGATCGGCGAGGGGGTCTCCCAGTACTACGGCGGCGAGGGCGTCGCGACCGCCAACCTGGGACGGGTCACCCGCGCAGCCTCGTTGTTCGCAGGTCGCGGCATGCACACCCACCGCGGCTTGACGATCACCGCCTCCGCCCCGCTCGCCCAGCCGCCGGGACTGCTGCGCAAGTGGGCGGCGGCCGGTCACCTGGCGGTCGACAGCGAGACCTCCGCCGTGTTCTCGGCGGCTACCGCGTTCGGCATGCGCGCCGCCTCCGTCATGTACGTGCGCGACGAGCTCCCCGGGCGCTCGTGGACGGACGGCACCGGTGAGCAGGACCTCCCGCACGCCCAGGCGAGCGAGGCCGTGTTCGAGGTGGCCCTGGCCCTCGCCTGACGGCGGAGCTCAGGCCCCGGAGTCGCGGTACAGCTGCAGGGTCGCCTCGCGGACCGGCCCTGTCTGCCCCTGCACGAGGGAGAAGACCGCCTCTCGCAGGAGGCGCTGCGGAGCGGCGTCGAGCGACATCGCCGAGCCGCCCGTGGCCGCGACCAGGGCCGTCGCGCTCCGGACGACGAGGTCGAGAGCTGCTGCGCGTACGGCCAAGCGTTCGGTGACCGCCTCGTCGGGCGGCACCTCGTCCAGGAGCGTGTACGCCACCCGCCGCAACCGCTGACCCTCCTGCGCGAGCTGCTGCGCGAGCGCTGCGGCCGTCCCGTCGTCCCGCACGGACGCGGTCTCCAGCAGGCGAGCGACGCACTCGCGGTGGAGCCCGAACAGGTGGGGACCCGCGTTCGCCGTCTTCGTGGCATCAGCTGCGAGCCAGCCCGGGAGGTCCCCGACCTCGACGACGTCCGCGTCGTCGACCTCGAACCCGCGCAGGTCCAGCGAGACGGTGCGGGTCGCGCCCATCGCTGCGAGCGGCAAGGGCCCGGATGCGGTCAGTCCGCCGCCCTCGCCCGCGGGCACGAGCACCTGGACGACCTCGGCGTCGGGGCTCACCCCGGCGAGCAGGAAGACGTCGCAGATGCCCCACCCGGTCATCCACGCGACGAGACCGTCGAAGCGCCAGCCGGAACCGGTGCGCGTCGCGGTGACGGCCGGAGGTCCGGGCCGGCGCAGGTGCGCGATCGCGACGCCGGACAGCACCTCGCCGGTGCACAGCCCGGGGAGCAGCCGGTCGCAGAGCTGTCCGTTGCCCGACGCCGCGAGGGCCGCCAGGGGCGTCGCGTGCTGCGCTGCCACGAACCACGTCGCGCCGCACGCCCCCGCCAGCACCTCGGTCACCTCACGCACGACTCCGGGGGGCGCCTGTGAGCCGCCCGCTCGGAGCGGACCGGCGAGGCCCAGCAGGCCCGCCCTCGCCCACGCGTCGAGGTGCGCGCGCGGCACGACCGAGCGGTCCACCTGCTCGGCCTGCGGACGCAGCAGCTCGTCGGCGAGGCGGCGCGCCCGGGCAACCGGATCCGGGTCCGTCATCCGCTGGCTCAGCCCTGGAGCTTGGCCACGATCACGTCCAGGAAGGCGCCGATCGTGGTGACGTCGGTCAGCTCATCCTCCGGCAGCGTGACGCCGAGGGTGTCCTCGAGGTCCATCGTGAACTCGACGAGCGAGAGCGAGTCGACGCCGAGGTCGTCGACGAAGGACGCGTCCTCCTGCACCGCGTCGGCGTCGACCTCGAGCAGCTCGACGGCCTTGTCCCGCAGGACCTGCATGACCTCAGCGCGTTCCATGGGCGCGAACCTAGCGGTCGAGCAGCGCCACGTCGTCCGGGGCAGCCACCGACAGCACCCGCACCCCCGGCAGCGTCCTGCGCACGAGACCGGCGAGCACACCGCCGGGACCGACCTCCACGATCGTGTCGACGTCGTACGCCCGCAGGTGCTCGAGCACCTGGCGCCAGCGGACCGGCGCCGTCAGCTGCTCGGACAGCGTCGCGGCGACGTCACTGCCGTAGGGAGCGACCCGGGCACCGGACAGGACGGGGACGGACGGCTGCTCGTAGGCCATCCGGTCGAGCGCGGACTCGAGGCCGGGCCGCGCCGACTCCATGAGCGGCGTGTGGAAGGCCCCTCCGACCGGGAGCGGCAGCACGCGACGGGCGCCTGCCTGGCGCAGTGCGGCGCTCGCCGCCTCGACGCCGGCAGGCCGGCCCGAGATCACCACGTGCGAGGGGGCGTTGTAGTTCGCCGTCCAGACGTCGGGCAGCCCGCGGCAGACGTCGTCCACGGCGTCCTCCTCCAGACCCAGCACGGCGGCCATGGTGCCCTGCGCCTCGTCCACTGCCGACTGCATCGCGGCCCCGCGTGCGGCCACGATCGCGAGCCCGTCCTCGACAGCGAGCACGCCGCCCGCGACCAGCGCGGTGATCTCACCGAGGGAGTGCCCGGCCACCACCGACACCGTCTGTGGTGACAGGGCCTGCCAGGCCAGCAGCGAGACGAGGTACGTCGACACCTGCGCCGCGGCCGTCCCGGCAAGCTCGTCAGCCCCGGCGTCGAGGAGCAGTCGCTCGACGTCCCTGTCGAGGACGACGCTGGCCCGCTCGACCAGTGACCACCCGGCGTCCCCGACCCAGGGCTCACCCATGCCGGGTCGTTGGGAGCCTTGGCCGGGGAAGACGAGGGCGAGGGTCATGGGCAGCGATCCTGCCAGGACACGGGGCCTAGGCTCGGGCAGGTGACGACTCCCGGTGACCTGACCCAGCGCCTGCGGGGCCTGAGCAGCGAGCAACTGTCGGTGTCGCCCGCACAGCTGGTGCCGGACGCCTCGCTCCTCGACGACCTGGGCGTCGACTCCCTCGCGGCGATCGAGTGGGGCATGAGCATCGAGGACGTGTTCGGGATCAGCCTCCCGGAGAACTCCTGGGAGCGGGTGGTCACCTACGGCATGGTCGAGGAGCTGGTCGTGGGCCTGGCAGCCGATCCGTCGGGCTCGGCAGGCACCGGCGCGAGAGCCTCCAGCACCGCGTCCCGGAGCTGAGCCGTGCGACTCCCGAAGGCCGCGCGCCGCGTCGTCGTGACCGGGATCGGCGTGGTCTCCCCCGCCGGCATCGGCCTCGAGCCGTTCTGGAAGGGCTTGCAGACCGAGCCGGAGCACCGCCAGTCGCGGACGGTGGACGACTTCGACCCGTCACCGTGGTTGTCCGGCAAGCAGGCTCGTCACCTGGACCGCTTCACCCAGTTCGCCGTCGCCGCAGCCCAGCTCGCGCTCGATGACTGCGGCGGGCCCCCGGTCGGACCACCGGAGCGCATCGGCGTGCAGCTCGGGACGGGGATCGGCGGCGTGGGGACCCTCGAGACCCAGGTCGGCGTGCTCGCTGCCCGAGGACCCGGCCGCGTCTCGCCGTTCACGATTCCGATGGTGATGCCCAATGCCGGAGCCGCCGCTGTCTCGCTGCGGCACGGTTTCCGCGGACCTTCTGAGACCCTGACGACGGCCTGCGCCGCAGGCACGCACTCCGTGGCAGCCGGGGCGCGGATGGTCGCGGACGGGCGGTGCGACGCCGTGCTCGCCGGCGGCGCGGAGTCGTCGATCACGCCGACGACGCTCGCCGCCTTCACGGTCATGACCGCCCTGTCGCGGACCGGCCACTCCCGCCCCTTCGACACCGGCCGCGACGGCTTCTGCATCGCCGAGGGGGCCGCCGTCCTGGTTCTCGAGGAGCGCGAGGCGGCGCTGGAGCGGGGCGCCCGGGTCTACGGCGAGGTGCTCGGTGCCGCCAGCACCTGCGACGCCCACCACATCACCGCGCCGTCCCCCGGCGGGGTCGGGGCCGCCGCCTGCATGCGGCTCGCCCTCGACGATGCCGAGCTCGCACCCGAGCAGGTGCGCGCGGTCAACGCCCACGGCACCTCCACGCCCCTGAACGACGCCGCCGAGGCGGCGGCGCTGGCTTCGGTCTTCGGGCCAGGCGCCGTTCCCGTCTCGAGCATCAAGGGCGTCACCGGGCACGGCCTCGGAGCTGCTGGGGCCCTGGAGGCAGCCAGCGTCCTGCTGTCGTTCCTCCACCGCGAGCTGCCTCCGACGATGGGGACGACCGAGGTCGACCCCGCGCTGGAGCTGGACGTCGTGCTGGAGCCCCGGGCGTGGGAGCCGGGGCCGACGGTCAGCAACAGCTTCGGCTTCGGCGGCCACAACGGCTCCTTGATCCTCGCGCCGGCATGATGGCTGAACCTCACGTCGACCTCGAGAGCGATCTGGCCCTCGCGCTCGAACTCGCGGACGTCGCGGACGCCATCACCCTGTCCCGGTTCCTGGCGCTGGACCTGGTCGTGGACACCAAGCCCGACCTCACCCCGGTCAGCGACGCCGACCGGGCCGTCGAGCACGCCCTGCGTCAGGCGCTGGCGACCCGCAGGCCCGACGACGCCGTGCTCGGCGAGGAGGACGGCCAGACGGGCAGCGGGCCCCGCCGGTGGATCATCGACCCGGTCGACGGCACCAAGAACTTCGTCCGGGGGGTGCCCGTGTGGGCCACCCTGATCGCGCTGCAGGTCGAGGGCGAGGGAGCCGTCGGCGTCGTCAGCGCCCCGGCACTGGGCCGTCGGTGGTGGGCCGCGCGCGGGGCCGGGGCCCACGCCGGTGGGGCCCTCACCCCCGTGCGCCGGCTCCAGGTCAGCGCGGTGGACGACCTGGCCGCAGCCTCGGTCGCCTACTCGTCCCTCACCGGCTGGGAGGACCAGGGCCGGCTGGCCGGGCTGCTCCAGCTGTCACGCGAGGTGTGGCGGACCCGGGCGTACGGCGACTTCTGGTCGCACCTGCTGGTCGCCGAGGGCGCCGTCGACGCGTCCTTCGAGCCTGAGGTCTCGCTGTGGGACCTCGCGGCCGTCCAGGTCGTGGTCGAGGAGGCCGGGGGGCGGTTCACGGACCTCGCCGGCGTCGCCCGTGCCGACGGCGGCAGCGCCGTATGCAGCAACGGCCTGCTGCACGACCGGGTCCTGCTGTCCCTGCGACCGTGAGGGCCGGGAGCCGGCTTCGCGACCGGCGCCCTGCAGAACCGCGTGGCGCCGCTCGGCCTCGTCGACGCTCGCCCGCTCACTGACGTCGGCACCGGCTCTCGCGCTCCCAGATGCGCAGCGCCGTCCGGCAGACGGGATCAACCCGTCGCAGCCCCTGGGCGCTGGCTCCGCAGGTCGATGACGGCGGCGGTCGCTGGGGCGTCCGATCCCCGGGACCCCGCTGACTCCACGTCGACCTTGCGCTCGGCGAACGCCCAGACGAGCTCCTCCCGCGAGGAGGCGAGGTCGGCGCGCAGCCCGGTCAGCTCCGACGTGGCGGCGGCCAGCTGCTCCTCGGCGCGGCGGGCCCGCAGGTCCGCAGCGGCCGCGGAGGCGGCGTGCCGGGCCCCGAGAGCGCGGAGCCGGGCCATCTCGGCATCGACGCGGAACAGGTCAGCCTGCAGGCCGATCACCACGCGCTGCTGCTCGTCCCACTCGACCCGTGCCGACGCCCGCGGCTGGACCCGGCGAGCCCGGCTCGGCCACAACCACGCGAGCAGGGGTGACGGGCGGCGGTGTCGTCCTCTGGCCATGGTGCGCAGGCTAGGCACCCCGAGGGGGTGCGGCCGGTCGCCACGCCGCACGAGCGCGCATCCGTACGGCCACGAGTTCCGCCGCACTGGGCAGGCAGACAGGCGTTCGTACCGAACGGCGTTCTAGTCTTGGCCCATGGCCAGCCTGCTGCTCAGCCGTCGTGACCTCGACTTTCTGCTCTACGAGTGGCTCGACGTCGAGAGCCTGAACCAGCGCCCCCGTCACGCGGAGCACTCCCGCGAGACCTTCGACGGGGTCCTGGCCCTCGCGGAGCAGATCGCGACCGAGCACTTCGCCCCGCACAACCGCCGCAGCGACGCGGAGGAACCGCGCTTCGACGGCGAGCGCGTGCACCTGATCCCCGAGATCGGCTCAGCTCTCGAGGTCTTCGCCTCGGCTGGTCTCCTGGGCGGCACCCTCGACGAACAGGTCGGCGGCCTGCAGCTGCCGACGGTGATCGGCAACGCGGTCTTCGCCTGGTTCCAGGCCGCGAACGTCGGGACCAGCAGCTACCCGTTCCTCACGATCGCGGGCATCAACCTGCTGCTCGAGCACGGCACTGCGGAGCAGGTCGACACCTACGTGCGGCCCATGGTCGACGGGCGCTTCTTCGGGACGATGTGCCTGTCCGAGCCCCAGGCCGGTTCGTCGCTGTCCGACGTCACCACCAAGGCCGTGCCGCAGGAGGACGGCAGCTACCGCCTGTTTGGCAACAAGATGTGGATCTCTGCGGGCGACCACGAGCTGACCGAGAACATCGTCCACCTCGTGCTCGCGAAGGTCCCGGGCGGACCGGCCGGGGTGAAGGGCATCTCGTTGTTCGTCGTCCCCAAGACGGTCGTCGAGACCGGGGAGCGCAACGACGTCGTCCTCGCCGGGCTCAACCACAAGATGGGGTTCCGCGGCACGGTCAACACGCTGCTGAACTTCGGCGAGGGCAAGCACACCCCGGGCGGTCAGGCAGGCGCCGTCGGCTATCTCGTCGGCGAGCAGCACCGCGGGCTGTCGTACATGTTCCACATGATGAACGAGGCCCGCGTCGGCGTGGGCCTCGGGGCGACCGCGCTCGGCTACACCGGCTACCTGCACGCGCTCGACTACGCGAAGGGCCGCCCGCAGGGCCGCCCCATCGGGGCGAAGGACCCGACCTCGCCGCAGGTGCCGATCATCGAGCACGCTGACGTCAAGCGGATGCTCCTGGCGCAGAAGGCCTACGTGGAGGGTGCACTCGCGCTCAACCTGTATTGCGGGCGGCTGCTCGACGAGCAGAAGACCGGCGAGACCGAGCAGGCCCGTACCTCCGCGCTGCTGCTGCTCGACGTGCTGACGCCGATCGCGAAGAGCTGGCCCTCGCAGTGGTGCCTCGAGGCCAACAGCCTCGCCATCCAGGTGCTCGGCGGCTACGGCTACACCCGGGAGTACCCGGTCGAGCAGTTCTACCGCGACAACCGGCTGAACCCGATCCACGAGGGCACCCACGGCATCCAGGGCCTCGACCTGCTCGGTCGCAAGGTCGTCATGCAGGGCGGCGCCGGTCTGCAGCTGCTCGCCACGACGCTGTCGGCGACCGCCGCCAGGGCAGCGGAGCGGGGCGGCGAGCTCGCCGTGCTCGGCGCTCAGCTCGGCGACGCCGTGGAGCGGGTGGTCAAGGCGACCAGCGCCGTCTGGAGCGCCGGCGACGTCGAGGTGTCACTCGCCAACGCCTCGGTCTACCTCGAGGCTGTCGGGCACGTCGTCCTCGCCTGGGTCTGGCTCGAGCAGCTGCTCGCGGCCGACGGCAAGGCCGGGGACTTCTACGAGGGCAAGCGCCAGGCCGGGCGCTACTTCTTCCGCTGCGAGCTCCCGCGGACCGGGCCTCAGCTCGACCTGCTCGAGGCGCTCGACACCACCTCACTCGACACGGCCGTCGCCTGGTTCTGAGCGGGCTCGGCGGGGCCCACGCCCCGCCAGGCGTCCCAGCGGGCGAGCAGCCGCGGCGCGACGAACAGCGCGGCGGCGTCGAAGAAGGCGTAGCCACCGGCGATCCCGCTCGGGGGGTTCCCGATCGACAGCAGTCCCGTGGGGTCCTCGGTCGACCAGGTCCAGGTGCCCAGCGACGTCCCCACCAGCTCGAGGTAGCTCACGACGAAGAAGGCGGCAGCGTAGAGCAGGGGGCTTCGCCCCTTCCACGCGAACAGCAGCAGGCAGACGTACCACCACGCACCGAGCAGGTCCTGCTGGGGCGACAGGGTCACGCCCCACACCGCCCAGCACCCCCCGAGGGTGAGGGCGGTGGGGACCAGCCACCTCGCCTGCCGGCGAGCCCAGGCGCTGCGCGCGACGGCGAAGGCGGCCAGGTAGATGAGGCCGTGCCCAGGCGGGACGAACGACGGCACGTTCTCGAGGCGGTAGACGTAGACGCCGAGCCAGTCGGCGAAGACGTACTCGATGATCGTCGCGTAGACCACGACGACGCCGACCTGGACCCGGGTCGTGCGGTCCTCGCCTCGCAGGGCCAGGACGAGCACCAGCCAGGTGCCCAGGCCCAACAGGTGCTGCTCGGGCAGCGATGCGCCGACGTCCAGTCCGAGGACGGCGACGACCCAGACCGAGACGCCCGCGACGATGCGGGAGTCCCTGGTCGGCAGCACCCTGGCAGGGTGCCACGTCACGAGGCGGGGAGCTCGACCTCGGTCAGGGCCTGACGGTCGTACGCCACCTGGCAGAAGCCGTGGTTGCAGTAGCCGCGCGGGTTCTTGTGGAGGTACTGCTGGTGGTACGCCTCGGCGTAGTACCAGGGGCCCGCCTCGGCGAACGGCCTGATCTCGGTGGTGATCTCGCCGAAGCCGGCGGCGGACAGGGCCGCCTGGTAGCGCTCGGCCGAGGCGCGCACAGCGGCCAGCTGGGCCTCGGTCGTGGGGTAGACCGCGGTCCGGTACTGCGTGCCGTGGTCGTTTCCCTGCCCGTTCAGCTGGGTCGGGTCGTGGTTCTCCCAGAAGGCCTTGAGCAGCGTCTCGACGTCGGTCCGGGACGGGTCGTAGACGACCATCACGGCCTCGGTGTGGCCGGTGCGCCCCGTGCAGGTCTCCTCGTAGGTGGGGTGCGGCGTGAACCCGCCGGTGTAGCCGGCGGCCGTGGTGAACACGCCCGGGATCTGCCAGAAGAAGCGCTCGGCGCCCCAGAAACAGCCCATGGCGACGTAGAGCACCTCGGACCCCTCGGGCCAGGGCGGGGTGAGCGGGGTGCCGAGCACCTCGTGGCGGTCGGGGACCGGCAAGGGCGTCGACCGGCCAGGAAGGGCCGTCTCGGGGGTGGGCAGGTCGGGCTTGCTGCGCAGCCACATGGTGAGCTCCAGGGTCGGGGGTCCCCCATAGCAACCCGCTCGGGTGCCCCGCCGTTCCCCACGGCGCGCCCATCGTGGTCACGTGCAGCGGCGGGGGCCCGGCAGGGCCGCTCGCGCTCGCTCTTCACGCCCTGCGCAGGTGGAGGAAGGGCTAGTCCGCTCCCCGGTCGCCCTTCCAGCGCGCCAGCTTTCCGCCCCGGGAGACAGCCCGCAGCCGGGCCTCGGTCTCGTCGCGGACCGCTCCGGTCGTCACGACCAGGAGCTGGTCGCCATGGGCGAAGTAGGTGTGCTGGTCCGGCACGATGGTCCGTCCGCCGCGGACGATCAGCGTGACGTGGGCCCCGACGGGCAGTCGCAGCTCCTCGACGTAGACGCCGTGCAGCTTCGAGGTGGGGGCGACCTTGAGCTGCAGCAGGTCCGCGCGCAGCTGCTCGAGCGAGGCGACCTCGATCTCGGTGTCCATGGCCAGGTTGCTGTCGACCACGCCGAGGCGACGACCGACCCAGGGCAGGGTGGGCGCCGTGACCAGGGTGTAGACGACGACCAGGACGAACACGACGTCGAGGACGCGTTCGGCCCCCACGACGCCCTCCGTGATCGGGATGGTGGCGATGACGATCGGCACCGCCCCCCGCAGCCCTGCCCACGACAGGAACACCTGCTCCTTCCAGGGCAGCCGGAAGGGCAGCGCCGACAGCGCGACAGCCATCGGCCTCGCGAGGAACGTGGCTACCGCGCCGATGAACAGGGCCTCGGGCACGGCTGAGAGCAACCGGTCGGGGCTGACGAGCAGGCCGAGGAGCACGAACAGGCCGGCTTCTGCGAGCAGCGCCGTCGAGCTGGCGAAGCCGAGGACGGCCCGCCGGTGGGGCAGCGGCGAGTTGCCGAGCACCAGAGCCGCTACATAGACGGCGAGAAAGCCGGACAGGTGGAGCGCCTGGCCAGAGGCGAAGGCCAACAGGCACAGGGCGACCGTCGCCAGCGGGTACAGCCCGGAGGTGGGCAGCGCTGCCCGCACCAGGAGCTCCCGTCCGAGGCGCCCGACGAGGAGACCGAGGGCGACGCCGCCGACGAGCTCCACCAGGACCGTGCCCACTCCCGTCAGCACCGAGGTGCGCCCCCAGGCATCGGACGATGCCAGCACGACCAGCACCACGACCGGAGCGTCGTTGAGCCCCGACTCGGCCTCGAGCACCGAGCTGATCCGGCCCTGCAGGGGCAGCCGGCGGAGCACGCTGAAGACGGCCGCGGCATCCGTCGACGCCACGACGCTGCCGAGGATCACGGCCGTACGCATGTCGGCGCCGAGGACCAGGACGACCAGGCCGGCGACCACTGCCACGCTGATCGCGACCCCGACGGTGGCGAGGACGACGGCGAAGGGCAGCACCGGCCGCACGACCGACCAGCGTGTCGTCAGCCCTCCCTCGGCGAGGATCAGCGCGAGAGCCAGGAGCCCGAGCTCGGCCGTCAGGCCGTAGTCGGAGAACTGGATGCCGAGACCGGCCTCACCGACGACGAGCCCGACCGCCAGGTAGATCAGCAGCGACGGCAGCCCCGTCCTGCTCGCCAGCCGCACGGCGACGACCGCGACGAGCAGCAGGGCGGACGATCCGAGCAGGATCGTGTTGAAGTCGCCCTCCACGCCCCGCCCTCCTGACCCGCCCCGCTCCGCCCGACCCCTCGCCCGACCGTCGCAGGACTAGCTCCTCGCGCTCCCCGCCCGTGCCGGCCGGGGCGGCGGCCGACGCTTGGCAGGACGGCGCTGCGCCGAGCTCGACGTCTTGCGCTTGGGCATCGGCGGCGGCGCGGAGTTGCGCTGCTCGAACAGCAGCACCAGCGGCGACGCCACGAACGCCGAGGAGTAGGTGCCGACGAACAGGCCGATCAGCAGGGCCAGGGCGAAGTCGGTCAGCGAGCGGCCACCGAGGACGGTCAGGGCCCCGAGGATGAAGAACGCGCCGATGCCGGTGTTGATCGTACGAGGCGCCGTCGCGATGATGGCCGAGTTCACCACCTGGGCAAGCGGTTTCGTGCGGTTCTTCGCCCACGTCTCGCGGATGCGGTCCATCGTGACGACCGAGTCGTTGACCGACACACCGATGATGGTCAGCGCCGCCGCGAGGAAGATCCCGTCGATCGGCTTGCCCAGCCAGGCGAAGATGCCGAGGACGATCACCACGTCGTGGAACATCGCGAGCACGGTGCCCGCCGCGAAGGTCCACCGGAACCGCACCGCGAGGTAGGCCAGCTGGGCGAGCAGGGCGATGGCGAGGGCCAGGATCGCCTTCGTGCGCAGCTCGTCGCCGAGCGTCGGGCCGATCAGGTCATCGCTGTTGATGCGGACGTCGCCGCCGACGCTCGCCAGCCCGGCCCGCACCTGCTCGACCTGGGCGTCGTCGATGTTGCCGGTGCGCACGGTGATGTTCTCGCCGTTGCTCTCCTGCACGACGGCGGTCGGGAAGCCCGCGTCGCTGACGGCCCGGCGGGCGTCCGCCACGGAAACGCTCTGGCTCGTCGCGTACTCCACGACGCGGCCGCCGGTGAACTCCACCCCGAAGTTGAAGCCCCGGACGAACATGCCCGCCACGGCCACCAGGAGCACGGCACCGGTGATGACGAGGTAGCGCTTGCGCCACTGCATCAGGTCGGGCTGCCGGCGCTCGAGCCACACGCGGAACCGGCCGAGCGAGGCGAGGCCCGTGATCCCCGGTCGCTTGTTCAGCAGCCCGCGCTTGAGGCCGAACTCGGTGAAGACCCGGGTGACCAGCAGCGCCGAGACGACGGAGGCGAGCACGCCGATCACGAGGGTGACACCGAAGCCCCTGACCGGCCCGGCGGCCAGCAGGAACAGCAGGCCCGCGGCCAGCAGCGTCGTGATGTTGGAGTCGGCGATCGCGCTGAACGCCTTGGCGAAGCCGTTGTCGAGCGCCGGCATGAGCCGCTTGCTGCGCGAGGCGGCGTACTCCTCGCGGGCACGTTCGAAGACGAGGACGTTCGCGTCGATCGCGAGGCCGGCCGACAGCAGCAGACCACCGAGCCCGGGGAGCGTGAGCGTCGCACCGAGGGCGACCAGCGCGCCGTAGGAGATGAGGCCGTAGCTGGCGAGCGCCACGGCGGCGAGGAACCCGACGAAGCGGTAGACGACGACCAGGAAGATCGTCGTCAGGACGAGGCCGATGATCCCGGCGCGGATGCTGGCGTCGATCGCCTCCTGACCGAGGGTCGGGCCGACGGTGCTGCGAGAGATGATCTCGACCGGTACGGGCAGGGAGCCGCCCTTGATGAGAACGGCGAGCTCGGTGCCCGTCTCGAGGGTGAAGTCGCCCGTGATCTGGGTGCTGCCGCCCTGGATGCCCACGCCGCACTGCACGTTGGGGTTGGGGGGCGGGGAGGTGATCGCCTTGCCGTCGAGCACGATGGCGACGCGCCGCTTCGGGTCGCCGATCGGCTGGCAGGCCGCCTGCGCCGTGAGCTCCTCCCACTGACGACCGCCGTCCCCCTGGAACTCGATCGTGACGAAGCGACCGGTCCCGGTCTGGGGGTCGACGCCGGTCGAGGCGTCGCCGACGCCCTCGCCGGTGAAGACCGCCGGTCCGACGACGATCGGCCGGCCGTCCTCGTCGAGGATCGTCTGCTGCTGGGTCGGGTCGAAGGCCGTCGGAGGGGTGGGCGGGGCGTCCGGAAGGATCGGGACCTCCTCCTCGACCGGGGCCGGCGGAACGACGGGAGCGGCCGGGTCGACGGGAGGGGACGGGGCCTGGTCCACCGGAAGCCCGACCGCCGCGCGGTTCTGCGGCGCAGGAGCAGGCACGGCCCCCGGCGCGGGGACGGTGGCCGGGGCGGGGACGGTGGCCGGAGCGGGGGCTCCGGAGGGCGTCTGCCCGCTGGGGTCGACCACCTCGGGCTGGCGTCCTGCCGTCGGGTCAGGCGCGGCCAGGACGGCGTGGAACGTGAGCTGCGCGGTCTTGCCGAGCTGGTCTGCGGCCCTGGCTGCGTCCTGCACGCCTGGCAGCTCGACGATGATGCGGTTGCTGCCGGACCGGGCGAGCGTCGGCTCGGACACGCCGAGGGCGTCCACGCGGCGGCGGAGCACCTCGAGAGCACGATCGGTGGCCTCGGCGTCTGCCTCGGTCGTGGGCGAGTCCTTGGTCTCCAGGGTGATGGACGTGCCACCCCGCAGGTCGAGGCCCAGCTTGGGTTCGCGGTCGATCGCGAAGAAGGCCGACAGGCCGAGGATCAGCAGCGCCGCGAGGGCGCGGAGGACGGGAGGACGGGTCACAGCGGAGTCTCCAGAGGGGGCGGCCTAGGGCCGGGGCGGCAGGGTCACGTCGGTGCCTGCCGCCGGTGGAGGACCCCGGCTGCTGCGAGCGCCCGTCGCCGGTGACGCCGGGGCCTCACGAGGTGCGGCCGACAGTGACGGGGACGGGCCCCGGGGCGCGTCGGCGCTCCCCCGTCCGGGCCCGTCGGAGTCCGGCGGGTGCACCGGCGCCGGGACCCCCGCGAGGGGGACCGCGAGCGCTTCGAGGGTCCGCAGCGGGGCCTCTTGGTCAGAGGCGCTCAGCCCACCCCCCCGTCCCGTCGCCGGGACGGCAGACGCGGTGCCAGGTGTCGTTGCGGCGGTGACCGGCGCACTCCGCCCGGGCGACCGGGCGAGGTCCCACCCGCCGCAGGCCAGGACGAGGAGGGCCATCACCAGCGCGAGGACGGCGCGGATGCCCGAGCTGTCAGGCGCGCGCGTGCTGCGCCGGCTCGGGTCCACGAACCAGGACACTACGTGCGGGCGAGCCCTTCAGGAGGCGTTCGGCAGCAGATCAGGCACGCCGACGGTCCTGGCCCCGGGTCGGCGTGACGGATCGGGCCTAGCTGCTGGCTGCCACGAGGGGCTCGAGCACGGCATCGGGGTGGTCGCGCTGGACGCGGGCGAGCCGCCAGTTGCCGGCGAACAGCGCCAGCAGCGCGCCGTCGCTCGTCCGCTCCAGCACCTCGACCCCACTCTCGCGGTCCAGGACCTGTGCCCACTGGCGGTCGGTACGGCGCGCCATGGAGTACTCGAGGCGGTCCAGGCGCACGGCAGCGGAGAACTCCCCGGCCATCCGGTGCTCGGCCACCTCGAACTGCATGGGGCCGACCGCTGCGAGCACCGGCGCCTGGTCTCCCCGCAGGTCCGAGCGCAGCACCTGCACCGTGCCCTCCTGCTCGAGCTGCTCGATGCCGCGGCGGAACTGCTTGTAGCGCCCGGAGTCCACGGCGCGGCAGACCGCGAAGTGCTCGGGGGCGAAGCTCGGGATGGGCGGGAAGGTGACGGGCTCGTCGACGTAGAGGCTGTCACCCACCCGCAGCGCGGCGGCGTTGACGAGCCCCACCACGTCGCCCGGGTAGGCGCGGTCCACGGTCTCGCGCTCGCGACCGAACACCTGCTGGGCGTACTTCGTCGCGAAGGGCTTGCCGGTCGAGGAGTGCGTGACGACCGAGCCCCGCTCGAAGACCCCGGAGCAGACCCGCACGTAGGCGAGGCGGTCGCGGTGGGCGGTGTCCATGCCGGCCTGGATCTTGAAGACGAAGGCGCTGAAGGGCTTGTCGAGCGAGCGGGGAACCCCCTCGACGTCCGGTCGCGGCCCGGGCGGTGGAGCGACGGCCAGCAGGGTGTCGAGCAGCTGGCGCACGCCGAAGTTGAGCACCGCCGAGCCGAACAGCACCGGGGTGGTCACCCCGTCGAGGAAGGTGGACTGCTCGTGGACCTGACCAAGGGCCTCGAGCAGCTCGGTCTCCTCGACCGCGGTGTGCCAGGCCTCCCCCTCCTGCTCGGCGGCACGCTCGGCAGGCACCCGCTCCTCCGGCGCGATGGTCGCTCCACCCGCGGTCCTGGTGAACCGGAGGAAGTCACCGGTCGAGCGCTCGAGCACGCCCCGGAAATCACCGGCGATGCCGACCGGCCAGGTGAGCGGCGTCGGCTCCAGCCCGGTGCGGTCCCGGATCTCGTCCATCAGCTGCAGGGCCTCGAGGCCCGGCCGGTCCCACTTGTTGACGACCGTCAGCACCGGGATCCCCCGGTGGCGGCACACGTCGAACAGCTTCATGGTCTGCGGCTCGAGCCCCTTCGCCGCGTCGAGGAGCATCACGGCGCAGTCGACCGCGGCCAGCACGCGGTAGGTGTCCTCGGAGAAGTCGGCGTGGCCCGGGGTGTCGACGAGGTTGATCACGCAGTCGCCGTAGCCGAACTGCAGAGCGGCGGAGCTGATCGAGATGCCGCGCGCCTTCTCCATGTCCATCCAGTCGGACACCGTGCTCTTGCGGCCCGCCTTGCCGTGGATGGCACCGGCCTGCTGGATCACCCGGGCGTGCAGGGCCAGCGCCTCGGTCAGGGTCGACTTGCCGGCGTCGGGGTGACTGATGACGGCGAAGGTCCGCCGGCGGACCGCCTCGGTCGTGGCGAGGTCGGTGCTGGCGGGGCGCTCTGCATCCGCCACGGTCATGGGTCCATCGTAGGTGCGGCCTACGCTCGCCGGCATGACACCGATCGGGTACGACCACAAGGGCTTCGACGCACTGCTCGGCCTGCAGATCACCTCCGCCACCGAGGACGAGGTCCGCGCCGAGTTCACGGTGCGCCCCGAGCTGCTCCAGCCGTACGGCCTGCTGCACGGCGGCGTGCTCTGCTCCGTCGTCGAGACGGTGGGGAGCGTTGCGGGTGCCGTCTGGTACGGCGACCGCGGCAACGTCGTCGGCACGAGCAACCACACGAACTTCCTGCGAGCGGTGCGCGAGGGGAAGCTCACGGCGGTGGCGACTCCGATCCACCGCGGACGCACCCAGCAGCTGTGGTCGATCGACGTGCGGGACGAGCAGGACCGCCTCGTCGCGCGCGGCGAGCTGCGCGTCGCGAACCTGCCGACCGGCAACCCGGTCACCGAGGTCTAGACCGCGCCCCTGCGACCAGGGGCGCCGGGTGCCTGGCCGGTGCCAGCCTGAGCACGGGTTCACCCAGCCGATCATCCAGCGGGACACGATGATCGGTCGGGTGGCCTCCCACGCCCACACCTGCGTACGGGTTCACCCAGCCGATCACCCAGCCGGACGCGATGATCGGTCGGGTGGCCTCCGACGCCCACACGTGCGTACGGGTCCACCCAGCCGATCAAGCAGCTGGACACGATGATCGGTTGGGTGGTCCTGCAGGCTCGTCGCGTTCGAGCGGGTTCACCCAGCCGATCACCTCGAGCGGGGCTGGCCGGCCTTCCGGGCCGGGACCGTCACCGACGGGCCTAGACGGCGTCCCTCGGGACGAGGGTGCGGCGGAACGCGAACCCCACTGCGGCGGCCGCGACCGCCCCACCCAGGGCGACGAGCAGGGCGGTACGGGCGCTGCTGCTGTCGGCCACCGCGCCCGAGGCGGCAAAGCCGGCGGCCACGCCGACGCCGAGCCCGGAGTTGAGCCAGCTGAAGCCCTCCGTGCGGGCGGCGGGCGGGACCAGCGGGTCGACGAGACCGAAGGCCCCGATCAGGGACGGGCTGATGGCGATGCCGGCGAGCAGGGCTGCTGGCGCCATCAGCGCGACGCTGGGCGCGAAGGTCATGGGGACGAGGCCGAACGCCAGGCCGACCAGGGCGATCAGGAAGCGCCGGTGCAGCGGCGCTGCCCAGTGCACGAGGCCGTAGCCGAGACCGGCGGCCGCGCTGCCGCCGGCGACGAGGGCCAGCAGAAGCCCCCCGGCGGCGGCGCTCCCCCGCTCCTCGGCGAAGGCCACCATGCTGACCTCGACGGTGCCGAACAGAACCCCGACGAACAGCATCGAGACGGTGAGCGTGCGCAGCCCCGGCGAGACCAGGGCGCTCGGGTGTCGGCCGCCTGACGCGCTGCGCACAGGAGGTTCCGTGGAGCGTTGAGCGACGAGCGCGAGGGTGCCGATCGCGCCGAGCAGCGCTGCGAGGGCCAGGCCGACCGCGGGGTCGAGCAGGGCGCAGGTCACGACCACGAGAGGACCGAAGACGAAGACCACCTCGTCGACGACGCTCTCCCAGGCGTAGGCCTTCGCGATGTCGCCCTGACGGTCGGCTGCGGTCAGCAGGTCGCTCCACCGCGAGCGCACGCACGACCCCAGCTGCGAGGACGAGGCGCTCATGACCGCAGCGGCGGCGACCAGCCAACCCGCCGGCGCCTGCGTCCCGGCGAGCAGGACCAGTGCGAAGACACCGAGAGTGCTGAGCCCCAGCGCGAACGGCAGCACGACGCGCTGACCACGGCGGTCCACCGCTCGGGAGATCAGGGGGGCGAGGACGGCGAGTCCCAGGGCGTAGGCCGCGCTGACCAGCCCGGCCAGGGCGTACGAGCCGCGGCGGTCCTCGACGAGCAGGACCGTGCCGATGCCCAGCATGGCGATCGGGAGGCGACCGACCGCCGCGGCCCACGTGAAGGCTGCGGCGCCGGGCGTGCGCAGGAGCGGGCCGTACCCACGGGTCAGAGCAGGAGAGGAGCCGGCGCCCGCAGTCGCTGTCACACCGCTTCGGTGGAGAGGGTGAAACCGGCGGTCCGCAGCCGGTCGGCCAGGAGCCCGCCCATGGCCGTCGCGGGGGTCAGCACGCCCCCGCCCTCCGAGCCGGTCAGGTCGTCGAGGGCGAGGCAGAGCCCGCTCTGGCCGAGCATGACGGCCGTCGCGGCATAGCCCGGGTCACCCTTCGCCGCGACGGTGGTGCGGTAGCGCGCCCCGCTCGTGGTCGAGGCCGTGATCTCCATGCGGAAGTGGCCAGCCGCACGCGCCTTCTCGTCGGGCCCGCTGCCCGGTGCGGGCAGCAGCCGGTCGAGCACGGACCGGGTCGGACCGAAGCCGAGTCCCGCACTGGCTCCCGCGACACCGGCAGCCGTGCCCGCCGCGAGCACGGGTCCGAGCGGGCTCGACCCGAAGCTCATGGCCTCGCTGTAGCGGAAGGTCCGGCCGTAGGCCCAGTCCTGCAAGGCGTTGCTGCGGCGGACGATCCGCGTGTTGAACGGGGCCATGACGAACGGACCGGTCCAGCGGCGGCCGGACCGGCCGACGACGACCGTGTCGCTCTCGGTGCCGAGCGCCGGCTCGGCCGAGCGATCAGGGGTGAGGGCATAGGGGTCCGCGAGCACCCGGCGCAGGCCCGGCTGGGCCTTCACCGCGTCGACCTGCGCACGCAGGCTGTCGACGGTGCCCCCGCTGACGCCCCCGCGCATCGAGACGACGACGAGTTGGGTGTCGGTGAGCTGGCCCGCCCCGTCAGCGGCAGCCCGCTCGGCCGTCGCCTGGACCCCGAGGTCGGAGGGGATCGAGTCGAAGCCGCAGGCGTGGACGATCCGCGCGCCTGAGCTCCGAGCCGTCACGTCGGCCGCGTCGATGCTGTCGCGGACGAAGAGCACCTCACCGGTGAGGTCGGCGTAGGAGGTGCCGGCCGCGGCGCAGGCCTCGACCAGGGGCAGGCCGTACCGCGCGTAGGGGCCGACGGTCGTGACGACCACCCGTGCCTGCTCGGCGAGCCTGGCGACGGCAGCACGGTCGGAGGAGTCCGCGACGAGAACCGGCCACTCGGACGCGGCCCCACCGAGCTGGTCGCGCACGGCGACGAGCCGGTCCGCCGACCGCCCCGCCAGGGCGATCGTCGTGCCGGCCGGGGCATGCTCTGCGAGGTAGGCCGCGGTGAGCGCACCGACGAACCCGCTGGCCCCGTAGAGGACGAGGTCGACGTCGGCAGAAGGCGGCATGTCGAGCACGCTAACCGCGATCCCCGACAGTCTCACCTCGGATCCTTCCCGAACCGTCCACGACGGCACGCCCGGCAGGGCGGTGTCCCTCGGCCGGGGGGCGGCGCTGCGCGAGGCGCGAGCTGCCGGGGGTGCGGGAGCCCGCGCCCATCCTCTCGGTGTACTGCCCAGGCAGGTTGGTCAAGCGTGACGGGCGGGTCTTGCCGATCGCGGTGTGGGGCCGGTGGTGGTCGTACTCGTGCAGCCAGGCCGGTAGTGCCTTTCGGCGGGCTGACTCGCTGGAGTACATGCGCTTGGAGGCCCACCGGTCAGCGAGGGTGCGGTGGAAGCGTTCGATCTTCCCGTTCGTCTGTGGGCGGTAGGGCGGGTGCGCTTGAGGGCGATGCCGAGCGCGGCGCACGTACCGGGACATCCCGCACGGCCCGGGTGAGCGTGCGCCACCACGACCAGCTAGCCGCGCACCTGGGCGTAGCGCTCCAGAGCGACCACCCGCTCGTCCGCGTGGTTCACGACCCGTTCGGGATAGCCGGTCGGCACGCCACCGGGGAGCAGCCAGGGCTCGTGCACTGCCGCCCCGGCGACGTCGCGGAGTTCCGGCACCCAGCGCCGGACGTAGGCGCCGTCCGGGTCGTGCTCGCGCCCCTGGCGCACCGGGTTGAACACGCGGAAGTACGGCGAGGGGTCCGTCCCGGTCCCAGCGACCCACTGCCACCCGTGCTGGTTCGACGGCAGGTCGCCGTCCCGCAGCAGCGCCAGGAAGTGGGCCGCCCCGCGCCGCCAGTGCAGGTGCAGGTCCTTGGTGAGGAACGATGCCGTGACCATGCGCATCCGGTTGTGCATCCACGCCGCCCCCGCGAGCTGGCGCATGCCCGCGTCGACGATGGGGTAGCCGGTCGTCCCGGTGACCCACGCCTCCCAGCGCCGCTCGGCCTCGGGGCCGGTGTCGTAGGACAAGCCGCTCATCGGCGCCTGGACCTCGTCTCGGGCGGTGTCCGGAGCGTGCCAGAGCACGTCGGCGTAGAAGTCGCGGAAGGCCAGTTCCCGGCGGTAGGCCGCAGGCCCTGGTCCCTCGCCCAGGTCGGAGAGCAGGGTGCGGGGGTGCACGCACCCGTACTTCAGGTAGACCGACAGCTGCGACGTCCGGTCGGCGTCGGGCCGGTTGCGCTGCTCGGCGTAGTCGGCCAGGTCAGCGTCCGCGAACTCCCGCCACCGCGCGAGACCGGCCCGCTCCCCCGCCTCGGGCAGCTCGACGGGGCCGAGGTCGGGGTCGTCCGGCACGGCGACCGTCGGCACTCCCCCGTCCGTCCAGCGCACCGGTCCCTCGGCCACCGCAGGACCCCGCACGCCCCGTTCCTGCCAGGCCCGGAAGAACGGCGAGAAGACGCGGTAGGGCGACGCGTCGGCCTTGGTCAGCGAACCGGGCGTCACGGCGTACGGGGAACCGAGGTCCAGCAGCGGGACCTCGCCCAGCGCAGCGGCGACGGCTGCGTCCCGCGTGCGGCCGTACGGCCCGGCGTCGGTGCTGATGTGGACGTTCGAGGCACCCACCCGTCGCACGAGGTCGGGGAGGACGTCCTGCGGCCGGCCGTGCAGCACCCTTAGCGCCCCGCCGGTCCGCTCCTGCAGGTCGCGCAGGCACCGGAACAGGAAGGCACGGCGCGGGGCACCGGCGGGGCCCAGCAGGACGTCGTCGAGCACGAACAGCGGGACGACCTCGTCGGCGCAGTCCTGCGCAGCGGCCAGAGCAGGGTGGTCGCCGAGCCGCAGGTCGCGGCGGAGCCACAGGACAGCCGTCGTCATCCCGGAACGGTAGGGCGGGGCGAGGCGGTCCGCACGCCGGGCCGGGCCTACTGGACGAAGCAGATGACGCCTGCCGCGACCGGAGCCGTGACGAGCAGGGTCACCTACGCAGCGGAGGTGCGGTCGTTCGGGCCGCCGACGGACACCCCGTCACCGACCGAGGCGGCCCCTCCCCCGGGTCCGCAGGCACCGACGATGACCTGCCTCCCAGGACCTGGGCAGGCCCAGGTCCCCGTGCCGCCCCGAGGAGCCGGTCGCTCGAGGGGCGTCAGGTCCGTACGCCTGCTCAACGGGCTTCCGCACCCGCCGCCGCGTCGGCGATCTCGCCCCCGTGCGGCGCGGGCTCACACCGCCACCAGGCCCTTCCTCGCCGGGCGCACGGGCCGCGCGGTCGGGCCGCCGTGCCGCAGGGCGAGCTCCGTCGTCGCCTGGGCCAGCAGGTCGTCGCTGTCCACCCCGAGGTGCTCCGCCATCCCGTCGCGGAAGCCGGGAGACCAGCGCAGCTCCATCGCGCGCAGGGGCACCGTCGCCTCGAGCTGGCACAGCAGTCCCACCAGGCCGAGGGCGACCCGGTGGAGCATGAGGTACTCCGGCGGCAGCCGCAGGTGCGACGCGACGGTGTGCGAGCTCGAGCGGGGGTTCGCCAGCTTGACCGCCTCCTCACGCAACCACCTGCGGGTGAAGGTGAACGTCGAGCCCCGGAAGACCTCACTCATCGGCGAGAGGTAGTCGATCACCTCGGCGACGGTGACCGGGGCGTCCGGGGCGAGGAACCCCAGGCCGGTCATGGCCTCCATCAGCCCCGCCTCGTCGCCGTTGAGCACCAGCGCGGCGTTGCGCCCGAGCGGTGCCGGGATGCCTCCGGGCAGGCGGTGCACAGCGCCGAAGTCGAGCACCCCGACCCGCCCGTCGGCCAGCAGCAGGAAGTTCCCGGGGTGCGGGTCCCCGTGCATGAGCCCGGTCAGCTCGGGTCCGGCGTAGATGGCGTGCACGAGCGCCGTGCCGATCCGGTCCCGCTCGACCCGGGTCAGGCCGGCGTCGTGGATCCGGCTCGACAGGGGGATCCCGTCAAGCCATCCGGTGACGAGCACCTTGCTCGTGGCGTGGTGGACGGCGGGGACGACCACCATCGGGTCGTCGACGAAAGCCGACGCGAACCGCCGCTGGTTGTCGGCCTCGCGCTCGTAGTCCAGCTCCTCGTCGAGCCGGGCAGCGAGTTCGTCGACCAGACCGGTGGCGTCGGCGAGGTGGCCGAGGTGACCCAGCAGCCGAGCGATCCGGCGCAGCTGGCGCAGGTCGGACTGCAGCGCCTTCGCGACCCCGGGGTACTGCACCTTGACCGCGACCGCGACCGGATCGGCGTCAGCGGTGGCCCGCCACTGCCCGCGGTGCACCTGACCGATGCTCGCGGCCCCGGCCGGTGCGTGCTCGAGCGTGAGCCGGGTCGACCAGTCGGGTCCGAGCTCGGCGACGAGCACCCGCTCGACGGTGGTCCACGGGAGCGGCGGGGCGGCGTGCTGCAGGGCGTTCAGCGTCGCGCGGTACGGGGCCGCGAGCTCCTCGGGCAGGACGGCCTCGAGCACGCTCAGGGCCTGGCCGAGCTTGAGCGCCCCGCCCTTGAGCTCACCGAGCGTCCGGCACAGCTGCTCGACGGTGCGCCGCTGCACCTCCTCGGCCACCGCCTCGGCGGGGGCGCCTCCCACCTTCTTGGCCACGCCCAGGGCGGTGCGCCCGGCGTACATGCCTGGGAGTGCGGCGAGCCGGGCGCCCCGGAGGAGGGAGTTGGTGCGCAACGTGACCACGGCGGGGCTCCTCTGATGGGTCTCAGCAGGTCCCATCGGGGCCAGCGCTCGCCGGGCGGACCCCCGTTCGGGTGGTCAACCGCCCGCGGCCGGCGGCGGTCAGCCGAAGACGGGGAACCGGCGCTTGGCGGCCAGGCGGTCCATGCCGGCCTGGATCTCGCGCTCCACCTGGTCGTAGATCTTCTGGACGTAGGCGGTGTCGCCGAGGCGCTCCGGGTCGTGGTCGACCTCGATGGGGTCGAGCAGCTCCGTGCGGATCTTGGCGGGCAGCGGGAGGTGGGCCGGGAGCACCTCGACCGCGAGCGGGAAGGGGAAGCCGGCCACGATGGGGATGTTCGCTCCTCGCAGCTTGGAGCTCAGGCCGCCGAACTTGTCGACGACGTTCGCCAGCCACTTGCCCTCGGAGACCACGAAGACGGTGTCGTGACCGCCGACCGAGGCCACAGGCAGGATCGGCACACCGGAGCGCATCGCCTGGCGCACGAAGCCCTTGCGGCCACCGAGCGTCGCGACGTCGCGCTTGCGCCAGTTGCGCATCGCGTCGACCTCACCACCCGGCCAGACGATGACGTCCTCCCCCTTCGCGAGGGCTGCGCCGACGCTCTTGCGGTTGGCCGCGATGACCCCCGTGGCCCGGAAGTAGTCACCGAGAGCAGGCGCAGCCATGAGCACGTCGTGCGCCGTGCCGTGCAGGAGCCGCTTGCCCTCGTAGCGCTTGTGCCAGGCGTTGACGAGCGTCCACGCGTCCATCGTCAGGGCGCCGCCTGAGTGCACGCCGATCAGCAGGCAGGTCTCGTCCGGCACCCGGTCCCACCCGTCGATCTCGAGCCTGAAGTAGAACTTGTTCATCAGGTCGTAGATCGGCTGCTGCACCTTCAGCACCGTCTCGTTCGCCGGCTTGGGCTCCATGGCCGCCTCGACGCGCCTGGCGATGACCCGCTCGATCAAGCTGGGCTGCGGCTGCGGCTGGTCGGTGCTGGTCACGGCGGGTCCTCCCGGGGCGGTGAAGGCGGTCCTGGTACGACACCACGGACGAGTGTCGCGGGGAACACTTTCTCAGAGCGGCGCTTCGAGGGCGCGGGGCCCTCGCCGCACCGTCTTCCCCCTGCCGCGCTGATCACTCGGTGGCGGCGCAGGGGGGCAACGACGCAGTGGTGCGCGTGACACGAGGTAGGGGTAGACACCTGCCCATGTCGCGTCAGACGGACACAGAGCCAGCGGGTACTCCCCCCGAGGAGCTCACCCGGTCGATCACGGGTCGCCTCCTGTTCTTCTACGTCCTGGGCGACGTCCTGGGGTCCGGGGTCTACGTCCTGATCGGCCTGGTCGCCGGCGCGGTCGGGGGCGCCTTCTGGATCGCCTTCGCAGCCGGAGTCACGCTCGCGACGATCACCGGGCTGGCGTACGCCGAGCTGGCGACGAAGTTCCCCCAGGCGGCCGGCGCCTCGCTCTACGTGCACAAGGCGTTCCGGAACCCCGTGCTGACCTTCCTCATCACGATCTGCTCGCTGTCGGCGGTCTTCGCCGCCTCGGGTTCGCTGGCCACAGGCTTCGCCCGCTACTTCGGCTCGATCTTCGACCTCGTCCCGGCGCTGCTGGTCACGCTCGTGTTCGTCGTGCTCCTGACCCTCGTGAACTTCATCGGCATCACCGAGTCGGTCGTGGTCAACATGATCATGACGTTCATCGAGATCTCGGGGCTGGTCCTCGTCATGGTCATCGGGATCATCGTCGTGGTGCGGGGTGACGCCGACTTCAGCGTGTTGACGTCCTTCACCGCCGAGGGCAACCCGATCTTCGCCATCGTCGCCGGCGTGGCCCTGGCCTTCTTCGCGATGACGGGCTTCGAGAACGCCGCCAACGTCGCCGAGGAGACGATCAACCCGTCCAAGACCTTCCCGCGAGCCCTCATCGGGGGGATGGCGGCGGCCGGCCTCATCTACGTGCTGGTGGCCATGTCCGCGGCCCTGGTGGTCCCCGTTGGCACCCTGGCCGGAGCCGACGCGGCGCTGCTCGAGGTCGTCCGGGCCGACGTGTTGCCGGGCTCGGTCGAGGTGATGCTCAAGGTCTTCGCGGTCATCGCCATGATCGCCATCACCAACACGACGCTGGTGTCGATCGTCACGCAGTCCCGGATCCTCTACGGCATGGGCCGGGAGGACGTGGTTCCCGCCGTGTTCTCGAAGATCCACCCGACGCGGCGCAGCCCGTACGTCGCGCTGGTCTTCTCCACCCTGGTCGTCGCGTCGCTGCTCATCATCGGCGAGGTGCTCAGCAACGTGGACCCCGACCTGGACATCGTCGGCCGGTTGGCCACGGTCACGGTCGTGTTCCTGCTGTTCATCTACGCCCTCGTCATCGTCTCGGCGCTGAAGCTGCGCGGCGAGGGCGAGACGGAGGACTCCTACCGCGCCAACACCGCGCTGCTCTACCTCGGCGTCCTCGGCAACATCGTGCTGCTGGGCTATGTGGTCATCGACGACCCTGCTTCCCTGTACTGGGTGGCGGGGCTGCTCGCCCTCGGCGTCGCGCTCTATCTCGTGAAGCGCGCCGCCGGCGGCCGGAGCAGCAAGGGGATCGCAACGGGTGGGGAGGCTTGACGTGCACGTCATGGTCGCGACCGACGGGTCGAAGCAGTCGCTGGCGGCGGCGCAGCAGTTCATGTCGTTCGCCGACGTCGCGAAAGTCGAGCAGGTCTCGGTCGTCGCGGTCATCAGCCCCCTCGCGACGGTGCCGTTCGCCAACGAGCTCGGCGGTGACCGCCCCGACGACCCCACCCGGCTCAGCTTCCGCGAAGAGGCCAACGCCGCCGCAGGGGTCGTCGCGGCCGAGTTCGAGGGCTGGGGAGTGCCGGTCGTGCACCGGCGGATCCTGAGCGGCTCGCCAGCAGCCCAGATCGTCAAGGCCGCCGCGGAGCACCGCGCCGACCTGATCGTGGTCGCGAGCGGAAGCGGCGGGCTCAGCGAGACGATCCTGCTCGGCGCCACGGCCCAGCGGGTCCAGCACTCCGCCCCGTGCCCTGTCCTGGTGACGCGGCCGAAGAGGTAGGTCACCGGTGAGCGATGGACTGTTCAGCACCGCGCGGGGCCTCTCCCGACGAGCCCAGACCAGCGCCAGAGGCGCGTCGGGCGGAGCCCGCACTGGAAGCGGCCCGCGTTCCCTGCCGTCCTCATGTGGTCAGCGCTGACGGCCGTCATGGCATGACGAGGACTAGCTCGACCTGCAGGCCGAGGTTCACACCCTCAAGACCGGACGGGCCGACGCCGAAGTAGCACGGTGACCGTCAGCCCAGGTGACCTGTACACCGCGCTCGGCGTGGTGACGTCCCATCGCGTGGTGTAGCTCGGCGCGGATTCTGCGGGTGGACCATGACGCGATCGGAAGGGCTCGTTCTGGCCGCCCGGGGATCCGGACGACCGCGTTGGTCGGCCAGTGCGCCTTTTGATGGGCGACGGCGGCACGCATCCCCGTACAGGTGCACCAGCATGAGCGCCTCCCCACTCAGGTCTGCGCCCGCCCGTTACCCCGCTTTTAGCCGCTCGACACGGCGACCCGAGGAGTCGGAGTGCGGCGGCGAAGCGGTGGCGCGGAAGCTTCAGTCGCACCTGATGAGGCCCCACCATGGGCGGGTGGGCTGTCGGGAGCGGTCATGCACGGTCGGCGTTGCCTATGAGGTGCCTACGCACGACCAACGGCCCCACCGCCCTTGCGGGCGGCGGGGCCTTTGACCGGCACTTCTTCTGTAGCGGGGGCAGGATTTGAACCTGCGACCTCTGGGTTATGAGCCCAGCGAGCTACCGAGCTGCTCCACCCCGCGTCGGTGAACACAACGTTAGCGGACCTCCCGGCGACGACCCAAATCGGGTGGAGCGTCAGGCCGACTCGGCGTCCCGGAACACGTCTGGACGCCAGTGCGCCATCGCCTGGGTGAAGGCGGCAGGGTCGACGACGCGACGGTCGACCTGGACCGGCCCGAGGCCGCGGCGGCCC